>JAOPWD010000458.1 GCA_025965875.1 Pseudonocardiales bacterium
CGGCGAGATGGCAGCGCTGCGGGTGCGCAATCTCGATCTGCTCCGGCGCCGCGCCTCGATCTCAGATGCCGTCGCGGACGTCAGCGGCCGCGCCGTGTTCGGCACTCCCAAGAACCACCAACAACGATCGGTGCCGGTGCCGCGATTCCTCGTCGAGGAACTGGCACAACACGTCGCCTCCAAGCAGTCGGACGACTTCGTCTTCGCTGCTGATCGGGGCGGGGTGCTGCACCTGCGCAACTTCCGCCGGAACGTCTTCGATCCGGCCGTCCGCGCCGCCGGCCTCGATGGCCTGACGCCGCACGCGCTTCGTCATACGGCGGCCAGCTTGGCGATCGCGTCGGGCGCGAACGTGAAGGTCGTCCAGACGATGTTGGGCCACAAGTCGGCAACCATGACCTTGGACCTGTACGGACACCTGTTCGATGATCAACTGGATGAGATCGCCGACGCGATGGACGCAGCGCGGACCGCCGCTCAAGATCATGCGGACTTTATGCGGACTAAACCAAAGTTGAACAAGATATCAAGATCATAGGAGACGGCTACAGGCCAGTAAATCCGGGGTTTCCGATGGTGCGCCGCCAGGGACTCGAACCCCGAACCCGCTGATTAAGAGTCAGCTGCTCTGCCAGTTGAGCTAGCGGCGCCTCACATACAACCGGCCCACCAAGGCGGGCCGAGACAAAACTTTAGCATGTCGGCCCTGGTCAGAATCGACCCGCCGGGGGCGTCACTCAGGGTCGGTTCCGGCGCCGGCTAGCCCGCGTTAGGCGTCTCCGGCGCTCCGTCGGCGGCGTGGTCGTGGGTGAAGAACGAGATGCGGCCGTTGGTCTCCAGTACCGCGATACGGATGTCGTCGAAACGCTCGATGCCCTCTTCCCGGGCGGCGCTCATCAGGTCGTCTATCGAGATACGTTCGGAGCGAAGGGTGGCCATGATCGGGTCCCCGTCCTCGACAATTACCTGCGGTACGCCGGTGGTGATGGGCCGGACGCGCCGTGATCTGGCGTTCAGCCACGACAGGGCAACGGTCAGCAGCGAGAAGACCCCGACGGCAAGGACTGCGGAGGTCACCGAGTAGTCCTGCTGCGTCACGCCCTGCTGGACGAGGTCACCCATCGTGACGTAGAGAAGCAGCTGGAAAGTGCTGAGTTCGCCGAGCGTCGATCGGCCCGTGACGCGGGTCACGAACCATAGGAAGGCGAAAATGAACGTTGCCCGGTAGACGATCTCCATTTATGGCACCAGCCAGGTGTGGAACGAGGTGCGGTCCACCTCGTGGCCGCCGACGAGCAGCAGGACCGTTCCGGACTTGCCAATCTGGCTGCCCGGCTGGATGTAGGCGTCGTACTCGAGCAGGAAGTCGCGGCCCTGCACGAGGTTGGTGAATCGCAGGTACACGTAGGTGCCGTCGTTGGTGGAGCTGTCCGGGTTCGGGTAGAAGCCCTGCGTCTCGAACATGCGGAAGTAGTCAGAACTCACCGCGAGGGTGATATCGGAATTCACGCCGCCGTCGCGATGCACGCGGGCCCGCCACGGCACGTCCAGGCCCGCTCGCGCCACCTGTGGATACGTGACCGTGAGCGTGTAGCCGTTGCTGGAGTGGCTCGCCGTTCGCGAGTGCACGCCGAAGACACCCAACGCCCCGAGCAACACCACCGCGAACAGCACAGTGAGTCCTATCCGGCTCGCCCAGCGCGGCGCTGGTCCGGCCGACGCGGGGCGTACGTCCTCGAGCATCGAGGACGGGACAGTAGACACGCCGACGTCCTACCCACCGGCATGCCCGCGATCACGGTCGAGGCCCGCGCCGAGGCTCGGGGCCGACCGCACAGTGACGGGCTCTAGGGTCATTCCATGGCGCGAGTGCTTGTCGTCGAGGACCACGTCGCCATCGGCGGCGCGGTGCGCACCGGGCTGAGCGGCAATGGGCACGAGGTGACGTGGGCGCAAACCGGCCGCGAAGGACTGGACGCGATTCGCGACAGCACGTTCGAACTCGCCCTGGTCGACCTCGGTCTTCCCGACCTGGACGGTACCGACGTGTGCCGGCGAATCCGCGCTGATCAACCGCGATGTGTCGTCGTGATCCTGACCGCGCGTGACGAGGAGATCGACGTCGTGCTCGGCCTGGATGCCGGGGCCGATGACTACCTCACCAAGCCGTTTCGGCTGGCCGAACTGATGGCGCGCGTGCAAGCGCACCTACGACGTGGTGCGGTCGGTGCCAGCGATGCCGTCGTGTACCGCGTCGGTGACCTCGAGGTCGATACGGCGGCGCGGCGGGTGCGCCTGGCCGGTCGCGAGATCAGCCTGCGCGCCAAGGAGTTCGACCTGCTGGCCCGGCTGGCCTCCGCCGCAGGTGCGGCCGTGAGCCGCACGGATTTGATGAGCGACGTGTGGGACGAACACTGGTTCGGCTCGACCAAGACCCTCGATGTGCACCTGTCAGCGCTGCGCCGCAGGCTCGCGGACACCGCCCGCGAGTGCGGCACGCCCGCGCCGGAGATCGTGACCCTGCGCGGGCGTGGCTACCGGTTGGACGGGTCGACTACAGATCCCGCAACACGCTGATCGCTGGCCGTCTGGCCGCCCGGACCGCTGCAATGCTGGCCACCGCGAAGGCTGCGACCGTGCTGCCGACTACGCCGCCCAGGTACACCCACGGCACGGCGATGACCGATGGCGGCGGGTCGAAGACGCCGGTGAGCACCTTGACCAACATCTCGGACAGCAGCCATCCGATCACGCCACCGGCGGCGAGACCGAGCACGGCCAGCACTACGGCCTCGCTGTGGATCATGCCGCGCAGGTGACGGGACTTGGCTCCGAGGGCGGTCGCGATGGCGAAGCTGCGGCGCCGCTCGGTCAGCCCGAGTGCGAGCACCAGCCCCCCGGCTGCAGCGGCCAGCAGCAGCGCGAACGTCAACTCGACGCGAGTGAGCCCGGCCAGATCGACCGACGTCAGGCTGGAGCCAACGCTCTTGCGCACCGTCGCGATGTCGGTGACGGTGGCCGTCGGCCCGAGCAGCGACTGGATGCGGTTCACGACCGCTGTCGTGTGCTTCCCGCCGGTGTCCACCAGGAACGCCCCGACGGCGTCAGTGCCCGTCTGCTGCGCCACGTAGTTCGCGTTGGCCACGAAGAAACTGTCCTTCGGCGCGGTCGGGAACTCGGTGACGACGCCGACGTAGTGGAATGACACCAGGCGCGGCTGCTTGGTTCGTGAGTCGATCAGGCGCAGCTTGATGAGGTCGCCCTTTTGCAGTTGGTAGTCCTTCACCGTCTCTGCGGACACCAGGATCGAATTGGGCTTGGTCGCCAGCGTCTGCATGAGCGAGGCTGCCGAGCCGCCTTTGAAGTAGGCGTCCTGCAATGCCGTTGCGTTGCGGATGTGGTCCGGACGCACGCCGAAGAGATCCTGCAGGTCACTGCCGATATACGCGAACCTGTGCTGGAGCGGTTCGACCGCGCGCACGCCGTTGACGCCCGAGAGCTGCGCCGCCGCCGTCGGGTGCACCGTACTTCCGGCGGCAACCGTGACGGTGACGTCGGCGCCGTTGCTCAGCTGCGCGTCGGCCTCGGCCTGCTGGTGGTAGGTGGCGTTGAACGTTGCCGTCGACGCTGCGAACGACAGGGCGAGCGCGAGCAGCACGATCGCCCGGGCGAGGGGTCGACGCTGTCGCGACATCCCGCCGGCGACCGGCCCGGCCAGCCGGCCGGTGAGCGGCCGCAGCAGTCGGCGCAAGACCGGCAGACCCCGGCCGAGCAGCAGGTCGGAGAGGCGCCAGGCCAGCAGGCCGGCCCCGACCCAGAGCAGTGCAGGCGCGGCCAAGGCCCAGTAGGACACCGAGATCGTCGGCACTCCCTCTGGCGCGAGCACCAACTGGTAGCCGTTGCGACTCGTCGCGGAGAAGACGAGGTACGCGACCACGAGCAGCCCGATGTCCAGACCGACGCGCGCCCACCAGGGGTAGTGCTGTGTGCCGATCGTCTGCCGTCCGGACGCGACCGTGCGCTCGCGCAGATCGCGACGAGCCGGTACGAGCACGGACGCCGCGGCGATGGCCAGACCGATCCCGGCCGCAATCGCCGCCCATCCGACGGCGGTGGCGGTTGTCGTGCCGAAGCGTGCGGTCCCGAACGCGACGCGGCCCACCACGGCCGCGGCGATGAGACCGAGGACGGCGCCGAGTCCCCCGATCACAGCCGCCTCGGCGGCAGCCAAGCGCAGCAACTGCCTGGCCGACGCGCCGCGAGCGCGCAGCAGCGCCTGCTCGGCCTGCCGTCGAGTCGCCCCTGCGGAGGCGATCGTCGCCGTCAGCAAGCCGGCCAGAATCGCGCCCGGGAGGCCGAGGAAGAGGAACAGGACCTGGGCGTAGGCGGCATCGCCGCGTGCTGCGCCCAGGGCCGCGCCGACGTTGTCGCCGACGACTGCCGCGCCGGCACTGTGCGCCTCGAGGTTGTGGGCTGCGGCGGTGACCGCGGTGTACGCCTGCGCCGGGTCGGCTGGCAGCGCGTGGTCGCGCAGCGCATGAATCTGCGTGGTGATCAGGTCTGGCCGCGTCTTTGCCAGCGGATCGAAGACCTGGTGCCAGAGCGGTGATGGGAGCAGCACGACGTTGTCGGGCGGCGCGGTGCGCTGTGCGCCTACCGGTGCGCCGACCTTCTGGAACAGCGAGTCGACCTGCGGCAGGTCTACGACGCCGGAAACGAGGACCCGCACCGGCGGTAGGCCGGCCCGGCCGATGCTGACCGTGTCACCGGGTGCCGCGTGCAGGTTGGACGCGGTCTGCTGAAAGACCAACACGCCGTTGTCCGTGCCAGTGAGAGAGCGGATCATTTGCGGGAACGTCGTCCGGTAATTGGCCGGGAGGCCGAGGACGACGCCGGGTCCAGTTGTCTGAGTGCTGCCGCCGGTCGTCGTGGCGAGGCCGCTGGTCTGGCCGAAGCCGACCGGTAGTGCAGCCTGCACGCCAGCGCTACCGGTGACGAGGCGGTCGACCGCCGCCGGGTCGGCGCCGGGCTGGACCTGGACCTGCCAGTCGACGGCGACGCCTTGCACCGCTCGCTTGGTCATGGTGGCCTTCGAGTGGGCCAGGAACGAACCGAGCGAGGCGAGCAGCGCCACCGCGATCGCGATCCCGAGCGCTGCGCCGGCGAGGCGGGCTGGGCGCCGCCTCAGCAGTCCGACCAGCCAGATGCCGATCATGAGGCACCGCCGGTCGACGCGGCATCATCCATGCGGCCGTCACGCATCGTCCACCGCACCGGCAGCCGGTCAGCGATCAAGGGATCATGGGTCGACACCACGAGCGCAGCTCCGAGTTCCTCGCTGGCCTGTAGCAGCACGTCCATCACCAGCCCGCCGGCTTCGTGGTCGAGTTGGCCGGTGGGCTCGTCGGCGAGGATCAGGGTCGGCCGGGCCGCGAGCACGCGCGCGACGGCGACACGCTGCGCCTGGCCGCCGGAGAGTTGTTCGGGCAGTTTGTTCGCGAGGTCGGCGATCGCGAGGCGCTCGAGCGCCGCGCGGGCTCGCTGGGTTGCCTCTTTCTCGGGCGTGTCGGCGAGCAGCAGGAGAAGCGCGACGTTTTCGGTGACGTCCAGGGCTGGCAGCAGGCTGGGGCCCTGAAAGATCACGCCGACGCGGCCGGGATGGCCAAGCGGATGGCCGTCGAGGGCCGGCCAGCTCAGCGTGCCGGAGGTAGGGGTGTCGAGCCCGGCCATCAGGTGCAGCAGTGTCGACTTGCCTGAGCCCGACGGCCCGGTCAACGCGATGCGGTTGCCCGGTCGCACCGTGCAGGTGACGCCGTACACGGCGACCACGGCAGCCGGTCCCGTTCCGTAGGTCCGCGCGACGTCGACGCACGCGACGAGGGCCGAATCGCGCTCGATCTCGATCGTGCCGGGGCTGAGCTGGCCTCTCATGATTGAACTACCCGCCCATCTGCCAGGGTGACGACTCGGTCGGCGGCTGCGGCAACGGCAGGGCTGTGGCTGGCGACGATCACCGCGACGCCGTCGCGGGTCCGCGCGCTCAGCAGGTCCAGCACGGCCCGTTCGGTGCCCAGATCGAGCTCTCCCGTGGGCTCGTCGGCCAACAGCACGACTGGATCGTTGGCCAGCGCTACAGCCAGGCCGCCCCGGGCGAGCTCGCCGCCGGACAATTGGCTCGGATACGCTCGGGCGCGGCCAGCAATGCCGAGCGACGTGAGCAGCGATTCAATCGCCGTCCGCTGGGCATGTCGGGCCAGGCGCTGGTCCAGCGAAACGTTCTGGGCAAGCGTCAAGTGCGGGAGCAGGTTGCCGCTCTGAAACAGCAGGCCAACCCGTCGCGCTCGCAGCCGGGCTCGGGTCGGCTCGGCCTGATGGCTCAGCCGCTCGCCGCCGATGCGCACCGTGCCGCCGTCGGGCTCGTCGGTGCCGGCCAGACAGGCGAGCAGCGTCGACTTGCCCGACCCGGAGGGGCCGACGACGGCCACGAACTCGCCGGGCTCGAGGCAGAGGCTGACCCCTTGCAGGGCCAGCGTCTCCTCCTCGCCGGCTCGGAAGAAACGGTAGAGCGAGCGGGCATCGACGGCCGCGGGTCGGTCGGCGAGCGCGGTCATGGCGTCCACGCGAAGGAGTCGGTGACCTTCAGCCACGGGTCGACGTTGTCCGAGCCCACCGGAGCGGACAGGGTGAGGACGACCTCGGTGCCATTGCGCCAGAACTCGTAGCGCTCGACCGCCTCGACCGCGACCTTGTTGGTGACCGGGTTCGGCGCGGAGTCGGCGCGATAGGTGAGCATGATGACCGGACCGCCCTTGCGCTGCACTGCCTTCTCACTGCCCGGCGTGTATCCCTGTGCCGCCGCCTTGACGGCCGGCAGTTCGCTGGCGCGCGCCGAGTCGACGGTCGGCTGCGTCCCGGCCGGGTGGGATTCGATGCGGATGCTGTTGTACTTGTCCGTGAACAGGACCGCCTGACCGGCTGTGGTCATCGCCCAGCCCTCGGGCACCTTGACCGAGAACGCCTTGTTGGGCGCGGCATAGGTGACGAACGCCTGGTTGTCGGGGATGTCGCTGGGCGGCGCGGACTCGGTGGCACGCCCGCTGGGTGCGTTGCTGGCTGCCGCCGTCGTCTGCCCTCCCGACGACTTCTTCGACCCGCTGCTGCACGCGCCCGCCAGGAGGATGACGGGTATGCACAGGGCGGCGATCCAGGTATTTCGCTTCAACTGGGTCATGGTTGTCCTTCGTCGAGACGCACCGGATGGCAAGCTCCGGTCGAGGTCGACGCTAGGCAGGGGCGGGATAGCTGACAGTTCGGCCAGGGTTAACGCTTGGCAAGAACTGGGTCGGCTGGCTCGCGCGCCCGGCACACTGGGTGCTCGCCGGAGCGGAACGGAGGACAGCTGTGCGCAGGCGGATCGTCGGACTCACCGTGCTCGCCGCGGTGCTTGCCACCTGCCTGTTCGGGGTCCCGCTCGCGGTGGCCGCGGCCCGCTACTTCATCAGCGACGAGCACAACGAACTCGAGCGCACAGCCGACACGACGGCACTCGCCATCTCCGGTGACCTGAGCCGGGCCCGAGTGCCGTCGGGCGTGCCGCAACCGGAGTCCGGCACCCAGGTGAGCGTCTACGACCGGTCCGGTATCCGGCTGGCCGGGCCAGGTCCCGGTCGAGCAGACGACCTCGTCAGCCGGGCCTTACGTGGCTCGGTCGCCTCCGGCGATGTCGGCAGCCGGACCGCCGTCGCCGTGCCGGTTTCGGATGGCGACGCGGTCACCGGCGCCGTGCTCGTCACCGCCGACCGCGGCCAGGTGTATCGGCGAATCGGGGAGAGCTGGCTGGCGATGCTCGGGCTCGCGGCCGCTGCGGTCGCGATTTCCTGGCTGCTCGCCCGCCGCCAGGCCCGCCGCCTGGCCCGTCCGCTCGAGCGGCTGAGCGTCGTCGCGGAACGGCTGGGCGGCGGGGACTTCAGCGTTCGGACCAGTCCGGTCGGTATCCCGGAGATCGACACGGTCAGTACCGCCCTCGATCGCACCGCCGAGCGATTGGGTTCGCTCGTCGAGCGGGAGCGGGCGTTCTCGGCGGATGCCTCGCACCAGTTGCGCACTCCGCTCACCGGGCTGCAGCTCGGCCTGGAGGCGGCGTTGGCGACGCCCGGCACGGACCTGCGCGCGGCAATGCGCGACGCGTTGGTCGCCGCGGAGCGGTTGGAGAGCACGGTCACCGATCTGCTCGCATTGGCCCGCGACGCTCCGGTTGAGAATCGCGTTCTCGACGTGGACGAATTCCTGCGCGGCGTCCGCGCGCGGTGGCACGGACCGCTGGCTGCGGCAAACCGCCCGCTTCGCTTCAGCGTCGAACCCGCGCTGCCGCCGACAGGCATTTCCTCCGCGGCGGCGGAGCAGATCCTCGACGTATTGATCGAGAACACGCTGCGGCACGGTCGAGGCGCCGTGACCGTCACGGCACGCGCGGCCGAGAGCGCGCTCGCGATCGAGGTCTCCGACGAGGGGCCGCCGATCGAGGCAGACCCGCGGGAGCTCTTCCGCCGCCGGTCCGCGGGCGCGGGCGGCAGTGGCATCGGGCTCGCGCTGGCGCGGCGCCTGGCCGAATCCGAGGGGGGTCGGCTCGTGCTGTCGTCGCCGTCCCCGCCGCGGTTCACCCTGCTTGCGCCGATATACCGAAAAGTTGGGGTGAGTGACGGGACTTGAACCCGCGACATCCGCGACCACAACGCGGCGCTCTACCAGCTGAGCTACACCCACCATGTCCGGCGATCACTCGCCGAGCCGCGTCAGTCTACCTGCCCGCCCAGCGGGTTGAGAATCGCGTTGGCGGCGACGCGCGCCTCGTCGAGCGAGGGTCCCGGCTGCGGCACGAACAGCGTCTGCCGGTAGAACGCCAGCTCCTGCACGCTCTCGTAGATGTCGGCCAGCGCCCGGTGCGCCAACCCCTTGGCGGGTTGGGACTGGTAGACCCTGGGATACCACCGTTTGGCCAGTTCCTTGATCGACGAGACATCGATCATCCGGTAGTGCAGGTGCTCGTCCAGGCCCGGCATGTCGCGGGCCAGGAAGCCGCGGTCGGTGGCGATCGAGTTGCCGCAAAGGGGCGTGGACTTCGGCTCCGGGACGTACTTCTTGATGTAGTCGAGCACCATCGTCTCGGCCTCGCCCAGGGTGACCGTCGAGGCCCGGACCTGGTCAGTAAGGCCTGATGAAGCGTGCATGTCGCGCACGTAGGGCACCATCGTGTCCAGCACGTCGTCGGAGGTGTGGATGACCACGTCCAGGCCGGGGTCGAGAAGGTTCAGGTCGGCATCGGTGACGAGCGCGGCCACCTCGATCAGCGCGTCCCGGCGCAGGTCGAGCCCGGTCATCTCGCAGTCGATCCATACCAAGCAATCCGTCACGAGAGCTGAGGCTATACGGCCTCGATACGGTGGGCTGGACCACCACTGAGACGGGAGGTGCTCATGGCGCGGGAACCGCTGAGCCAGGACGACATCGAGGCGCGGCTGGCGTCGCTGCACGCAGGCTGGACAGGGAGCACGGAAAAGCTGTCCCGCTCGATCGAATTCGCCGATTTCCCCACCGCGGTCGAGTTCATCAACCAGCTCGCCCCGCAGTGCGAGTCGCTGGACCACCATCCGGACCTGGCGCTGCGCTGGCGTTGGGTCGACGTCGAGCTCTCGACGCACAGCGCCGGGGGAGTCACCGAGCTGGACGCCACCCTGGCCGGCATCGTCGACGAGGTGGCCGCCGGCCTGCCGCAGGTGGACAGCTAGCGCGCGCTGCGCCAGACGCTCATACCGAGAGCGATCAGCCGCAACTGGCGCTCGGCCCGCTCCAGGATGACCTGCTCGTCCTCCGGGTGCCGCTTGTCGATCTCGAGCAACTCCATCACCGTCGCCAACATGGCCGACACCATCAGGTCGGCCGTCATCTCCAGGTCGTCCGACGTCCAGTCGTAACCGGCCGTCATCCGAGCCAGGTCGATGGTCAGCTCGCTGGTGAACAGTCGTAGCTCGGTAGCGATGGCCCGGCGTACCGCGGTCACGCCGCCGTAGCGCTCCCGGCTGAGGAAGCGGAACTGGTCGGGGTTGTCGCGCACCTGCCGGCCCAGGATGTCGACGGTGCCGCGGATGATGTCGCCCTTTGCGGTGGCGCCACGGCGGGTATCGCGGATCATCTGGCGCAGCGGCCGCATGCTCTCGTCGACCAGTTCGACGCCGAGCGCGTCGATGGACTCGAAATGCCGGTAGAAGGCGGTGGGGACGATGCCCGCCTCTCGCGCAACCTCCCGCAGGCTGATGCTGGCCAGGCTCCGCTTGCCGATCAGTTTGAGGGTCACGTCGAGCAGGTTCTGGCGGGTGCGTTCCTTGCGTTCTGCGCGACTCGCCGTACGGATCACTGCCTCGCTCACGGATACGAGAGTACGCGCGTCCACCGGAGTAATGGGCGTCACCATGTCCCCGAGGTCACACGCACCCATGTTGACGTCGGGGTGCTGAGCCGGGTTCACTAGTCAGTGAACGAATGTTCACTGAAATATGTTCGACACAAACCCGTGAAGGAGGCAGTGATGACCGCTGTGGCACCTACCCGCCCGACCCGGTGGCGGTTCTCGCCCCTCGGGCTGTTCGAGGCGCTGGCGACCCCGCACGGCGTCGACCGCTACCTCGAACTGGTCAACCCCATGCTGACGGTGCGCGACCTGCGCGCCGAGGTCACCGAGGTCCACCGGTCGACGGCTGACACGGTGACCCTGACCCTGCGGCCCACCCGCCAGTGGCGCGGCTTCCAGGCCGGCCAGTTCGTGCAGGTCACCGTCGAGATCGACGGTGTGCGCCGCACCCGGTGCTACTCGCCAGCGTGCTCGCAATACCGCGACGACGGCCGTATCGAACTGACGATCAAAGCGCACCCGGACGGCATCGTGTCGCAGTTCCTGCACGCGAACGCCGCGCCCGGTCTGGTCGTCGGCCTGGCCCAGGCAGCCGGGACCTTCCAGCTACCGCAGGAGCGTCCGGGCCACGTGCTGTTCATCAGCGGCGGCAGCGGGATCACCCCGGTCCTGTCGATGCTGCGCACGCTATGCGACGAGGGCTACGCCGGCCAGGTCACGTTCCTGCACTACGGCTACACCGAGCAGGACATCGCCTACCGCGACGAACTGGTCGCCCTCGCAGCACAGCACGACAACGTCCGACTCGTCCTCGCCTACACCGATCAAGCCGACGGCGGGGACCTGCACGGCTACTTCGGCCAGGAACACCTCGAGGCCGTAGCCCCGTGGCACGCCGATGCCGAGACGTTCCTCTGCGGGCCACCCGGCCTGATGGCGTCGGTCCGCTCGCTCTATGCCGAGCGCGGCCTGATCAACCGGCTGCACTTCGAGGACTTCGCGCCGGCCCCGATCGTCGCCGACAGGGATAGCACCGGTGCTGTGAGCTTCGACCGCACTGGCCGCAGCGCCGACAACAGTGGTGCCACGCTGCTGGAGCAGGCCGAGGCCGCCGGGCTCACCCCCGCGTACGGCTGCCGCATGGGCATCTGCTTTTCCTGCACCCAGATCAAGACGTCCGGCTGCACCCGCAACATCCGCACGGGCGCCATCGACGCTGACCCCGACACCGAGATCCAGCTGTGCATCTCGGTCCCCGTCGGCGACGTCGCACTCGACCTGTGAACCCTGAGACCAGGAGAATCCACCATGACTAGTGCAACTGTCACCCTGACGACAGAACAGATCGACGAGCTCGGCCGCGAACTGGACGCGCTCAAGCAGCGCGTCGTCGGCGACCTCGGCCAGGAAGACCGCGACTACATCTACAACGTCATCAAGGCCCAGCGGGCGCTGGAGGTCGCTGGTCGGGCTTCGTTCTACCTTGGCTTCCTGCCGCCGTTCTGGCTGGCCGGCGTCGCGGCGCTCTCGCTGTCGAAGATCCTCGACAACATGGAGATCGGCCACAACGTCATGCACGGCCAGTACGACTGGATGCGTGACCCGGCCCTGAATTCCAAGATGTTCGAGTGGGACACCGCCTGCCCGAGTGACCAATGGCGCCACTCGCACAACTACATGCACCACACCTACACGAACATCCTCGGCAAGGACCGCGACATCGGCTACGGCCTCCTGCGTATGGACGAGTCGCAGAAATGGAACCCGTACTACCTGGGCAACCCGGTCTACGCGTTCGCGTTGATGACGTTCTTCCAGTACGGCGTCGCGCTGCACGACCTCGAGGCCGAGAATCTGGTCACCGGCAGGCGCAAGATGTCGGAGAACACGGCACTCTTGAACGGTATCTGGCGCAAGATCGGCAAACAGACGCTGAAGGATTACGTCCTGTTCCCGGCGCTCACCGGTCCGCTGTTCGTGTCGACGCTCGCGGGCAACGCCACCGCCAACCTCGTGCGCAACGTCTGGGCCTACTCGATCATCTTCTGCGGCCATTTCCCGAGCGGCGTCGCGACGTTCACCGAGGAGGAGACCGCCGACGAGAGCCGCGGCGCCTGGTACGTGCGGCAGATGATGGGCTCGGCCAACATCACCGGCAGCAAGTTGTTCCACGTCCTGTCGGGCAATCTGTCGCACCAGATCGAGCACCACCTGTTCCCGGACATCCCGGCCCGGCGCTATCCGCAGATCGCGGCCGAGGTGCAAGCCCTCTGCGAGAAGTACGGACTGCCCTACAACACCGGCCGTTTCTCGAAGCAGATCGGCTCGACCTGGGCCAAGATCTTCCGGCTGGCATTGCCGTTCGGCACGCGCGGCCAGAAGGACACCCCGCCCGCGGTTACGGTTGTTCCCAAGAAGGTTCCGGTGGCCGCGTGACGGCACCCCGAGGCGAGGACACACGCATGGTCGGCAAGCTGGAGATCGGCAAGGACACGCTGCAGGTGCTCACCGAGTCGGGGGCAGCGCACGTCGGGCGCATCGCGACGATCATCACCGGTGCCGTGCGCGAGGTCACGCACGAACTGGGCGAGTGGGCCTCGGACGCGTTCGAGATGCGCGACGCCGCTGGCCGGGCAGAGACCGACTCCGTCCAAGTCGAAGGCTGAGCCCGCACAGCACAAAGGCGGGCCTGGACAATGCTTGTCTGCCGGGCCCGCCCTTGTTGTCGTGCGGCTACTGCACCGTGACGGAACCAGTCATGTACTGGTGGATGGTGCAGATGTAGTCGTACTTGCCCGCTGTGTTGAAGGTGAACGAGTAGCTGCCGCCGCTCTTCAGGTCCTTGGACTTGAACGTCTTGTCGCCGGCCGCCACGTTGTGGTCTGTGGAGTCGTCGAACGTCCAGGTGACCTTGGTGCCCTTGGTCACCGTGAGGTTCTGTGGGTCGAAGGAAAAGTTCTTCACGTGCACGGTGGTCGAGCCGGAGGCGGAGGCTGATTTGCCTCCGCCCCCGGCCTTCTTCGGCTCAGGGCCACACGCGGACGTGAGAGCCACGACGGCCAGCAAGGTGCTTACCCCTACCAGCAGCCGGGACGGGTGTGTCCGGCTCACTCGTGACACGTGCACTCCTTCGGTTATGCCGTCAGCGCGGACGGCTGGACGGCGTTGCTCGTGCCGATGAACGACACCGGCACCGGGTACTCGCCGAGCACGAAGCTGAGGATCGCCGCGTGCATGGTCTCGACCGGCTGGATCGTCGCCGCCGTCATGATGCCGCCGGCGTCGGTCACATTGATCGCTGCGAAGGTGTACGTCTCGGCTGCGGCGTTCTCCAGCGCGAGTGCCAACTTGGCCACGTCCGGGACGGATTTGGCCGCGTTGAGCATGGCGACCTGACCCGCGGTGATTGTCAACGGCGCACCGCTGATGGCCGGCTTGTTGGCCTTCTTCAACACGCTGTTCCATGCGTCGGAGTGATCCTGGTGCTGCTTCATTGCCGTCGTGATGAAGGTGGCGACTGCCGGAGGGACCTTGCCGAGCTCGCCCTTTCCGGCCTTCGTGAGCGCACCCTGATACGCGGTGACGGCCAGGTTCTCCAAGGCAGCCGCGAGTGCGACCACCTTCAGATCACCGGTGTAGACGCCGCCGGCGGCCGAACTGGGCGCCGAGGTCGTGCCGCCTCCAGCGGCCGTCTTCTTGTCGTTCGAACTGGAGCAGGCCGCGGCGGTGCCGAGGATGGCCACGCCACCCATCCCCATCAGGAAGCTGCGCCGTCCCGCGGGCTTGCGGCTGATCTCTGCCAGGTTCGCGGAGAACTCGTCCAGTTCCTTGTGCACGCTCGGGAACGTCTCGTTGTGCAGCATGTTCAGTTCGCTGGTCATCGAGCTGAGCTCGTATTCGCTGATCGCCATCTCTGGCGTCTCGCGATTGCGCCTGCGGCTCATTTCACTGCCCCCTGTGCCACCGGAGCGGCCATGCTCGTCGGGAAGAACCCATCCGGGAAGCCGACGTTGCCGGCGGCTGCCGGCAGCTTGGCGATATCCGGGGGGAGTGCGATCAGCTCCGGTGCGCCGCCCTTGAGCAGCGCTTGGACCGCAAGCAGGATCGCCTTGTGCTGTGACTCGACCCCCGCGACGCTGGCGAACAGGCCGCGCAGGTCGGAGGTGCTGACGAGGCCGACGTTCTTCACGTAGGTCTCGGCCGCGATGTCCTCCAGGGTGATCGCGAGTGACACCACGTCGACGGCGCCCTTGATCTTGCCGGCTGCAGTCTGCACGACCGGGGTGTACTTCGGGTCGGTAGCGGTCTGCGCCTTGCCGCCGAGCTTGGTGGCGGCGGCGTTGAACGCCTTGCCGTGCTCCTCGTGCTGAGCCATCGTCTTCAGAGCGAAGGCCTTGACCACACCGTTGGCGGACTTTCCGCCGATGAAGTCGAGAGTGAGGGCCGTCTTGTAGGTGAACACGGCCAGGTTCTCCAAGCCGGCTGCCGTCTGCAGCGCCATGATGTCCTGGGCGCTCTCGGCCATGGCCGGCGACGCGAACGCGAGTGCCGCGATACCGAGTGCTCCCGCACCGAATATTGCTCCACCCACGCGCAGATCGCGGCGTGATTCGTGGCGAGCCTCGTGCGCTGCGTCGACGTAGGCGTTGAGATCCCGCCGTGCCCCGCGCATCGCATCTGACTGCAGATCGTCTGATTCCACGAGCAATTCGCGGAAACGACCTTCGTCCAGTTTGTTGTCCACCTGCCACCCTCCACAGTCCTGGCTCCGACGCTTGTTCGGCGGGGCCACTCAAATCGCTGCTGACAGTGGCTGTTCGCGAGGGTTGCCTCGACCGGTTCCAAAGAGATCTCGTTGAGTGGTGCGCAAACCGCTGAGTGGTGCGCTACAGCGCACCACTCAGCCAGGAAACGCACCGCTCAACGAGGGTGCGCGAGTACGTGACGGGTCAGGTGGGCCGCGCCGGCACGAATGCCTCCGCGACGGCTCGGACCCTGAGGTGTTCGAGCCGGTCGATCTGTTCCTCGGCCCGCACGATCAGGTGGTCGATCATGGCCGGGTCGAGTCGCACGTCATTGTCGGCGAGGACGCGCAGGGTGCGCCACGCGGCCACCTTTCCGGTCACGCCGAGGATCATGCCCTCCAGTTCGACCACCGACGACAGCGGTGACCTGCTGAGCAGGTGACCGTTCGGCTTGAGCCGGCCGGCCTTCTCGGCCAGCCAGGCCAGCGGCTCCTTGTATCGCGTCCGCGCAATGCCCAACTGCTCCATGAACCGCGTCATGGTCTCGCGATCTTCGGCCACCTGCTCGACCAGCCAGGCCAGGTCGTTGGCGGCTGCGGTGTTGCGGTGGCTTCCAGCTAGCCGCCGGGCCAACTCCAGCCCGCCGGCCGAACCGGCGAGGTGGTCGTTGAGATATATCCCGAGGAGTTCCGGCTCGGGACCCGCTGTCGGCAGGACGTGCTGCGAATCGACCATGAACGCTCATACCCGTCCCGGTCGCTGACTTATCCGCCGAGGGGTCACTCGATCGCCCCTGCTCGCGGGCGCCCGGGGGGAGCTCTCGCCACTCGGTGGTGGTCACCTCTACTACAGCGGGTGTTTGCGCCCTGGGCGTCAGACGGTGAGTCGCAGGTGGGCTTGGTTGCGGCGTGGGGTCTGTTGCGGGTCGAGCCAGGGTGGGGCGGTCCTGGGGCGGTCCCAATGCCGTTCAGTTAGCGGGCCGCCGTTGATGGCGTTCAGTTTTGTGATTTAGCAG
>JAOPWD010000460.1 GCA_025965875.1 Pseudonocardiales bacterium
AGTGCGTACTCGTCGTAGTACTCGGCCGGCTTCTTGAGTTGGTGCAGGTCGAGGACGTCGCGGTCGGCCACGAAGTCCATCCGCGGGACCGAATAGCCGCATGAGTCGCTGATGCGCTCGACGTCGACGACGATGATCGAGCGCACAGCCAGCTCGCGCTCCTTGGCGAAGTGGCCGCGCAGTTCGCCGAAGCCACTGTCGGCGGGCAGCACCGCGGACCCGCGACCGTGCAGCCGGACGATCTTGGGCGGCCCCTCGAACGCGCAGCACATGACGGCGATGCGGCCGTTCTCGCGCAGATGCGCGATGGTCTCGATCCCGCTGCCGAAGTAGTCCAGATAGCCGACCCGTCGCGGCCCGAGCACGGCGAACGTGCCGGCCATGCCCTTCGGGGAGAGGTTCACCCGCCCGCCTGCGCCGGACGGCGCAGTGGCCACGAAGAACACCGGTTGGGCGACCAGCCAAGCGGCCAGCTTCGCGTCGATCGACTCGTAGAGCTTGCCCACACCTACTCCGCGGGGCGCGTCATGGACAGCACGTCGAGGACCTCGTCCAGCTTCTCCTCGCTGATCGCTCCCGGCACGTGCCCGCGTTCGATCACGACCTCGCGGATCGTCTTGCGCTCGGCCAGCGCTTGCTTCGCGATCTTGCCCGCTTCGTCATAGCCAACATAGTGATTCAGCGGCGTGACGATCGCCGGCGATGACTCGGCGTACTCGCGACAGCGCTCCTCGTTGGCTGTGATGCCGGAGACGCACCGGTCGGCGAAAACCCGTGACACGTTCGAGAGCAGCCGGATCGACTCGAGGACGTTGCGGGCGATGACGGGCAGCATCACGTTGAGCTCGAAGTTGCCGGACGCGCCGCCGAACACGACCGCGGCGTCGTTGCCGATGACCTGCGCCACGACCTGGCACACCGCCTCGCACAGGACCGGATTGACCTTGCCGGGCATGATCGACGAGCCGGGCTGCAGGTCGGGCAGGAACAGTTCGGTCAGGCCGGTGCGCGGGCCGGACCCCATCCACCGGATGTCGTTGCTGATCTTGTTCAGGCCGACCGCGATCGTGCGCAGTGCGCCCGACAGTTCGACGAGCCCGTCCCGCGCGCCCTGCGCCTCGAAGTGATCACGCGCCTCGGTGAGGGGCAATCCGGTCTCGGCGGCGATCAGCCTGATGACGTCGCCGGCGAAGCCAGCCGGCGCGTTGATGCCGGTGCCGACCGCGGTGCCGCCGAGCGGCAACTCGGCGACCCGTGGCAGCACGGCCTGCAACCGTTCGATCCCGTAGCGCACCTGCGCGGAGTAACCGGCGAACTCCTGCCCGAGAGTCACGGGCGTGGCGTCCATGAGGTGGGTGCGGCCGGACTTCACGACCGTGGCGAATTCCTTTGCCTTGACCTCGAGCGCCGCGGCGAGGTGGGCGAGTGCCGGCTCGAGATCGCCCACGACCGCCCGGGTCGCCGCCACGTGAATGGCTGACGGGAACTGATCATTACTAGACAGCGGGTCATTGACGTCGTCGTTGGGGTGTACCGGGGAACCGAGGCGTTCGGCCGCGAGCGAGGCCAGCACTTCGTTGGTGTTCATGTTCGACGAGGTGCCGGAACCGGTCTGGAACACGTCGATGGGGAACTCGGCGTCCCAGTCGCCGCGGGCGACTTCGGCGGCGGCGGCCGCAATCGCGTCAGCCTTGTCCTGGGCGAGCAGTCCGCGCTGCGCCCGCACCCGCGCACCCGCGCCCTTGATCACGGCAAGACCGGCGATGAGTTCACGTTCGATCGGCTGGCCGGAGATCGGGAAGTTCTCGACCGCCCGCTGCGTCTGCGCACGCCATTTCGCGGCGGCGGGAACGCGGACCTCGCCCATCGAATCCTTCTCGACGCGATAGTCCTGCTCAACGGTCACGACTGCTCCAAAGCTCGGCGACATTGCGTGCCAAGCCTAGATGCGCTCGGCCTCAGCTCCCTATGGCGCTGCTCACCGAGACGCGCCCCGACTCGGGTCCGGGTTCGAGCAACTTGGCAACGCTTGCAAGAACGCCCGTTAGCCGGCCGTCAAGCAGCCGCGTGGGTAGAAACCCCACTGCATTCCGCTCGGGAGTTGCGGGCTGCCGTCACTGGCCAGGTTGGCCATCACGTAGTCGTCCTGCTTGGTCACGTAGCGGACGTACACCGTGCCCGAGTTGACGTGCGTGATCGGGTTGGCCGGCGCAGCGGCAGCTGCGTTGTAGATCGCTGCTGCGCCGACATTGGCGACGACGTTGCAGCCACCCGCCTTGATGATTGCGCGGTGATTGGTGATCGTCTTCCAGACCCCGGCCTCGAACTCGTCGCTGCTGTTGCCGGCATTGCACAGCGGGTCGGCGGCCTGGTTGTAGCAGAAGATCTTGGTGGTGTGGTTCGGCGGTGTGCAGCCGCCGGTCTGGTTCGGGCCCTGGGCCGACAGCTCCGAGCCGGAGCTGTCGAGATAGGACCAGGTACACCCGTTGAAGTGGCCGTAGGCGTAGCCGCCCGCGAATGGCGTGTTCACGCTGGCGGCCGGCGCGGTGTAGTACGACGACACGTCGAAGTGGTCGTTGCCCGCGGCCCCGGCCACGCCGTCGTGGAAGAGGTAGCCCGTGATCGGGCCGTGCGGCTGGCCGCCGGTGTCGAACGTCAGCGCGATCCAGCCTGGCCCGTAGCCGGTGTGCCCGGCGGCGACGCCGGAGGCGGCCGAGCTGGCGATCGCCTTGTATCCCACGCTCAGGCTCTGAGCGGGTACGACGGAGGTGGCCAGGGCGATCGCCGTGAGGCAAAGACCGAGGAGGACGGCACAGGAGCGGGTCATGCCCGCATCCTTACCGAAATAGGACAGATCGGTCAATAAATCAATATGGGACAGACCGGCCGGCTGTGGGAGCTATTACTGCTGCGGGTAGCCATGCTGCGGCTGCTGGTAGCCCTGCGGGTAACCCTGCGGCTGCTGCTGATCGCCCTGCTGTGGCTGCTGGTAGCCCTGCGGCTGCTGCTGATCGCCCTGCTGTGGCTGCTGGTAGCCCTGCGGCTGGTCGTAGCCCTGCGGGGGGTAGCTCTGCGGCGCGTAGGCCTGGACGGGCTCGGGGGTGGCCGGGGCACCACCCGGATTGCCGTAGCCGAGCGACGTCGCGGTCTGCTTGGCGGCTTCGTCGACCGGGATCGCGACAACGGCGGTGCCGTAGGCGCACAGCTCGGTCCAGACATCGCCCATCTCGGAGGTGTCGAACCGCATGCCGATGACGGCGTTGCCACCCTTGGCGCGGGCCTGCTCGAGCATCCGGCCCATGACCTCGTTGCGGCTTTCGATGAGGTTCTTCGTCATGCCCTGCAGTTCGCCACCGAACATCGACTTCAGCCCCGCGCCCATCTGCGAGAACGCGTTGCGTGAGCGGACCGTCAGGCCGAACACCTCGCCGCAAACCCGCTGGATCTCCCAGCCGGGGATGTCATTGGTTGTCACTACGAGCATTGCCAAGCCTTTCGCAGGAGGTCAGTGTCGGTCGAAGTCCACTGCGGAGTATGCACGCAGTTTGCCGAGTTGGTGCAAGGAATCCACCAGTCGGATGGTGCCCGACTTCGAACGCATGACTATCGACTCGGTCTGCAGCGAGTCCGCGTAGTAACGGACCCCGCGCAGCAGCTCGCCGTCGGTGATTCCGGTGGCGCAGAAGAAGATGTCCTCGCCGGAGACCAGGTCTTCGGTGGTGAGGACGCGATCGAGGTCATGGCCGGCGTCGATCGCCCGCTGCCGCTCGACATCGTCCTGGGGCCAGAGCTTGGCCTGCATGGCGCCCCCCATGCAGCGCAGCGCGGCGGCGGCGATGATCCCCTCGGGAGTGCCTCCGACGCCGATCAGCAGGTCGACGCCGGTGCCTGGTCGGGCGGCCGAGATGGCGCCGGCGACGTCACCGTCGGTGATGAAGTGGACGCGGGCGCCGGCTTCCCGGACCTCCTGGACGAGGCTCTGGTGTCGCGGCCGGTCGAGGATGCAGACGGTGACCTCCTCCGGGTGACCCCCCTTGGCCTTGGCCACCCGGCGGATGTTCTCGGCCACCGGGACGGTGATGTCGATGACGTCGGCGGCCTCGGGGCCGGCTGCGATCTTGTCCATGTAGAACACCGCCGAGGGGTCGAACATGGTCCCGCGCTCGGCGACCGCGATGACCGCGATCGAGTTCGGCATGCCCTTGGCCATCAGCGTGGTGCCGTCGATGGGGTCGACGGCGACGTCGCACAGCGCGCCGGTGCCGTCGCCGACCTCCTCGCCGTTGTACAGCATGGGAGCTTCGTCCTTCTCGCCCTCGCCGATGACGACGACGCCGCGCATCGAGACCGTGCCGATCAGCGCCCGCATCGCGTCGACGGCCGCACCGTCGCCGCCGTTCTTGTCACCGCGGCCCACCCAGCGACCGGCCGCCATCGCCGCGGCTTCAGTGACGCGCACCAACTCCAGCGCGAGGTTGCGGTCGGGGGCTTCGCGCTTGACCGCCAGCGCGGGCGGGACCGCGCTCCCGTGGGAGCCATTGGTGTCGGGGGGTCCGTCGGGCATGGCGGGATTCCTCTCAACACAATCGGTGGACCCCATCCTTGCAGAGGCGCCCATACTCGCTCGCGGCGCCGCCGCGCCTTGGCTACGCTCGCGCTGTGACTTTCTGCTGCGCGATCCTTCCGCCGCCGCGCGCCTGATCGGGGCGCGTCGAGCCCGGTGCCCGGACGGTTGAGGCCGACGGGTAGCCGGTCGTTGTGCTCCGCCGCCGACCCGTTGGATCGACTCAGGAGCGCTTTCCTTGAACGTCTCGACTCATCTTCACTCGCGTGCGGGGCTACTCGCCGTCAGCGGCGGAGCCCTGCTGTGGGGCACGACCGGCGTCGCCGTACGCATCATTCACGACCGCTCCGGCCTGGCCGCGGTACCGATCGGCTGCTACCGGCTCGGGATTGCCGCGGTCGCGCTCGGCTTGCTCTTTCGCGGTTCGGGCCTGCGGCGGATCCGCGCCGCGCTGCAGCTGCACCGCTGGTCGCTCGTGCTGGCCGGTGCCGGCCTTGGTGTGTACCAGGCCCTGTACTTCCTCGGCGTCGAGAACGTCGGGGTCAGTGTGTCCACCCTGGTCAGCCTGGCCGTGGCACCTGTCGCGCTGACGATCGCGGGCGCCGTCGTGCGGCGGCAGCGCCCGTCGGCGGTGGCCCTGGCCACGCTGTGCTGCGCGGTGGGCGGGCTGACCCTCATCTCGCTGGCGTCGGGCGGCTCGAGTTCTGCCGCGCCGCACCCGGTGATCGGCATCCTCGCCTCACTGGGCTCGGGCATCGGCTACGCCGCGACGACCGTGCTCAACCGCCGGCTGTCCGCGAACGGTGACGCGCTGCTGCTGACCGCCGCGACCAGTGGGATCGGGGCGCTCGTCCTGCTGCCCGTCGCGCTGCCGTTCGGTATGCGACTGCCGGCGGACGCGATCGCGAACGGGTGGTTGATCTACATCGGCATCGTGTCGACCGTCATCGCCTACGGGCTGTTCTATACCGGGCTGCGCTCGACGTCGGCCGAGGTGGCTGGCGTGCTGACGCTGCTCGAACCGCTGGCGGCGACGGTCTTGGCGGTCGTGTTCCTCGGCGAGTCGCTGACTGCGCTGGGCTGGTGCGGGGCGCTGCTGCTGCTCGTCGCGATCGCGGTGCTGTACGTACGCCGGCCCGAGCCGGATCCCGCCGCGCTCTAATGCCGCGCGGGTGCCGCGGCGTCGTGGGCGGCGATGGCCTCGTCGAGGCGGGTGCTCGCGCCGTCGAGCCAGCGCTGGCAAATGTCGGCGAGCACCTCGCCGCGCTCCCACAGCGCCAACGAGTCCTCGAGCGGCTGCCCACCGGATTCGAGCTTGCTGACCACGTCGCGTAGCTCAGCGCGCGCTGCCTCGTACCCAAGCTCAGTCATGACAGTCGACCCTACTTGGCGACCGCGTCGAACTCGCCGCGGGCGACCCGGATGCGCAGCTCGCCGCTCGCCTCGGCCGCGTCGCGGACGACCGTGCCGTCCGGGCGGCGCACGACCGCGTACCCGCGGTCCAGCGTCGACTGGGGCGAGAGCGTGCGCAGGCGAGCGCGCACATGCCCCAGATCGGTGCCGGCGGACTCGACGAGGCCTACGACGCGACGCCGCCCCCGATCACGCAGCGCGCCGGCCTCGACGCGTTCGCGTTCGATCCGCGACTGCATTGCCGTGCGTAGCCGCTCGGGCAGGCCGGCGATCAGTTCGGCCTCGCGGCTCAACCGTCGGCGGACCGACCCCCGGGCCCGCTCGCGCAGGGCGCCCAGCTCGCGTAACTCCTCGGCCAGATCGGGGACGATGCGCTTCGCGGCATCGGTCGGCGTCGACACGGCCAGGTCGGCGACGAAGTCGAGCAGCGGAGTGTCGGTCTCGTGCCCGATGGCGCTGACCACCGGCGTCAGCGCGGCGGAGACAGCGCGGATAAGCGTCTCGTTGCTGAACGGCAGCAGGTCCTCGACGCTGCCGCCACCCCGCGCGATCACGATCACGTCGACCGCGGCGTCGGCGTCGAGGCGGGTCAGCGCCTCGACCACCTCGTTGACGGCCGACGCCCCCTGGGTCGCGACGCTTTCGATGCGGAATGCGACGTCGGGCAGCCGACGCCGGGCGTTCTCGACGATGTCGCGCTCGGCGGCGCTGGCCCGGCCGGTGATCAGGCCGATGCAGCGGGGCAGGAACGGCAGCGCCCGCTTGCGGTCGGCGGCGAACAGCCCCTCGGCGGCGAGCAGTTTCTTGAGCGCCTCGAGCCGGGCCAGGAGTTCACCGAGCCCGACCTGACGGATCTCCGTCGCCCGCAGGCTCAGCGTGCCCCGCTCGATGTAGAAGTCCGGGCGGGCCCGCACCACGACGCGGGAGCCCTCGTCGATCGCGTCGCCGAGAATGCCGCGGGCGCAGGTCACGGTGAGCGAGATGTTGGCGTCCGGGTCGCGCAGCGTCAGGAACTGGGTGGCCATGCCGGGGCGCCGGGTCACTTGGGCGATCTGACCGTCGATCCAGATCTCGCCCAGCCGGGCGATCCACTCCCCGATCCGTTGCGCGACGACGCGCACCGGAACGGGCTTGTCGGCCGAGGTCTCGAGCCGTGCCACGGTTGACCTACCCCGCGCTACTCGTCGCCGATCGAGTCGAACGCCGACGGCTTGCCATTGCGCGGGGCGCGAACGCCGTCGCGAGGCGGCTTCGCTTCGTCCTTGGCGATCGTCAACGGGGCCGGGGAGACCGGATCATCGAACGTCGCCCACGCCGGCGGCTCGTCGGTGGGCTCGCGGCGGTTGAGCAGGTCGTCGCCGCGAGCAGCCAGGGAGGCGTAGCGCTGCTGGGCGCGCAACGACATCTGCAAGGCGGTGCTCACCGCCAGCATCGGCAGCTCGACCGCCTTGTCCGGCAGCCGGCGGGCTTCGTCCAGTGCCGCCGCCACCAGACCCACGGCTGCGCGGAGGGGAGTCGGTAGCGGCGCCATGTGCCCAGCCTGCCGTATCTGGGCCGTCCGTACCATCTGGAGATATGACCTCGACTCAGCCGGATGCCATCGACGCAGCCGACCAGCCGCACCGCCGGGTGTTGCTGGCCAAGCCGCGCGGATACTGCGCCGGCGTCGACCGGGCAGTGCAGACCGTCGAGCTCGCGTTGGACCACTACGGCGCGCCGGTCTACGTGCGCAAGCAGATCGTGCACAACCTGCACGTCGTGCGGGCGCTCGAGGCGCGGGGAGCGATCTTCGTCGAGGAGACCGACGAGGTACCCGAGGGGGAGCTGGTCGTGTTCTCCGCGCACGGCGTGGCCCCGTCCGTGCATGCCGAAGCCGCCCAGCGCGGGCTCAAGGCGATCGACGCCACGTGCCCCTTGGTGACGAAGGTGCACCACGAGGTGCGCCGCTTCGCCAGCGACGACTTCGACATCCTGCTCATCGGCCACGAAGGGCACGAGGAGGTCGTCGGCACCAGCGGTGAGGCGCCGGAGAACATCATCGTGGTCGACGGCCCGGCCGACGTCCCGGACATCGAGGTGCGCGATCCGGAGAAGGTGGTCTGGCTGTCGCAGACCACGCTGTCTGTCGACGAAACGATGCAGACGGTGGACGCGCTGCGCGAGCGCTTCCCGGCGCTGCAGGCCCCGCCGTCGGACGACATCTGCTACGCCACACAGAACCGCCAAGCAGCGGTGAAGATGATCGCCCCGCCGGTCGAGCTCTTCCTCGTCGTGGGTTCGGCCAACTCCTCCAACTCGGTTCGGATGGTCGAGGTCGCGACGGCCGCCGGCGCCCGTACGGCGCACCTGGTCGAGAACGCCGAGGCGATCGATCCGGCCTGGCTCGAGGGCGTCACGTCCGTGGGCCTGTCGTCGGGCGCGTCGGTGCCCGAGATCCTGGTGCACGAGGTCAGCGACTGGCTGGCTGAGCGCGGCTACGCCGATCTGCAGGAGGTCAGCCACACCGAAGAGCGGCTCACCTTCGCGCTGCCGCAGGAGCTGCGCCGTGATCTGCGGACGGGTGTCACGCGTGCGGACCGGCCCGCCAGCACTCCTTCGTAGTGAACTCGGGGCGCTGCCCCGACGTACGGTGAAGCATGAGGCGCGGATGGCGATGGCTGGTCGTCGCCGCCGCGACTGCCGTCCTCGTGGCGCTGCCGTTTGCCGCCCACCTGCTGCCCGTCGCCCATAGCTCGGTCAGCGCCGCCCAGCTGCTCACCCGTATCCAGGGCTCGGCACACGTCCAGTACTCCGGCTACGCCGAATCCTCCGGTGGGCTCGCGCTGCCGGTGACCACCCGGTTCAACTCGATCAACGACCTGTTTGGCGACCGGACCCAGCTGCGGGTGTGGTGGCGCGCCGCGGACGACTGGCGGGTGGACTCGATCAACCTGGCCGGCGAGCGGGACCTGCGACGCGACCGTCTCGGCGTCTGGACGTGGGATTACGAGTCGAACACCGCCGAGCGCTTTGTCGAGGCGGTTGTCCCGATCGTGCGGCTGCCGCGTCCCGACGACCTGGTGCCTGCCACCCTGGCCCGTCGGCTGCTGAGTCAGGTGGGGGCGGCCCAGGTGACCCGGCTGCCCGACGCCCGGATCGCGGGCCACGACGCCGCTGGACTGCGTCTGCAGATCACCGACGCCCGCTCGACGATCGAGCACGTCGACGTGTGGGCGCTGCCCGCCAGCGGGCTGCCGGTGCGGGTCACGGTGTTCGGCAAGGGGGACTCTGCGCCGGTGCTCACCAGCAGCCTCCTGGACCTGTCGACGTCCGCGCCGCCGGCGTCGCAGACCGCGTTCCGCCCGGCAGTGACGGCCAAGGTACGCAGCAGCCAGTTCGGCGACATCGTCGCCGCGGTGGACCAGTTCGGCCAGAGCACGCCGCCGCCGCAGTTGGCGGGCCTGCGGCGGGCGCCGCTGCACCTCGGCTCGGTGGGTGTGTACGGGCAGGGCGTGACGGCGCTCGTCGCCGTACCGGTGCCCCCGCGCCTGGCTCGGACGCTCGCCCGTCAGCTCGCCGGGACGCCCGGGTCCGTCTCGGTAAGCAGCGGGGGTTCAGAGATCGGGGCGCTGTCGATCAGCGTCGGTCCGCTCAACCTGCTCCTGTCCGCGGAGGGGATCGACGACGCCCGTTGGCTGCTGGCCGGCACGGTCACTGCGCCGACGCTGTTGGCCGCCGTCGCGGAACTGCCGCCGGCCGCCGGGTTCCGCTGATGATCCGTAGCACCGGACTGACAAAACGCTTCGGGCAGGTGGTGGCGGTCGACGACATCGACCTGGACGTGCGAGCCGGCGATGTCTACGGCTTCCTCGGCGCGAACGGGTCGGGCAAGACGACGTCGGTGCGGATGATCCTGGGATTGGTGCTGCCGACGTCGGGCAGCGTCGAACTGCTTGGCGAGCCCATGCCGCGCGGCGGGCGCCGGGTGCTGCCGAAGGTCGGCACCCTGGTCGAAGGGGCCGCCGCGTACGGCCATCTCTCGGCCCGGGCAAATCTCGAACTGCTCGATGCCAGCGGCGGGTCGGCCGGACGGCGGACCCGCCGCCATCGCATCGACGACGTGCTCGAGCAGGTCGGCCTGGCCGGCACCGGACGCCGGCCGGTGAAGGCGTTCTCACTCGGCATGCGCCAGCGCCTCGGCCTGGCCGCGGCCCTGCTGCCGCAACCCGAACTGCTCGTCCTCGACGAACCGACGAACGGACTGGATCCGCAGGGCATCCGTGAGGTCCGCGAACTGCTGCTGCGGCTCAACGCCGCCGGCGCGACGATCTTCCTGTCCAGCCATCTGCTCGCGGAGATCGAGCAGATGTGCACGCGGGTGGGTGTGCTCGACCGTGGTCGGCTGGTCGTGCAGGACGATCTGGCCAACCTGCAGGCGCCGACCGGACGCACGATCGTGCGCACGTCCGACCCGGCCGCCGCGGTGGCCGCGCTGGACGGCCGCGTCGAAGGACGCGACGGGGACCGGCTGCTCGTGCGCGCCGACGACCCGGCCGCACTGAACGCGTTGCTCGTCGGGCAGCACGTACCGGTCAGCGAACTGGTGGCCGAGCGGCGCACGCTCGAGGACGTCATCATGGAGCGCACCGAACCGGGCGCGGACCGGGTGATGCCGCCGTGATCGCCGTCGAACTGCGCAAGCTGGCACGCCGCCCGCGCACCTGGGCCACCCTGTTCCTGCTGGACCTGCTCCCGACCGTGGTGGCCGTGCTGCTGGCGGTGACGCACCTGGGCCCGCGCCCGGGCCAGGGGCCGGCCTTCCTGTCCGCCGTGCTCGCTAATGGCTCGCTGTTCTCGGTGGCTGCCCTGGCTATCGTGCTGCCGCTGTTCCTGCCCGTCGCAGTCACCGTCATCGCGGGGGACTCGATCGCCGGAGAGGCGCAGGCCGGCACGCTGCGCTACCTGCTCACCCGGCCGGTCGGCCGCACCCGGCTGCTCGTGGCCAAGTTGATCGCGGTGCTGGTGTTCGTCCTGGTCGCTGTGGTCGTGGTGGCGGGCACCGGCTATCTCGTCGGCAAGCTGCTGCTGGGCGGCCAGCCGCTGACCGCGTCGACGTCGGTCGCCGGCGTGACGGGGGTGACGAGCGTGTCCGGCTCGACCCTCACGGCGGGGCAGATCGCGCTGCGGACCGTGCTCGCGATCGGCTACGTCGCACTGTCGATGATCGGCGTCGCGGCGATGGCCCTGTTGTTGTCGACGTTCAGCGACTCGCCCCTGTCGGCCAGCCTCGGCGCTCTGGCGTTCCTGATCGGCTCGTCTCTGCTGCTGCCGCTGGACGCCGCCCGGGGGATCGCCCCGTACCTGCCCACCCGGTACTGGCTGTCCTTCATCGACCTGTTCCGCGATCCGATCCTCTGGCGCAACGTCGAACGCGGCGTGCTGCTGCAGTTGGTCTACGTCGTGGTGCTGCTGGGGGCAGCGTGGGCCAACTTCAGCTCGAAGGACATCACGAGCTGACCTTGCCGCAGTCGCTCGCGGCCAACGGCACCGGCGGCCCGGCGGCGAGTTCGCGCACGACCATGGCCGCGACGTTCTCGTCCGTGGGCAGCCCGCTGTGCCGCACCAGGTCGCCGGCGCAGACGCTCTGCACGGTGATGTCCATGGCGCCGGCCAGCGCGGCCGAGTCTGGTGGGATCACGACGTCGTCCTGGGTCGTCCAGATCGAGACGAAGCTCGGCCCGGCGGGCGTCTCGTCACCGGCATTCAGGGCTGCGAGCAGCGGGCTGTCCGTCGCGAGTTGCTGGCATGCGGTGGGGCAGGCACCGGGCAGCACCGCGTCGGCGAAACCGGCGACCTCGGTGCCGTGGTGCGGGGCGCCCAGGGTGATGACCCGGCGGGCCTGGCTGGCGCCGCCGTGGTCGCGCACCCACAGCCGGGCGACCACGCCGCCGGCCGAGTAGCCGATGACGTCCACCGACGCGGCGTGGGTGCGGGCCAGTGCCGCGGTCACGGCGGTGCCGAGGACCCTGGCCTGGGCATCGAGGTCGCCGCGGCCGTCGCCGGGCAATCGGAGCACCTGCGCGTCCTTTCCGTGCCTGCGCAGCACGGCGGCCAGCGCGTCCAGGCCGGTCGTCGAGCCGCCGAACCCCGGGACCAGCAGCACGGGGCCGGGCGTGGCCTGTGACACCGGCGTGGCGTGCTTGTCCGGGCGCAGCGCGACCACGGCCGCGATGACGAGGGCGACGATGACCGCGCTGGAGGTGATCGTCGCGACGGTCAGTACCAGCCGCCGGCGGGCGGGGGCCAGCGACGACAGCATCCGTCCATGGTGCCTGCTAGCGGTGGGTGAAGAGGCGGATTCCGGCGATGATCAGCACGGCGGCACTGGCTGCGGCGATCGCCGGGAACCCATAGACCAGCCAGTTCGCGGCGCCGTCGAACAGCACCTTCTTGTCCTTCAGCCCCCCCGAGCGCAGGTACAACATCGAACCCGAGGCCAGCGAGTAGACGAGCGGCGGCGCAATCACGACCGGGAACATGGCCGAGCGGCGCACGACCAGCATCGCGACGATCGAGGCCACGACGATGCCGATATTGAAGCCGCCGCGCACCTGGGAGCCGCTGGCCGTGTCGATCAAGCCGCCGACGCCGGCAATGGCAAGCAGCACGAGCAGCGCGGCCCAGCCGGGCAGCCCACGCTCGCGGGTCTTGGGGCCGGTCCTGGCCGCGTCGACGCGGTGGTCGTACGGCGACGCCGCGGCTTCGCGCTGGGACCCGGAGCCCGCGCGCACCGAGGTGGGCTGACTCCAGTCGTCGGCGCCGCCGTGGCCGTAGGTCGACTCCGTGGGCGGAGGACGGCGCGCACCGTACGGAGCCGGTGCGTTCACCACTTCGAACTCCTCCGCGGTCAGGGGCTGATGCCCGAGTATCGGCGCGTGCAGATCCGCTCACGGTACCCGCCGGGACTGGGCGAACGCTGTAGGCGGTGCGGGCTCGGGCTGATCGCGGTGGTGCCAGAACCGATCAGCCGCGTTCGCCACCGGCAACGTCGGGCACGGCTGAGAGCAGTTCGGTCTGCCCGACGGGCACCCGCTGCTTGGGCATCGCCACCACCCGCTGCTCGGTGAGTTCGGGTGCCTGGGTGGACCGGGCGGCGTCGGTGACCTGCTTCGGTGTCTCGAGCAGGTCGGCCGGGCCGACCACCTTGAGGTCGGACATCTTGCGTGCGGTGACCAGCACTCGGCTCTCGAGGGAGGACACCGTCTGGTTGTACGAACTCACCGCCGACCCGAGCGACCGGCCCAGCTTGTCGATGTAGCCGCCCATGGTCGAGAGCCGCTGATACAGCTCGCGGCCGACCTTATGCACTTCCTGAGCATTCTCGGCCAGGGCCTCCTGCCGCCAGCTGTAGGCGATGGTGCGCAGCAGGGCCACCAGGGTGGACGGCGTGGCCAGCACGACGTTCTTGCCGAACGCATACTCGAGCAGGGTGGGGTCTTCGCGCAGGGCACCGTCGAGGAACGCATCGGCGGGGACGAAGCACACGACGAACTCAGGCGTCGGGCTGAACCGCTGCCAGTACCCCTTGGCCGACAGCGAATCGATGTGGGTGCGCAGGTGCCTGGCGTGTGCCTTCATCCGCGCGTCGTGGGTCGCCTCGTCGCGCGCCTCCATGGCTTCGAGGTACGCGCTGAAGGCGACCTTGGAGTCGACGACGACGTTCTTGCCGCCGCACAGCCGCACCACCAGGTCGGGGCGCTGGGTGGACCCGTCGTCGGAGGTCACACTCGACTGGAGGTCGTAGTCGACGTGCTCGGCCATGCCGGCCGCCTCGACCACCCGCTCGAGTTGCATCTCGCCCCACCGGCCGCGGATTTGCGGCGCGCGCAGGGCAGTGACGAGGTGCGACGTCTCGCTGCGCACCTGCTCGGAGGCGTGGCTCATCGCCAGCACCTGCTCGCGCAGGGCGCTGTCGGAGGTGGCCCGACCCTTCTCGACCTCGGCCAGCTGCTGCTGCACCTTGGCCAGCGATTCGCGCAGCGGGCCCACCATCGCGTCGATGGCCTGCTGGCGCTGGGCCAGGTCGCCGCCCGCCGCGGTGGCCGTCTTGGCGAACTGCGCTTCGGCCAGCTTGATGACCGCCTCGCCGTTGCGCTGCAGCGCCTCGGCCGCCTGCGAACCGAAGAGCTCGCGCAACTGTTCGTCGGTACGCACCAGCATCGCCTCGCGCTGGGCGGCCGCAGTCCGGTCGGATTCGCGAGCGGCCCGCAGGCCGGCCACTTCGGTGAGCGCGGCGCGGGTGTCGGCTTCGCCCCGCTGGCGGGCCAGCAGCCAGCCGAGCGCCAGGCCGACGGCCATGCCGAGCAACGTGAGAATTACACCGGTGACGTTCATAGTTCGATGGTCACACCCGCCTCCGACAATTTCGGGCGCCGACACGCCAGACCCTTGGGCGCCGAGCGATCTACCTGCGCTGGAAGCGCCATGAGCGTCCTGGGCGCAGGAAGATCCACGCGGTGCAGCGCGAGCCGCCACGCCCGTAGACTGGCGGCCCGTGACCCTCACTATCGGCATCGTCGGCCTGCCCAACGTGGGCAAGTCCACCCTGTTCAACGCCCTGACGAAGAACGACGTCCTCGCCGCCAACTACCCGTTCGCGACGATCGACCCCAACGTCGGCGTGGTGGGAGTGCCGGATCCGCGCCTCGAGGCCCTGGCCAAGATCCATGGCTCGGCCAAGATCATCCCTGCGGTGGTGTCGTTCGTCGACATCGCCGGCATTGTCAAGGGCGCGAGCGAGGGCGCCGGACTCGGCAACAAGTTCCTGGCCAACATCCGCGAGGCCGACGCGATCTGCCAGGTCATCCGCGCGTTCAGCGACCCGGACGTCGTGCACGTCGACGGCAAGGTCAGCCCGCGCGACGACATCGAGACGATCAACACCGAGCTGATCCTGGCTGATATGCAGACGATCGAGAAGGCACTGCCGCGGCTGCAGAAGGAGACCCGACTCGACAAGGGCAAGATTGCCGTCGTGGCCGCGGTCGAGGAGGCGCAGCGGGTACTCGAGAGCGGGCAGACCCTCTTCGGCTCGGGCCTGGATCTCGAGCCACTGCGCGAGCTGCACCTGATGACGGCCAAGCCGTTCCTCTACGTCTTCAACGTCGACCCGGACGAAATCGCCAACGAGACGTTCACCGACGAACTGCGCGCCATCGTCGCGCCGGCGGAGGCGATCTTCCTCGACGCGAAGACCGAGGCCGAGCTGATCGAACTCGAACCCGCCGAGGCGCTGGAACTGCTCCAGTCAATGGGGCAGGAGGAGTCCGGCATCGATCTACTGGCCCGCGTGGGCTTCGCGACGCTCGGGCTGCAGACCTATCTCACCGCCGGCCCCAAGGAGGCGCGCGCCTGGACGATCCCGGTCGGCGCCACCGCCCCGCAGGCGGCCGGCGTCATCCACACCGACTTCGAGCGCGGCTTCATCAAGGCCGAGATCGTCTCCTTCGCCGAACTCGTCGACGCCGGCTCGATGGCCGAGGCGAAAGCGCGCGGCAAAGTGCGTATGGAGGGCAAGGACTACGTGATGGCCGACGGCGACGTGGTCGACTTCCGCTTCAACGTCTGACACCCGCGAGAAGTAGGCGCCACGGCTCGATCGATGGGCAGCCGGAAATCCGCGTACAGCCATCAGTCGAAATAACCGTGTCGCGTCGTTGGGGTGGGTGACCGGACGCAAGGAACCGGCCCGCACCGACCTACTCGTCCGGCTCGGACGCCGGGGCGATGCGGCCGCGGCGTACGCCCAGGCGATCGCGGGCACCGCCAACGAGACCGAGCAGCGGTTCCTGCGACGACGCCTGGGCGCCCACCACGTCCAATGAGCTAGTCAGCGATGGAGGCTGACTCAGCAGTTGACACTGACCGAGGCGTAGGCCCGAGCGGGGTTGCCGGCGTTGTCGCGAACCCGGACGACGAACTGTGTGGGCGAGTACTGCACCGTGGTTGCGTGGAATCCGGCGCTCTCGGCGGTCGCCTGGATGTCGCAGAAGGCGATGTTCCGGCGGACGCTGACGACGATGTCACCCGGCGACGCCAACGTGCTGGAGTATCCGGAGATCATGCTCGTGGAGGAGAACATGTCCGCAAAGGCAGTAGTGGAGGCGGGCAGGACGTCCGCGTAGATCGCCGCGGTGTAGTAGCCGGCGACGTCGATCACCAGGTCAGTCGGTCCGCCGGCGGAATGGACCCGCAGGCCGGTCGGCGACATGGTGACTGCGGCCCCGGTCGTGGTGGAGGAGGTTCCCCACTGCAGGACCGTCTGGGCGGGCTCGGGGGCGCCATTGGCCCAGACCCGCATGAAGCCTGCATGGGACGGGTGGGTGGCCGAGAGCGAGACGTTCAACGACGTCGCATAGGTCGGGATCCCGGGGCAGGCGGTCAATGCGATCGACCGGAGACCTCCGGACGGCAAGGGGGTGGAGCTACGGGAGTCGTACAGGCGGCAAGGCGCCGCCAGTTCGGTGTATTCGCGCTTGGTGACGGTGTTCTTGGTGCCGATCGAGTCGGGGACCAGTACGGCTCGGGCCCCGGCTTGCGGGCCGACGTTGGTCGTTTTCGGCGACGTTGGCGATGGCGGGTTCGGGGCGGCGAACGCCGTGCCCGCGCCGCCCAGCAAGAGCGCGCCGGCGATCAAGGTCAGGCTGAGTCTCCTGATGTTCATGGTCGAGTCCTCTCGGTGCCGGCTAGTGCTCAGCCGGATCGATGACGGGCCTGGGTGGTCCCGGGTCCGTCTACCAGGAGGCCGATATCCCGCATTTGATTCACTATCGGAAGTATTGGCCCGAGATCGGCTGCTTGCCGGACAGAATCCGATTGCGGCGACCGGCTTGGCCAGGGCTAATCAGCGATGCGGAGCGGCAGTTCCTCGGATTCGGTTCCCCGCTCGGCATCGGCCGGATGTGGCTCGCGGGGCATCACGAGGTACGCGCTGATGTACAGCGCCGCAGCCAGGAGCAGCAGGGCGCGGTAGCCGAACACGAGCGAGAGGTACTCCAGGCAGCCGCCGACGATCGCGCCCAGCAGGTTCGTCCCGAACGCGAGCGGGGCATTGGCGGTCTGCGCGAATCGCTTCGCGAAGATGATGTTGGCGGCAAAGATCGGCAGGAAGCTGATCGCGACGGCCAGCAACGCGCGCGGCACGACCTCCAGCGACAGCAGCCAGCCCGCCGGGATCAGCCAGCTGAGCGCCAGCCCGCCGACGAGCACCGCGTACATCAGCGGCAGCGGCGGAGTCTTGATGCGATGCGTGACCTCGACGGCCGCGAGCACTGCCAGCAGCACCCCGGCGAAGACCAGTGAGTTGACGATCCAGGTCGTGCCGAACAGCAAGGCGAAGCCGGTGACGCTCTTCGTCTCCATCAACAGGAACGCGGCGCCCAACAGGAACAGATCGCGGTAGGACCACATCCCGCGCACTTGCGTGCGTGCTCGGGTCAGGGCGCCGCGACCGCCTGCCGCCGCGTTCATGATCAGCACGAAGCCGATGGCCAGCGCGGTGGCCAGGATGATCAGCGCCAGCGCCGTTCGATACAGCGACGGAATGCTGTTGTGCTCGAGGTAGAGGAACGGCCGGTCGTCGGTCGCGGGCGGTGGCGTGGCGGCTGGTCGGACCCAGCTCTGGGTGCAGGACTGGTCGGCGGTGGTCAACCCGGCCGTCATCACCGCCAGGGCCGCCGCCTCCGGCGCCTCGTAAAGACACGGGGCATGGCCGAAGACTTCAGCGAGGGTGCCGGCCAGCCGGTCGACGAGCCACTGCTGGCGGTAGAAGTTGTACATCGAGAACGCGCCGCCGGACACCAGATGCTTGCGCGCCGCCTGCACCGACTGCTTGGTGAACAGGTAACTCTCCAGCCGCAGCGAACTGGCGCCAGACACGAGAGTCAGCGAGTCGGGCAGCGCGAAGATGATCAGGTCGTACTTCTCGTGCGTGCGCTCCAGGAAGGCCCGGCCGTCGTCGACGTGGGCGGTCACCCGGGGGTCGGAGTAGACGTGGTCTGGATTGTGTTGGCGGCCGAACCGCAGCAGCGTCGGATCGATCTCCACCGCGTCGACGTGGCGCGCACCCTTCTTCAGCGCGATGGCGACGTCGGTCCCCGTCCCGGCGCCCACGATCAGCACGTCACGGGGTGGACGGGGCGTCTGGGCATAGGTCTGCAGGTACCAAGGCTCCTGCAGGGCGCGGGTGTCCGCCGACGTCAGGCGCTGATGCGGCACCCCGTTGACGTCGACGTTCCAGGCCGTTCCGGCGTTGCCGTCGTCGACGGCAGAGGTCGTGACCTTGTAATAGGGCGACCAGAACACGCCCTTGTCGTGCCGCAGCGGGTACACGAACATCAGCAGCATCGCGATCAGCAGCGTCACACTCACCGAGGTCGCCGGCCGGCCGAGCAGGGCGATGAAGCCCAGCGCCACCATGGTGAACCAGACGAGCGGCGGCGCCCCGACAAAGGCCAGGGCGGTGAAGACCGTGATGCCGAACAGGCTGCCGAGCAGGTCGAGTCGGTAGGCCTCGAGGCGGTCCAGTTGCCCGAAGCACGAGGCGACTATCTCGCCCGGGCCTGCGAGCACTGCGGCCACTGCGAGGAAGACGGCGGGCAGCGTCAGCCAGATCGGCGGCCCGCTCGTCGCGCCCGTAGTGAAGAAGATCAACTGGTTGCTGTCGCGGTTGACCGAGACCGGGTAGGCGCTGACGAACCCGACGAGCCCGAGCAGCACGACCAACGAGTACAACGGCATCGGCCGTTCGCTGCGGCCCGGTGCGGCAGCCCGTAGGAACCCCAACCCGATGCCCAGGAACGAGCCCATGAGCACGAAATTGGAGAAGTACGCCAGGTGCACGATGTTGGCGCCGAGCCAGCGGATCAGCGCCAATTCGAGGAAGAGCATCAGGCCGCTGGCGAGCAGCAGACGCGATCGAACCGTCACATCGCAAGAGCCTGCCATGGTCGCACGGCCGTGGCGCGGGGGTCCGTCAGAACTTGGTCGGCGTGAACGTCGTCTTGATCTGGTCCGCGAGCGACGCCGCGACCTGACAGCGCGGCGACAGCCCGCCCACGTCACGGCACAGGGTCAGTGCGCAACGGGGTCCAGGTCATGGACTCGGCCGCTGGTCCCTCGTGGCGAGATAATGGCCTATTGACAGGCCGGTACGTCGTGTGGTCGCAACCCAGGCTTGCAGCCGGTAGACTGACCATAGTTGGCGGGCACCGATTGCCCGCATGTGCAGCTTCATCATG
>JAOPWD010000464.1 GCA_025965875.1 Pseudonocardiales bacterium
ACCTCATGCGTTGCCGGTCCACGGCGGACTCGCACGGATCTCCTGGGTTGTGTCGGGCTGGTCGTGGCCGTTGTTGACGGTTGCGGGAGGCTCGGTGTTGGTAGCGGCTGGCGGGTCAGCACTCACCGGATCTGACCTTGGAGGTCTCGCGGCAGACCGTGCGCCCGCTGGTCGTGAGAAGGCGTTAACGGCTGCTGGGATGTCGTGCCCCCGGATCGGTTGGGGAGCACTCGAGCCATGAGATCGTCGCTGTCTTCTCCGCGCTGCTGACGGGAGGTATCCGTGCACGGCGATGAGGACGCGATGGTGGATTGAGATGTTGTTTGTCGGCGATGACTGGGCCGAGGATCACCACGATGTGGAGATTGTGAACGAGGACGGGCGGCGGCTGGTGCAGCGGCGCCTGTCTGAAGGACTGGACGGGGTGAGTCGGCTGCACGCGTTGATCGCTGCGGCGATGCCGACCCACTGGGCGCAGTTGGAGCCGAGCGAGGCGGCGTGGCGGGTGAAGATCGCGATCGAGACCGAACGCGGTCCGTGGGTCGCGTCGCTGGTCGCGGCCGGCTATGACGTGTTCGCGATCAACCCACTGTCGGTCGCCCGCTACCGGGAACGGCACTCACCGTCCGGGGCGAAGTCCGATGCCGCCGACGCGCACGTGCTGGCTGAGATCGTGCGCTTGGACCGGGCTCATCACCGCTCCGTCGCGCTCGACAGTGAGATCGGTGAAGCGATGAAGCTGGTCGCCCGCGCGCATCAGACCCTGATCTGGGAACGGACCCGGCATGTGCTGCGTTTACGCAGCGCGCTAAAGGAATTCTTCCCCGCTGCGCTGTCCGCCTACGGTGACCTCGACGAGCCCGACACCCTGCAACTGCTGGCTGCGGCACCCGACCCGGACCGGGCCGCGCGGCTGTCGACGGCGAAGATCGCGACCCAACTGAGGAAGCGAACCGCCGCAACATCGACGCCCGAGCCGGTGAGATCCAGGCCGTGTTGCAGGCGCCGGCATTGCGTCAACCTGCCGCGGTGCAGGCCGCGTTCACCGCCATCGCCGCCGGACAGGTCCAGGTGATCGCTACCCTCAACGCCGAGATCGACACCCTGGCCGAGGTGGTGGCCGGCTATTTTGGCCGGCACCCGGACACTGAGATCTACACCAGCCAACCCGGCCTCGGTGTCATCCTCGGCACCGGGTCTTGGCCGAGTTCGGCGACGACCCGAACCGCTACCGCGATGCCAAATCGCGCAAGAACTACGCCGGCACCTCACCGATCACCAAGGCCTCGGGCACGAAGACGAAAGTGCTGGCCCGCCACGCCCGCAATGACCGGCTCACCGATGCCCTGCAGCAGTGGGCGTTCAGCTCGATGCGCGGATCGCCCGGCGCGCGCGCCTACTACGACGCCATGAGAGCCCGCAAGATCGGTCACCAAGCCGCTCTGCGCCAGCTCGCCAACCGCCACGTCGGCATCCTGCACGGCTGCTTGAAAACCCGCACCCACTACAACGAAGACACCGCCTGGCCAGACCGAAACAGCGCCGCAGCTTGACAATCTAAATCCTGGGATGTCTGCCGCGTTGGGCGCGCAGTCATGCCGATGAGCGGCGCGCCGCGACCATCCGGACGAGCACAAGTCGTCTTCCCCCGCACTCGCGGACCCCCGCTCGCCTGCTGGCCTAGGAAGGCGGTTTGCAAGGCGCTTCACCGTCGTAGACGGACGCTATGCCCGGCGATCGAGTCAGACGCTGCCGCTCCACTGCGGGGCGGCGCCGCCGTAGGGCGAAGGCCCGTATTTGGGTGAAGGACCGTATTGGTTGACACCCCCCTGACTGTCCTGGCACGCGAAGACGATGAGGACGATCGCTCCGATGAGCGGGACAAGCGCAATCAAAATCCACCACCCGCTCCGGCCCGTGTCGTGCAACCGTCTGATGGTGACCGCAATGCCAGGAAGCAGAAGGGCCAAGGTGACCAGAATGCCGAGGATTGTCGAGCCGATCGCCGCGTCAACGATCGCCACGGCGATCGCGATGATCAGGTTGAAGAGGAAGAACCACCAATATTCCGAACGGCGTGCCCGGCCGGAGAAGCCGACATATTGACTGAGGACGCTCTGTACTGCCTGGCCGAGATTCACTGAGGCCTTTCCTCGAGATCGCGTGGCAAACGCCTTGCGGCGACTGGGCAAGATCATGGCACGTCACCGCCTGTTGTCGCGACCTCAAGATCGCACGGCCCGCAACAGACGAACAGGGGTTTGAACCGCGGACTTGCCAAGGCACGCTCATGCCGCAAGTTGTGCGCGGAACTGCCGATGAGCGACTCTTGCCGGAGCTCTCAGCCGGTGCGGCCATTCCTGGCGGCTACGGCCCGATCGTGATCTTGGCGTCCATCCCCAGAGCGTCCTTCCCGACCGCGTTCTGGCTCGATATCGTCGCCGGTCCCGACTCAGCAGTTCGTGGGATCTTCACGCCCGTGATAAACGAACCTGCGTTGTCAGGGTGCACTTCGCCCAACGTGAACACTTGGCCGGTGTGGGTCTTGAGGATGAGAGCCACGGCACCGATCGGCGCGTTCGGCGACACGGGCTGGCCGTTGGTGACGACGTCATGGCATTCACGGACGAACCAGTGCCCGGTCACGGTCACGGAGCTACCAGCGCGGACTGATACGTCCGAGGCGGTCAGTGTTGGTGAGACACACGAGGCTGCGTTGTCAGTGACGGCCGAGGTCCCTGATGAACAACTGGCGAGCACGCCGGAGATCATCACTAGGCAGGCTGCCATCCGTTGGCGCCGAATACGTTCGGGCATCGTGTCCCTCCAACGCTATGGACGTCATTGGACACCCGATCGGTTCCATCGCCCCCATAAGGCCATGCTGGAACATCCGCTTCTGCCGCGCAGCGGAAAAGCTCGACCGCACGGAAATGATCCAGGAGCTACGGCGTGGGTGGAGGCGGAGGAACACTGGAGGGC
>JAOPWD010000473.1 GCA_025965875.1 Pseudonocardiales bacterium
GCCCTCATCGCTGACCTCCTCTAACCGCTTTGCACCTGTCAGCGCCCCAAACGGACCGGTTTGGGGTGCTGAAAGGTGCAAAGCGCGGGGGGTTAGCCGAGCGTGGCGCGGTGGGCGGCGCGGGCCAGTTCAGCCAGGTGGCGCATCCCGTAGCGCCCGGCCAGCGTCTCGGCCTCGTCCGCCGCGGCACGGGCTCGCTCGGCCTCGCCACGGGCTGCCGCGCAGCGGGCGTCGACGAGCAACGCCTGAGCCAGGGCCGGGACGGAACCGGTCGAGCGCGCGGCCGTCAGTACCGGCGCGATGACGTGCGCGGCCGCGTCGACCGAATCGTGGTCGAGGTGGGCGGTGGCGACCGCGACGTACACGTCGACGCCGTGCAGCCACGCGTGTCCCGCCGGTGTGGACACTGCGGCCAGCGCTGCGTCGGCATCGGCGAGCAGGTCCCGCGAACCGGTCACCTGCGCGAGCAGGGCCAGGCACCGCAGCCGGTAGGCCGGAGCGCCGCCGCGATCGGCCAGGTGCAGCCCCTCCTCGAGCAAGGCCGTGATCTCGGCGTCGGCCCCGCCGGTCTCGAGAAGAGTGGTGGCGAGCATCGCGCGACCGAACGTGTTCCACCACGAGTGCGGCTGATCGCCGACCCGCACCAGGCTGCGTCGCCCGTGCTCGACCGCGTCCGCGCGCCGTCCCTCGAGCCGGGCGATCCAGCCGAGGTGGGCATGGAACCAGCCCTCGTAGGCCGCGTGGCCGCTGCGCCGGTTGAGCTCGAGCGCCTCCTGGACGAGGTCGACGGCGCGCCGCCAGTCGGCCCGGGCGAAGGGGATGAACGAGGACTCGAACACCGCCCACTGCAACAGGAACAGGTCTCCGGTCCGGCGCAGCAGGGTCTCGAGCGTGGCCACGACGGAGCCCAGTCGCTCCACGTCGCCGAGGTAGGCCAGGCTCGCCTTGAGCCCGTCGAGTGCGACCGCCAGGGTGTGGTCGTCGCCGGCGGACTCGGCGGCAGCCACGGCGCGATCGCCGAGGGCGATCGACTCGTCGAAGCGCAGCTGGTTGCAGGCCAGCACCGCTAGCCGCGCGAGTACGTCGGCCTCGCTCGCGCGGTCGGCCAGCGAGCCGGCGATGTGCAGGGCGTCGTGAAGCAGCGTCACGCACTCCGCGATCGGGCGCCCGAGGGCCACGGTGACATCGCCGCCGAGGCCGCGCAGCGCGCGCATCTCCAGCCGGGCGTCGTGGGCATCGCGCGCGAGACGCGCGCCGTCCCACAGGTCGCGCTCCGCGTCACGGTAGGCGGCCAGCACTTCGCGCACGAGTCCGCGGGCGACGTGGATCCGAGCCCGCAGTTCGACGTCGTGCGCCGACTCGGCCGCGGCCAGCGCGTTGGTGAGCAGTCGTTCCGCGTCCGCGGCCGCGTAGCGCTCCACCGCGCGTTCGGCGGCGAGCAGCCCCGAGCGCGCGGCCCGGGTCCAGTCCTCGCTGGCGGCGGCGTGCGCCGCGACCGCCTCCGGTCGATCGACGAGCAGGTCGGCCGCGGCACGGTGATAGGACAGCCGCGTCGGCTCCGGCGTCGTCGCATAGAGCACTTCGTGGACGAGGTCGTGCGCGAACTCGTACGACCGTCCCGCCACGACGACCAGCCGCGACTCGAGCAGCACCTCGCACTGCCGCACCGCCTCCGGCACCGGCAACTGGAGCAGGCCGGCCACGAGGGCGGGTTCGAACGACCCCCCGAGCACGGCGGCCGCGCGCAGCAGGGTGTCGGCCCGGTCGCCTGCGCGCTCGACGCGCTGCAGGATCGCGTCGCGCAGTGTCTCGGGGATCCCGGTCTCGCCCGCCGCCAGCCCGCGGATCGTCTCGACGACGAACAGCGGGTGGCCGCGGGTGCCGGCCATGATGTGCGCGGCCTGGTCGGCCAGACCCGCGCGCTCGGCCAGCCGGGCCACCGCGTCCCCGTCGAGCGGGCCGAGGTCGACGCGCTGACCGACTGCGGCCAGCCGGCGCAATGGTTCCGCGCCTTCGTCCGAGCGCAGCGCCGCGACGACCAGCAGCCGCCCCTCGCGAGTGTGGCGGGCCAGGTAGTGCAGCAGTTCGACCGTGGCCAGGCCGGCATGCTGGACGTCGTCGAGCACCAGCAGCAACGGTCGCCGGGCGGCCAGCCGGCGCAGCAGCGCGGCCACCGTCTCGAAGGCCAGCCGCCGCTCGCTCTCGGCCGTACCCCGATCGCGCTGGGCACCGCCGAGCAACGGGCTGACTCCGGGGAACAGCATCGTGAGCGGCCCGGCCCGGCCGTCGGCCACGTCACGCAACGCCGCCGCTGACATCGCGGCGACGGCCGGTTCGAGCGCTTCGACGACGGGCTGCAGGAACAACGAGCGCTCGGTCTCGTAGCACCGCGCCCGCAGTACGCCCCCGCCGGTCGCCTCCGCCACCGCCGCCACTTCGGTGATGAGGCGGGTCTTGCCGATGCCGGCCTCCCCGGTGACGAGCACCAGCGTCGGCGTGCCACTCACCGCCTGCGACCACGCGCCGGTCAGCGCCTCGACCTCCCGGTCCCGTCCGACCAGCCCGGAGCCACTGGCCGCCGGCCCGGGAGCGGCGACGGAGGGCTCCGCCGCCAGGTCGACCTGCTGCTCCCGCAACACCCCCAGATGCAGTTCGCGGGTCGCGGCCGCAGGCTCGACGCCCAACTGGTCCGCCAGCGCGGTCCGTAGCGCCTCGTAGACGACAAGTGCGCGCGCCGGTTCGCCCATCCGCACGTGGGTCAGGATCAGCTGCCGGGCCGCGACCTCGTCCAACTCGTCGGCGGCCAACGCCGCCTCGGCCGCCGCCTGTCCGACGGTGAAGTCGCCGGTGTGCAAAGCGGCGTCCGCCGCGGCATGTCTGGCCCGGCTGAGCAGCGTGCTGACCTGGGTGCGCAGCGGCACGACCCAGGCAAGATCGTCGTCGGCGAGCGGCACACCGTCGCCGAGTAGGTCCAGCGCGGCAGCCGCGGCGGCACTGGCCAGCCCGGCTTCGTTGCCGGCCAGACGCGCCTCGGCCTCGCCCACCAGTTGCTCGGCGTGCGTGACGTCGACGCGGACCAGCGGCTCTGCCGCGAGCGTGTAGCCGCCGCGGCCACCGACGACGGTCTCGGCGCCGAGCACCTTGCGCAGCCGGCTGACCAGTACCGCGACGTTGTCCGCTGCCCGGCGCGGCGGCGCGTCGTCCCACAGCACGTCGATGACCCGGTCGAGGCTCACCCGGTGGCCGTGCTCGACGGCGAGCAGCTTGAGCAGCGTCCGCGCGCGGCGGTTGGCCAGGTCCGCGTCGCGCAACACGGTGCCGCCGACGACGACCGAGAAACCGTCCAGCAACCGGATCGTCAACGCAGCCGACGCCGGCTCGGTGTGTGACGTCACGGTCATGCGGTCTTGCTACGCCCGCTACCCCGTCGTGGCAAGGTCGTACCCATGACTGACCTCCTGACTGGCATCGCCACCGACGAAGCCCGCGTCCGCGCTGATGACCGGGCACACGTGTTCCACTCCTGGTCGGCGCAGGCGCTGATCGACCCACTGCCGATCGCGAGTGCCAGCGGCTCGTACTTCACGGACTACGACGGCAACCGCTACCTCGACTTCTCCTCGCAACTCGTCAACGTCAACATCGGCTACCAGCACCCCAAGCTGGTGGCGGCGATCCAGGAGCAGGCGGCCCGGCTCTGCACGATCGCGCCGTCGTTCGCCAACGACGCCCGCAGCGAGGCGGCGCGGCTCATCGCCGAACTGGCGCCGGGCGACCTCAACCAGGTGTTCTTCACCAACGGCGGCGCCGAGGCGACGGAGAACGCGCTACGGATGGCCCGCCTGCACACCGGGCGGCACAAGGTCCTCGCCGCCTACCGCAGCTACCACGGCGCCACCGCCGGTGCGATCACCATGACCGGCGACCCGCGTCGCTGGGGCAGCGAACCGGGTGTTCCGGGCGTCGTGCACTACTGGGGGCCTTACCTCTACCGCTCGGCGTTCCACGCGAGCACCCCCGAGGAGGAGAGCGAGCGCGCCCTGCAGCACCTGCGCGACCTGATCATGGTCGAGGGCGCGCAGACGATCGCCGCGATCATCCTCGAGACCGTCGTCGGCACCAACGGCATCCTGGTGCCCCCGCCCGGCTACCTCGCCGGCGTGCGCGCCATCTGCGACGAGTTCGGCATCATGATGATCGCCGACGAGGTGATGGCCGGCTTCGCCCGCGCCGGTGAGTGGTTCGCGGTCGATCACTGGGGAGTGACGCCCGACCTGATCGCCTTCGCCAAGGGCGTCAACTCCGGCTACGTCCCGCTCGGCGGCGTGCTCATCTCCGACCCGATCGCGGCGACGTTCCAGAACCGGGCCTACCCCGGCGGGCTGACCTACTCCGGGCACCCGCTGGCCTGCGGAAGTGCGGTGGCCTCGATCAACATCTTCAAGGAGGAGGGCATCGTCGAGCACGCCCGCTCCCTCGGCACCGACGTGATCGGGCCGGAGTTGGCCACGCTCGCGGACAAACACCCGTCCGTCGGCGAGGTCCGCGGCCTCGGCGTTTTCTGGGCGCTCGAACTCGTTCGCGATCGCGCGACGCGCGAGCCGCTCGTCCCGTTCAACGCGACCGGCCCCGACGCCAAGCCGATGGCGGAGTTCGCGGCGGCCTGCCGGGAGCGCGGCTTGTGGCCGTTCGTCCACTTCAACCGCACCCACGTCGTGCCGCCGTGCACGACGACCGCGGAGGAGATCCGCGAGGGCATCGCCATCCTCGACGAGGCACTCGAGGTCGCGGACGGGTACTACACCGGCAGTTGAGTGATCAGGTGAGCGTCGGCGTGTCGGTGTGTCCGGCCCGGGCGGCGATGACGCCGGCCTGAAAGCGGCTGGTGGCACCGACCTGTGCCATGTAGTCGGCGATGTGCCGCCGGCAGGTACGCACCGAGATCGACAACCGCCGCGAGATGGCTTCGTCCTTCTCGCCCTCGGCCATCAACCGCAGGATCGCCGCGCGGGTGTGGTCAAGCTCGGTCTCGTCCCGCTCGTGGTGGATGACCTCTTCGATCGGCGAGGCCTCCGACCACAACTGCTCGAACGTGGCGACGACCCAGGCGATGACGTTCGGTTCGCGCACCACGACCAAACCGTGCGTACCGGCGTCGTTGGTCGGGATTGGCAGCAAAGCGACATCGCGGTCGACGACGAGGCTGCGGCCAGGCACCGACGACGCGAAGCGGATTTTGGCGCCGTTCTCGGCGAGTTCGTAGAGGTAGGACCGGCTGGCCCGGTCGCGCAGCGCGGTGTGCTGATACAGCGCTCGTGTCTTGACGCCGCGGCGCAGCGAGTAAAGGTTCGCAATTCGGGTGCGGCTGTCGATCCGGGTCGTCGGCAACCGGCCGGGGGCAACCGACAGCAGCTCATTCTGGCAGCGGTCGGCGTAATGCATCAGGACATTTGCCATTGCGGTCTGGTCGGAGATGACGTCGACGGCGACGTCTTGAGCCGGCCCGCTCAGGACGGCGTTCCAGTCCGGTACGAGACCGCGGATCGCATTGCGGCGCGCCTCTGCCGCCGCCCGACGGGCCCCGAGCTCCAGATCTTCGGCCCCGAGCACGATCGCCTCGGCCAGCATCGGGCTGATGGCCACCAGACGGTCCGCGGCATCGCCGCGCACGAGCCCCATATCGGCCAGTGCGGCGGCAGGTTTGTCCAAATCGCCGGCCGTGCTTCCCAGTTTCTCGGCGATCTGAGACAGTGTGCTGCCGGGCTGGCCGAGCAGGGCGCGGTACAGCTCAACCTCGAGGTCGCTCAGTTGTCCGGTTTCGCTCATCTCGTCTCTCGGAGTTCGTGCCAGGCAACTAGCTGCCAGTTGGAGAATTTGAATTGCACCCGTTATCTCTGAATCCTATTCATAGCGCATGATCTCCTGGGGCTGGCCCCGGAAACGGCGTGTCATACGCGTACGAAATCGAGCACAAGGGGACAAAGTGACTGGTTCATTCCGACGCCGCGTCGCAAGCGTTATCGCTGTGGCGGTGGGGTTTGGCGTGATCATCAGTTCCGCGCCTGCCTCCGCCTCGTCCAGCAACCTGCGAAGCCCCACCCACACGACGGCTCCGGCCAGCGTCTCCGCCCCCCACCAGGTCGTCCTTGGCGACTGGTGGTGGTAACAGCTTTACCCCCCACACCGTTGCGGCCGTAGTCCTGGCGGCCGTAACAGCTAGGAACCGATCCCGCCTTCAGCATCAGTGAGCCACATCGTTCAACGACGTTGCGCGCTCCGCGGAGGCGGGATTGGTGCGTTCGGACACCGCTCGCGGTTCTGCGAGGATGGCCCGCGTGATCGAGCCCGCGCTGCCCGACGGCCTGACTCATCTGCACACCGGCAAGGTTCGTGACCTCTACCGGGTCGCGGACGGCCGCCTGTTAGTTGTTGCCAGTGACCGCATCTCGGCCTTCGACCACATCCTGAGCCCCACCATCCCCGACAAGGGCCGCATTCTCACCGCGATGACCGTGTGGTGGTTTAGACAACTCGACGGGCTCGTGCGCAACCACCTGCTAAGCGTCGACGACCCGGCCATCCCCCCGC
>JAOPWD010000475.1 GCA_025965875.1 Pseudonocardiales bacterium
GCCTCGCTGTCAGCGGCCCGGTCGGCTTGCTGATTGCGCTTGCGCTCCAGTGCCTCGCGGAATTTGGCCTTCGCGTCGCCGCCGGCCTTGCCGTCCTTCTTATCCGCGTTCGCCATGCCGACCACCCTTCCATGCCCGCCGCGGCGCCACCAAATAGGTTAGCGGCGCTCCAGCACGACGACCGGGATCTCGCGCTCGGTCTTCTGCTGATAGTCCGCGTAGGCCGGCCACACCTCGAGCATCTCCTGCCACAGTTGCGGCTTCTCGTCCGGCGTCGCTGTCCGGGCGTGAGCGGCGAACTTCTCGCCCTTGATCTGCACCTGCACGTCAGGGTTGTCCTGCAAATTGAGGTACCACGCCGGCGGCTCGGGCGCCCCGCCCTTGGACGCGACGATCAGGTAAGCGTCACCGTGCGGACGGAAGATCAGGGCACTCTGCCGGGGCTCTCCGGATCGACGGCCGGTGGTCGTGAGGATCAGGATGGTCGTGTCGTCGCGCCACTCATATCCCTCGGCGCCGTCGGTCGCCTCGTAGCGCTCGATGTGTTCTTGGCCGTACAGCGTCATGCCAACCTCCGGTCTGTCAGCGGGTTCGTCCGCCTGGCTTGAGCCGCCCAGCCGGTAGTGGGGGCGCGGGCAGCGGGTCACCTGAGTAACCCCGAACCACTCCGAATCGATTCCCGTCGGCCCAGTCCGCGCGGGCCGCCACGATCTCGTCGTTCGTGCGGGCGACGAAGTTCCACCACATGACGATCTGCTCGTCGAACGGCTCGCCGCCCAGCAGCAGGGCCCTGGCGCCGTCCGTCGAGCGCACGCGCAGGTCACGGCGTCCGCAGCCGAGGTAGAGCATCGAGCCGGGAGCGACCTCGACGCCGTCGACCTCGAGGGAGCCGGACATGGCCAGCACGGCATGCTCGAAATCCGGCTCGAGCGGCAGCAGCGCTTGCGCCCCAGCATCGAGAGCCAGGTCCGCCCCGACCAACGGCGAGTGTGTCTGGCCCGGGGACACGGCACCGGCAAGCGAACCCATGATCACCGTTGCCGTCAGGCCCGTGTCGGTGAGCGCGGGCAGTTCGGCGTGGTGCGCCCAGGCCGGCGCCACCTGGCGCGCCGCATCGGGCAGGGCCACCCACAGTTGCACGCCGTGCAACAGCGCCGGATGGCTGGCCGGCGACTGCTCGGCATGCGCGATCGCCTCGCCCGCCGTCATCAGGCCGAGTTCGCCCGCCCGGATGACCTGGTCGCTGCCCAGGCTGTCGCGGTGATGCACCTCGCCGGCGAGCAGCCAGCTCACGGTCTGCAACCCCATATGCGGGTGCGGCGGCACCTGCATCCCCGGGCCGGCGGCGATGTCGTCCGGGCCGTAGTGGTCGGCAAAGCACCAGGCGCCGACGAGTCGGCGACCCAGGTTCGGCAGCAGCCGACGGACCTTGGTGCTCTCACCGAGCAGGACTTCACGGCCGGCGAACACCTCGTGCACAGGTCTGGCCGCCACACCCGAGCGGCCACCCACTTGCGTCAGTCCCGGACTACGGTCGAGATTGCTCACCCGATCGACAGTACGACAGGATCGAGGGACCGACACCGGACGGGAACGAGGTCACGATGGAGACGACGGTCACCGAGAATCCCGAACGACACCGCTACGAGATCTACGTCGACGGCGAACTCGCCGGCTTCACGATGTTCACCCTCGACGGCGACGTCGCGATCATGCCGCATACCAAGATCGACCCGGAGTACAAGGGCCAGGGCCTGGCGACGACGCTCATCGCAGCGGCTCTCGACGACCTGCGCGAGCGCAAGATCACGGTGGTGGCCCGGTGCCCGTTCGTGCGCGAATTCGTCGAGAAGCATCCGGAGTACCAGGACATCGTCAAGAGCTAGCTGACCATCATCCTGGGGCGCTGTCCGTCACCGGTGTCGCGAGACATCAGTTCTCAGCACGCACGGTGTGCGGGAAGATCGCGTCATGATCGAGGTGCGACCCGCGTCCGGCGATGACGCCGCCTTCGTCCTGGCCACCATGCTGCAGACCTGGGAATCGCCGCTGGTCGCGGTGCACGGCGAATTGATCGACGTGACCACCCTGCCCGCGTTGATCGCCTGGGAGTCGGGGGAGCAGGTCGGCTTGGCCACCCACCGGCCGCACCCGGGCGACTCGTCATGGGAGGTCGTCTCGCTGCATGCCGTCGTCGCCGGGATCGGCGCCGGCACTGCGCTGCTGGACGAGGTGGCGCGCCTGGCCCGCGCCGCCGGAGCCCGCCGGATCTGGCTGGTCACCACCAACGACAACGTCGCGGCGCTGCGGTTCTACCAGCGCCACGGGATGGACCTGGTCGCCCTGCACCGCGACGCCGTGACCGAGGGACGCAAGCTCAAGCCGTCCATCCCGCACGAGGTCGACGGCATCCGCATGCGGCACGAACTGGAACTGGAGTGGCTGCTGTAGCTACTTCAATTCGGTGGAGGACTTGTTCAGCAGCCGCCGCGCCACGATCAGTTGCTGGATCTGCTGGGTGCCTTCGAAGATGTCGAGGATCTTGGCGTCCCGTGCCCACTTCTCGAGCAATGATCCCTCGCTGTAGCCGAGTGAGCCGGCCAGTTCGACACAGCGCAGCGTGACCTCGACGCCGACCCGGCCGGCCTTGGCCTTGGCCATCGACGCCTCGAGTGAGTTGGGCTGGTTGTTGTCGGCCATCCAGGTGGCCGCGAGCGTGAGCAGGTACGCCGCCTCCCAGTCGGCCTCCATCTGCAGCAGGGTGGCCGCGGCGCTGTGCTGGGCGTACGCAGGCCGGTCGTAGTCGACGCTGACGCCGGCGTCGGCCAACAGGTCAGCGATCTCGTCGAGCGCGGCCCGGGCGCACCCCACCGCCATCCCGGCTACCAGCGGACGGGTGTTGTCGAACGTCTGCATGGCGCCGGCAAAGCCCTGCTCGTCGTCGACGTCGGCCGAGCCGAGCAGGTTCGCGGCCGGGATGCGGCAGTCGGTGAACCGGATGGTCGCCGTGTCGGACGCGCGGATGCCCAGCTTGCGCTCGAGCCGCTCGACGACCATGCCGGGCGTGCCCTTCTCGACCACGAACGACTTGATCGCCGCCCGCCCCTTGCTCTTGTCGACCGATGCCCAGACCACGACGGCGTCACTGCGCTCGCCGGCCGTCACGAAGATCTTCTCGCCGTTCAGGACATAGTCGTCACCGTCGCGCACCGCCGTGGTCTGCACTGCGGCGGAGTCCGAGCCGAACGACGGCTCGGTGATGGCCATCGACGCCCAGATCTTGTCGAATCGCGCGTGCTGCTCGTCGTCGGCGACCGAGGCGATCGCCGCGTTGCCCAGCCCCTGGCGGGGCATCGCGAGCACCATGGCGACGTCGCCCCAGCACGCCTCCATGATCGACAGCACGCCGGACATGTTGGTGCCGTTGCGGTTGCCCTGTTCGGTCTCGTTGCCGCCGCGGCGCACACCACGAGCGCCCGTGCTGGTCTCGCCCGACGCGTTCATCCCGTCGATCAGGGCGGCGAGCATGTCGAGTTCCTTCGGGTACTCGTGCTCAGCCTCGTCGTACTTGCGGGAGATGGGCCGGAAGACCTCGGTGGCGACCTGGTGGGCCTGGTTGACGATCATCCCGAACTTCTTGGGCACTTCCAGGTTGATGGTCATGCGAGCACCACCGCAACGATCATCCTGGCCCGCACGCAGGGGAGCAGCTTGCTTGCGGTTGTCATACCAACACCACACCCTCCATGACCGCGATCGCCCGCAGGTCTCGATACCAACGTTCGACCGGATGTTCCTTCACGTAGCCGTGCCCGCCGAGCAGCTGAACCCCGTTGCTGCCGATCTGCATGCCGTACTCGGCAGTGAGCCGGCGCGACAGGGCGGCCTCACGGGCGAACGACTTGCCCTGCTCGGCCCGGCTCGCGGCACGCAGGGTGACGAGCCGCGCTCCCTCGAGTTCGATGCCGATGTTGGCGACCATGAACGCCACCGCCTGGCGGTGACTCAACGGCTCGCCGAACGCCTCGCGCCCGTTCACGTAAGGGATGACGTAGTCGAGCACCGCCTTGGCCGTTCCCAGGGCCAGCGCCGACCAACCCAGCCGGGCCAGCCGGATGCAGTCGGCGTAATTCGCGGCGTCGCCGCCACCAAGGATCGCGCGGGCCGGTACCTGGACGCCGTCGAGCACGAGGCGCGCCATCGATGCGGCCCGCAGCCCCATCGCCGGCTCGGCCGCGACCGTGATGCCGGTCGTTCCCGATTCGAGCAGGAACAGCGCGGGGGACCCCTCGAGATCGGCGGCGACGACGAACAGCTCCGCGCTGTCGGCCCGCGGCACCAGTGACTTGACGCCGTCCAGGACGTATCCGCCGGCCGTGCGCCGTGCGGTGGTGCGCAGCGCGAACGGGTCGAACAACGGGTGCGGCTCGAGCACGGCCAGCGCGGCGGCGGGGACGTCATCGCCGACGAAGGGGGGCAGGTAGGTGGCCTGCTGCGTGGCGTCGCCCCACCGGACGAGCGCGTTGGTGACAGCGGCCGGCGCGAGGCAGGCCACCGCCAGGCCCATGTCGCCGTGCGCGAGCGCCTCGGCCACGAGCACACCCGTGAGCGTCGAACCCTGCGAGCCCATCCCGCCGAGCGACTCGGGCACGCCGACCAGGGTGACGCCCAACTCGGTGACCGACCGCTTGAGGAGCACGTCGGGGGCCGCGCAGGCGTCATCGGCCGCAGCGGCTGCGGGGCGCAGTTGCTCGGCGGCGAATTCGGTGGTGGCCGCCACGATCATCAGCTGCTCGTCGGTGGGGGTCAGATCGAACAGGCCCCGTTCGCCCGAGTTCGGCAGCCGTTCGGGCTTGCCCCGCTGGGCAACGCTCGCGAACGTCCGGTTGGCCGTGCCCAGCGTCTTGAAACCGGTGCGGCTGGCCTCGTAGACGAGCTTCTCGGCCGGCTTGCGCAGCCGGAGCCGGTCGATGAAGCCGGCACCGGCGACCTTGTTCAGTGCGGCCAGCCCGGCGCCCATGAGGTCGCGCCCGCGAGTGTTGCGCCCTGACATGCTCTCTCCCGACAATTCGGTGGGACACGCTGTTGCAGATATAAGTTACCCGTCGGTAGGCAGTATGACCCGCCCAGGGTGACGACCGCCGCATGTGTCGCTGCTGTGCGGATGCACGGGCGGCTCACATTTGGCACAACCGCAGGAACCTGGCGCGGTTTTGTATCGTTCACCGGGTAGATCCACCGTCCATCCACGGGCGGGCGCTCCTGGGACAGGGGCGCGAAAGCGACTCAGGAGGCTCGACCACGATGGCCCAGAACCCCGTCATCAACCGATTCGGCCAGGCATCGGGCGGGAACCGTCTGCCCACGCCGTCGGCGGGCGACCTGCAGGACATGTACAACAAGCCTGCTTACGCGGGTCCGACCGGTTCCGGTCGCTATATGACGCTCGACGACGTGGTGCAGCGCACCGGCGCGATGCTGGGCGTGCTGCTCGTCGCGGGCGGTGCCGCGTGGGTGCTGACCCCCGACCACCTCGCGCTGCCCGTGTTGCTCATCTCGTTGATGGGTGGCTTAGCCCTCGGCCTCTACATGTCGTTCTCGATGAAGGTCAACGCGGCCAATGCGCTGGTGTACTCGGTCTTCGAGGGCGTGCTCCTCGGCACGATCAGCAAGTTGTTCAACAACGCCTACCCCGGCATCGTCGTCCAAGCCATCACCGGCACGGTCATGGTCGCCGGCGGCATGTTGTTCGTCTACAAGATCGGCGCGATCCGGGTCACGCCCAAGTTCACCCGCATCGTCGTCGGCGCCACCATCGGCGTGTTCGGCCTGATGATCGTCAACCTGCTCGCCTACCTGTTCCACCCGGGCGGCCTCGGCCTGCGCAACGGCGGCACGCTGGCGATTGTCTTCAGCCTGGTATGCATCGTGATCGCCTCGATGAACCTGGTCATGGACTTCGACATGATCGAGAAGGGCATCCGCAACGGCACCGACGAGAAGTTCGCCTGGTACGCGTCCTTCGCCCTCATGGTCACCCTGATCTGGCTCTACATCGAGATCCTGCGCCTCCTGAGCTACTTCGCAAGGCGGTAACGCCACCGCGAAACCGCCCGCGCCCAGGTCGTTCAGTCACTCACCCGCGACCGGGCATATCGAGGGAATGACCGGTCGCGTATCTATGTTCCGACGCCCCTCGTTGACTAGTTGAGCGCAATCGGACATCCGAGAGGGAATGGCCGGGAGCGCCACAGCGAGGGCGGTCCTGGCATCTCCCCTGGGAACCCAGGTCTGCCCCTCGCCCACCGATCCCTATCCGCCGACGTGTCCCTCGATGTCCCCCACTCGCAAGCTCGGGGGGATCTTCCCTCGCAAGCGGGAGGTGCCCCCACGCGCCACTCGCGCCTCCGGCGCGAACCGCGTCGCGGCGGCGCGCTCTTCGCGCTGGGGGTCCCCGCTTGCGGGGGAGCTCATCGCCTCTTGGTCACCTCTACTACCGCTAGTCAGCGCGGTTTGGCGGCTACTACTGCGTCGAAGACCAGGCGCTTCGGCACAGCGTTAGCGAGGGCTACCGCGGTGATGGCCTCCTTGCGGGGCTGGCCCGCGGCCTCACGCGCTGCGACCTCACTCGCCAGCTCCACCGCGTTCACCTCGGACGGCCCGCCCGGCTCCGCGCCGGCGACAACGAGGGTGACCTCGCCGCGCACCTCGCCGGCGGCCCACTCGGCCAGCTCGCCCAACCCGCCGCGGCGCACCTCTTCATATGTCTTGGTCAGCTCGCGGCACACGACCGCCCGCCGCGACGCACCGAACGCGTCGACCAGGTCGCCCAGCGCCGCCGCCAATCGGTGCGGCGCCTCGAAGAACACCATCGTCCGTGGCTCGGCCGCGAGCGCGGCCAGGGCCCGACGGCGCTCGCCCCCCTTGCGTGGCAGGAAGCCTTCGAAGCAGAACCGGTCGACCGGGAGCCCGGACACGGCCAGCGCGGTGATCACCGCCGACGGACCGGGCAGCGCCGTTACCCCGAACCCAGCCGCGACCGCCGCCGCGACGAGCCGGTAGCCGGGGTCAGAAACCGACGGCATGCCCGCGTCAGTCACCACGAGCACGTCTTGGCCAGAGCGCAGCGCGTCGAGCAGCCCCGGGATGCGCGCCGCCTCGTTCGCCTCGAAGAACGAGACGATCCGGCCGGTAGGCGTCACCTCGAGGTCCGCGCACAGCCTGCGCAGCCGGCGGGTGTCTTCGGCGGCGATCACCGGGGCGCTGGCCAGCGCGGCGCGCAGCCGGGCGGATGCGTCGCCGGCCTGCCCGAGCGGTACACCGGCGAGGATCACCCGCCCGGTCGCCTCCGAATCCGCCATGCACCGACCCTATTAGCCGCGGCATCTAGGATCGGCGGCGTGACGGCGACGCTCGAGGCTCCGGCGCGCGCCGACGCGACCGATGGCGGCGACGCCAAGGAGCCACCCCAGCCCGCACGCCCCGTTCCTGCCGCGCTGGCTCCATGGCGGGATCCGCATCCTTGGGTGGGCTGGCTGACCCTCCTGCTGGTCACGGCGGTGGCCGCGATCACCCGCCTCTGGGCGATCGGCTTTCCGCACACCAAGAACTTCGACGAGGTGTACTACGCCAACGAGGCGCAGGAGTTGCTGCGCTTCGGCTACGAGGACAACCGCGGCTACATGTTCATCGTGCATCCGCCGCTGGGCAAGTGGCTGATCGCACTGTCCGAGCAGTACTGGCACAGCCGCGGCGGGCTGGACTCCATCGGCTGGCGCCTCGCGCCGGCGATAGCCGGCGTCATCTCCGTCGTCCTGATCACCCGCATCGTGCGACGGATGCTGCGCTCGAACCTGTTCGGCGCCATCGCCGGACTGCTGCTCGCCCTCGACGGGCTGTCGCTGGTGCTCTCGCGCACCGCACTGCTCGACATCTTCCTGCAGACGTTCGTCCTGGCCGGCTTCGGCGCGCTCGTCGTCGACCGCGATCAGGTGCGCGCTCGACTGGCCGGCCTGATCGCCGACGGCGCCGACCTCAGCTCCGGCGTGCCGAGCCTCGGCCCGCGCCCGTGGCGGCTCGTCGCCGGCATCATGTTCGGCGCTGCCTGCGCCGTGAAGTGGTCAGCCCTGTCGTACTTCGTGTTGTTCGTGCTGCTCAGCTTTGTGTGGGACCGCGCCGCGCTGAAGACGGCGGGCGCGCTGCAGCCGACCCGCAATACCGTGCGCCGCTCGCTGTTGCCCGCGTCCGGGTCGCTGCTCGCCGCACCGCTAGCCGTCTACCTGCTCAGCTACCTCGGCTGGTTCACCGGCGAGAACAGCTGGGGACGCCACTACGCCGACACGCACAGCGCGTCGACCCGCCTCGATCTGCCGCTCGGGATCCACCTGCCGTTCACCTGGAGCTGGGTGCCCGGTCCCATCCGCTCCCTCGGCTCGTACACGCTCAACGCCTACCGGTTCCACGAGGGCCTCTCCAGCGGGCACCCCTACGAGTCGAGTCAATGGAGCTGGCTCGTGCTCGGTCGGCCGGTGGACTTCTCCTACAACGGCTCGGAGACGACCTGCGGCTCGGCCACCTGCGCGCGGGAGATCCTGTTGATCGGCACGCCGCTGATGTGGTGGGCCTTCGTGCCCGCACTGCTCTGGCTGGCGTGGCATTGGTTCACGACGCGGGACTGGCGGGCTGGCGCGGTCTGGGTCGCGTTCGTCGCGGGCTGGTTGGTGTGGTTCCCGGATGCCAAGCGCACGAAGTTCCTGTTCTACATGGCGCCGCTCGTCCCGTTCCTGATCATCGCGGTGACGCTCGGGCTGGGCGTCATGCTCGGTCCGGCGCTGCGACGCACCGGGGATTTCGTCCGCGACCGGCACAGCTTCCGCCGTCGACAATGGGGCATGGCGGGGATCGCGGTCTACCTCGGGCTGGTCGTCATCGACTTCGCCTGGATGTGGCCCATCTTTACCGGCGGCCTGCTGACGTTCGACACTTGGCACGCGCATATGTGGTTGCCGTCCTGGGTATGAGCCCTGCGAGTGGCGCGCCTACCTCGGCCACTCGCCAAACCGATGAGGAGATCAGATGAGCCTGTCAGCGAAGCTCCGCCGCGCACCGGCCCGGATAGTGACAGGCGCGTTCATCCTGAACTCGGGCCTGGGCAAGCTGAAGGGCAACGACGAGACCGCGAAGGCGATTCATGGAATGGCCGCCGGGGCCTACCCCGCACTCGAAAAGGTGCCGCCCAACCCGTTCCTGAAGACGCTGGCCGTCAGCGAGATCGCCCTCGGCTCGGCGCTGCTCGTGCCCTTCGCGCCCGCGGCGCTCACCGGGCTCGGACTGGCCGGCTTCTCCGCCAGCCTGCTCGGGATGTACTGGCGCACGCCGGGAATGCACGAAGAGGGCAGCCTCCGGCCGACGCAGCAGGGCATCCCGATCGCCAAGGACGTCTGGATGCTCGGCATCGCCACCAGTCTGGTCCTCGACTCGGTACTCGAGCCGGTACACGACAAACGGGTCGAACTGACCCACGATGCCAAGGCATCCACCGCTCGGCGGGCGGTCAAGGCGGCCTCGGCAGCGAAGCTGGCCCGGGCCAAGGCCGAGGCCAGGGCTGCGAAGGTGGCGCGCAAGGCGGCCAAGCAGGCAAGGGCTGCGCGCCGGGCATCCCGTCAGGCCCTCGACAAGGTCACCCCCTGATCGGCCGGGCCAACCAGTCTGGCCATCGCCCGTGGGGTCCGGTCTAATCGAGGCGTCCCGACCCGGAGGTGCGCCTTGTTCTACCCGCTGACAGTCCGTGATTTCCTCGACCGGGCCGAGCAGGTGTATGCGGACCGCGTCGGCATCGTGGACGAGCCCGACCAGCCCGCCCCGAGCCTGGGTGACGTGACGTATCGCGAGATGGCTGCTCTGGCCCGCGCCCAGGCCGCCCGGCTCGACCAGCTCGGCGTGCCGGTGGGCGGCCGGGTCGCCGTGATCTCGCAGAACTCCGCCCGGCTGCTCACCTCGTTCTTCGGGGTGTCCGGGTGGGGACGGATCCTGGTGCCGATCAACTTCCGGCTGGCCCCTGCCGAGATCGAATACATCGTCGGACACTCGGGCGCCGACGTGGTGTTCGCCGACCCGGCCCTCAAGGACGTCCTCGACTCCCTCGATGTGCAACACAAGTTCGTGCTCGGTGACGACGACGGGCTGTATCTGCGCGACACCGAGCCGCGCGCGTGGGAGTCACCCGACGAGGCGGCGACCGCGACGATCAACTACACGTCGGGGACGACGGCGCGCCCCAAAGGCGTGCAGCTCACTCACCGCAACCTGTGGCTGAACGCGACGGTGTTCGGGCTGCACAAGACGATCAGCGATCGCGACGTCCTGCTGCACACGCTGCCGATGTTCCACGCCAACGGCTGGGGCATGCCCTTCGGTATCACCGGCGTCGGTGGCAAACACATCGTGCTGCGCCAGGTCGACGGCGCCGAGATCCTGCGCCGGATCGACCGGCACGGCGTCACGCTGATGTGCGCGGCGCCGGCGGTGGTCAATGCGGCCCTGGACGCTGCCGCCGAGTGGGACGGCCCGATCCCCGGCAACGGGACGGTGCGCATCGTCGTGGCCGGCGCGCCGCCGCCGACGCGCACGATCGAGCGGGTGATCGACGACCTGGGCTGGGAGTTCTGCCAGATCTACGGGCTGACCGAGACTTCGCCGATCGTCACCGTCAACCGGATGCGGGCGGAGTGGGACGACCTCTCGACGCATGAGCAGGCCCGGCGTCTTGGCCGCGCGGGCGCGCCGGCGTTGGGCGTACGGGTGAAGGTCGATGTCGACAGCGAGGTACTCACCGCGTCCAACCACAACCTGGACGGCTACTGGGAGCAGCCCGAAGCGAGCGCCGCCGCACAGGCGGGCGGCTGGTTCCACACCGGCGACGGCGGCTATATCGACGACGAGGGCTACGTCGTGATCTCCGACCGCAAGAAGGACGTGATCATCTCCGGGGGCGAGAACGTGTCCTCGATCGAGGTCGAGGACGTGCTCACCTCCCACCCAGCGGTACGCGAGGTGGCGGTGATCGGCATCCCCGACGAGAAGTGGGGCGAGCTGGTCACCGGGTTGGTCGTCACCGACGGCTCAGCTGTCACGCCTGAGGAACTGATCAAGCACTGCCGGGCGTCGCTGGCCGGCTACAAGTGCCCCAAGCGGATCGAGTTCGTCGAGACGCTGCCGCGCACGGCCACCGGCAAGCTGCAGAAGTTCAAGCTGCGCGAGCCGTTCTGGGCCGGTCACGAGCGCCAGGTCAACTGAGTCCCACTCCCCCTCTGACCCCGCCGGCGCCGTAATCCGGGGTCACCAGGGACGGTGGCGGTGTCAAAGGCGGGATCGTGTGCGGCCTGTCGGGCTCGCCTGCTAGACACGACCTATGACAGCCGCCGCATCCGTTGCCGACCGCACGGCACTGCGGGCGCAGGCCGAGACCCATCTGCGGGCGCTCGCCGGCGCCGCTGCCGTGCTGCGCGAGGACCAGTGGACCGCGATCGAGGCGCTGGTCACCGACCGCCGGCGTGCCCTGGTCGTCCAACGCACCGGCTGGGGCAAGTCAGCGGTGTACTTCGTGGCGACGGCGTTGCTGCGCGCGCTCGGGGCCGGCCCGACTGTCATCGTGTCGCCGCTGCTGGCCCTTATGCGCAACCAGATCGCCGCGGCCGAACGCGCCGGCATCCACGCCGCCACGATCAACTCCACCAACACCGAGGAGTGGCGCCGCACCTACGACGCCGTGAACAGCGGCGGCGTCGACGTGCTGCTGCTCTCGCCGGAGCGGCTGAACAACCCCGACTTCCGCGACAACGTCATGCCCCATCTCGCCGCCACCTGCGGCCTGCTCGTCGTCGACGAGGCGCACTGCATCAGCGACTGGGGCCACGACTTCCGTCCTGACTTCCGCCGGCTGCGCACGCTGCTGCCGGAGTTACCCGACGGAATCCCGGTGCTGGCCACCACGGCTACGGCGAACAGCAGGGTCGTCGACGACGTCGCCGACGTGCTGGGGCTGGGTCGCGACGACGACGACGTGCTCGTGCTGCGCGGCAGCCTCGACCGCGAGTCGCTGCACCTCGGAGTGCTCGAGCTACCGTCGACCGCGCACCGGCTCGCCTGGCTGGCTGATCATCTCGACGAGCTACCGGGCTCGGGCATCATCTACACACTCACGGTCGCGGGATCCCAGGAGGTCGCCGACTACCTGCGCGAGCGTGGCCTGGCCGTCGCCGCCTACTCGGGCCAGACCGAACAGACCGAACGGCTCGCCGCCGAGGACGACCTGATCAACAACCGGGTCAAGGCGCTGGTGGCCACGTCCGCGCTGGGCATGGGCTTCGACAAGCCCGACCTCGGCTTCGTGATCCACTTCGGTGCACCGCAGTCGCCCATCGCGTACTACCAACAGGTGGGCCGTGCCGGTCGTGCCGTCGACAAGGCGCAGGTGATCCTGCTGCCCGGCAGCGAGGACCAGGCCATCTGGGACTACTTCGCCTCGGTCGGCTTCCCCCGCGAAGACCAGGTCCGTTCGGCGTTGACGGCCCTGGGCACGAACGGCGAGCCGATGAGCACAGGCATCCTCGAGACGCAGGTCGAGCTGTCGCGCAGCAGGCTCGAGGCGATGCTCAAGGTGCTCGACGTCGACGGTGCGGTCCGCCGGGTACGTGGCGGCTGGGTCGCCACAGGCCAGCCGTGGAGCTACGACGCCGAGCGCTACGCCAAGGTGGCGCAGGTGCGTCGCGACGAGCAGCAGGCAATGCGCGACTACATCGCCACCGGCGCCTGCCGGATGCGCTACCTACGCGAGCAACTCGACGATCCGCACGCAACAGACTGCGGACGTTGCGACAACTGCGGCGGGCTCGCCCTCGCGGCCGCCACCAGTGAGCAGACCGTCACGGCAGCAATGGCCACGCTGCACCGGCCCGGCGTGCCCTTCGATGCGCGGCGGATGTGGCCCACCGCGATGCCGGGCTTGGGCGTCGACGTCCGCGGCAAGATCGGCGCCGACGACGTCGCCGAATCCGGTCGGGCAATCGCCCGCTTCACCGACCTCGGCTTCGGCCAGCGGGTGCGCTCCGTGCTCTCGCCCGAGACCCCCGACGCAGCCATCCCCGACGACTTGATCGCCGCCGCCATCAAGGTGCTCGCGTCCTGGGGCTGGGCGCAGCGCCCCGAGGTCGTCGTGCACGTGGGATCGGCGCGACGGCCGCTGCTGGTGACCGACGTCGCCGCTCGGCTCGGCACCATCGGACGGCTGCCGCACCTCGGTCAGGTGCCACACACCGGGCCGTCATCGCGCGGGCGCTCCAACAGCGCGATGCGGTTGCGCGACGTGTGGGGCAGCTACGCCGTCCCGGACGACCTGGCGGCCGAGCTCGACGGCCGTTCGGTGCTGCTCGTCGATGACTACACCGACACCGGCTGGACCCTGACCGTCGTTGCCCGGTTACTGCGCCAGGCAGGCGCCGGCGCGGTCTACCCGTTCGTCCTGGGCGTGGCGGGCTGAGCTGGTTCGGTGCCGCCGTCACCGCGGTTGCAGCCGAAAGATCCTGATCTCCCGACCCGCGGCCGCCTCATAGGAGCGGTAGTCCGGCCACTGTGCTTCGAGCACCGACCAGAGCGCCTCGCGTTCGACGCCGGCCATGAGCACGGCGGTGACCGGGACGTGCCCACGTCTGAAGATCACCTCGGCGTCGGGGTGGGCAATCAGGTTCGCGGTCCAGCCCGGATGCTGCGGGCGACCCCAGTTGCTACCGGAGACGAGATAGCTGCCGCCGGCCTCGAGCCAGCACATCAGCGGGGTATCGCGGCGTAGTCCACTCTTCGCGCCGACTGTCACCAAGATCAGCGACGGCACGAGAATCGAGCTGAGCTGGACCCGACCCCGACTCAGTCGATGTAGCCGAAGCTGTGCCGACGCGAGGTGGGGTGCGAGCCACCGGTGCGCGAACCGGGACCGCATCAGGGGCGAGAGGACGGCGGCCAGCACTCGGCGCAATCGGTTTGTCATTGTGGCGTGACGCTAGTCGGCGATCTTCGTCACGGATCCGCGCCCAGCACCGCAGAGCCGCCGCCCACCAACAGCAGCTGGCCAGGGGTGTCCCGTCGTGCTGGGTGACGAGGGCTACCTTGCCCGTCAGGTCGGTCATGATGCCTGGGCCGGGAAATCGGTCGAGGCGGCGAGGTCGTGTTGTGCTTCGAGGTCGGCTAGGCGCTCGGTCAGGGCGGTGTGGATGTAGGTGTAGGCGTCGCTGCCGAGTGCGATACGGGTCGGTGCGGGGGTCTGCTCGACGCTGTCGATGATGGCCTTGGCCATTTTGGCTGGGTCGCCGGGTGAGGGGTAGGTCGAGGTCCTGATGCCGCGGGCCAGGCTGGCCGGGGTGTTGTCGTAGGCGTCCAGCGGGGTGCCGAGCCGGGCGCTGCCGGACCGGAAGCCGCCAACGGCTGACCGACTCATCCGATGACTGCAGGCTGCGGAACGGTCGAGGAATCTGCCACGCATCCGAGTTTGCGGAACTTGAAACGCCCTAAGTCAAGCGGCGAGGACAGGCCGCAGAACCCGGGGACCTAGCCACCACCGCAACCCCCGTGCCTGCGGGTGCGCGCGCCTAGCCGTGCGGCGACACGCGACCGGTCGGCACG
>JAOPWD010000492.1 GCA_025965875.1 Pseudonocardiales bacterium
TGATCCGCAACCTCGGCGTCCGGGTCGGCATCGCGCCGGTGCGCAAGTACCTGCCCGACCTGGTGCAGCGGGTGAGCCGCGGCGAGATCGATCCGGCCCCGGTGTTCGACCTCACCCTGCCGCTGGACCGCACCGCGGACGCCTACGCCGCGATGGACACCCGGCAGGCGATCAAGGTCGCGTTGGTGCCTTGACGGTCGGTGCGCTGACGGCCGGTCGTCGGGCCGGCCGTCAGCGCGGTTCAGGCCAGATCTCGCTCAACGCGCGCAGGATGTTACCGCCGAGCACCGCGGCGATCTCGTCGTCGCGGTAGCCGTTCTTGACCAGCCAGCCGGTGATGTTGGGGAAGTTCTCGACCGGGCTCTCTAGGCCGACCACGTACGGCACCTTGGGGTGCTCGGGCGCGGCGGCCGTCGCTCCGGACAGCAGGTGCGCGAACGTCGTGTGCAAACCGACGTGGTCGCCGAACAGCGTGTCCGGGCCGAAGGCGACGTGCTCGAGCCCGACCAGCTCGGCGATGTAGGTGAAGTGGTCCATCACCGACTCGATGCTGTGCCGGCGGTGGTCGTAGGAGATCGTGGTGTGCGGCGCGGCCGAGATGCCTATGACGCCACCGGTCTCGGCAACCGCGCGCAGCACGGCGTCGCCCTTCAACCGCGGGATGTCCCACAGCGCTCGGGCGCCGGCGTGCGTCATCAACACCGGGGTCTCGCTGCGCTCGCAGACATCCAGCCCAGTGCGGTCGGAGGAGTGCGAGATGTCGATCGCCAGGCCGACCGCGTTCATCCGGGCGACCGCCTGGCGGCCGAACAACGTCAGGCCGCCGTCCAGCGGCTCCGACAAGCCGCTGCCGAGTGCGTTGGCATCGCTGTAGGCGATCCCGATCTGGCGCAGGCCGAGGCCGAACAGGACGTCGAGCCGGTCGAGCTCGTTCTCGATCGGCGTCGCCGCCTCGAGCCCGAACACCAGGGCAACCCGGCCGTTGGCCTTCGCCTGCAGGATGTCATCTACGGTGCGGGCTACGCCGACGTTCGACTGGTGGGCGAGGTCGGCTTGGCGCATCCCGAGATCGGTCACCACGTCGTCCCACCGCCAGGGCGCGGTGCCGGTGACGCACGCGGTGCCGTCCATCATGTTGTCGAAGACCGCCGTCATGCCGGACCGGGCGAGGCCTTCGAATGCGGTGTGCTGCCGGGCGGTCCGGTTGTATGCGGGCGTCTGCGACATGTCGCGCGGGAACCGGACGGGGTGGTCGTGCAGGCTGATCACCACGTGGTCGGCCAGCAGCCGGGCGACCCGCGCGACCTGCTCGGCGTCCAGGCCGACGTCGTACGGCGGGACGCGGTCGTACTCCGGGTCGAGGTCGAACCACTCGAGGCGGGCGCCGTCCTCGAGGTAGGAGTACGAGGTGTACGGCTCGGTCATCGGTTCATGGGGGCCAGCCGGTGCTCCCCGTCGGCTAACAGCCGCAGTAGTTGCTCCCACGCCCGCATGCCCTCACGCAGCCGCGGGATGCGCAGGAACTCGTTGGGCGCGTGCAGCAATTCGTCCGCGGTGGAGAAGGAGAAGAACAGCGTCTTGGCGCCGATCGTCTCCTCGAACAGGACGGTGGCGGGCAGCGTGCCGGCGATGCGCGCCAGCAGGACGTCCCGCCCCGGGTATACCTCGGCCAGCGCCTGCCGGCCGGCCCGGATCGCCGGGTGGTCAGGGGCGATCGTGTAGGCCGGGACGCCGCCCGGCTCGACCCGCACCTCGACCCGCACGCCCGGGACGGCCTGCGCGAGCACGTGCTTCTCGACCGCCGCGGCGACCGCCTGCGGATCCTGACCGGGCACCAGCCGGCAGGTGATGTGGGCCGACGCCTCGTGCGGGATGACGGTGTACCAGCCGCCGCCGGTGATCCCGTTGATCTCCAACGTCGGCCGGGTCCACAGCCGCTCCAGCGTGGAGAGGCCGGGCTGGCCGTGCAGCGCCTGGACCCCGAGCTCGGCGCGGTAGTCGGCGTCCTCGAACGGCACGGCGGCGATCTCGGCGCGTTCCGCATCCGACAGCGGCGCGACGCCGTCATCGAACCCGGCGACGGTGATCCGCCCGTCCGGGTCGTGCAGGCTGTCCAGGATCTGCACCAGGCCGTGCACCGGGTTGGCGACGGTGCCGCCGTAGCGGCCGGAATGCAGGTCCCGGTTCGCGCCGGTCACCACGACGTCGAGGGCGAGCAGCCCCTTGGAGGCGATCGACAGCGACGGCTCGCTCGCCCGCCACATGGCGCCGTCGGCCGAGATGACCAGGTCGGCGGCGAGTTCGGCCGCGTGCGCTCGGACGTAGTCGGGCAGGTGCGGGCTGCCGATCTCCTCCTCCCCCTCGAAAAGGAAGCGGACGTTCAGCGGCAACCGTCCCTCCTGCGCCATGAACTGCCGCACGACCTCCAGGACCATGTACACCGGTCCCTTGTCGTCGGTCACGCCGCGTCCCCGCAGCCGTCCGTCCTCGACCGCGAGCTCGAACGGCGGGGTGATCCACTCGTCCAGCGAGCCGGTGGGTTGGACGTCGTAGTGGCCATACACCAGCACGGTCGGGGCGCCCGGCGCGCCGAGCCACTCGCCGACGACCGCCGGATGGCCGCCGGTCTCGACGATGCGGGCGTCGGCGAAGTCGAGCTTTTCCACCAGCCAGCGGGCGGCCGCGAGCATCGTCTCGCGGTCCGCGTCCCGGCTGATGCTGGGGATCGCGACGTACTCGGCCAGTTCGGCGATGTACCGGGCGTCGTCGGAATCAAAAGAGAGCATGTCCACCGTCGATCGAGAGAACTTGCCCGGTCACCCAGGCGGCCAGATCCGAAGTGAAGTACCGGACACCGTTCGCGATGTCCTCCGCGTGGCCGAGCCGCCGCAGCGCGATGCCTTCGACGAGCTTGGCCTGCCCCTCCTCGCCGTAGCTCTGCCACTGCTTCTCGGTGCTCGGGTTCGAGCGGACGAAGCCGGGAGCGATGCAGTTCACCGTGATTCCGTACGGGCCGAGCTCGTGGGCCATCTGCCGGGTGAACCCGATCTGGCCGGCCTTCGCCGCGACGTAGGCCTGGATGCCGGTGAGGCTGACGCTGCGTCCTGCGCCGGAGGAGATATTGACGATCCGCCCCCATCCGGCGGCCTTCATCTGCTGGGCGACCGCCCGGGTGCACACGAAGCTCGACGTCAGGTTCGCCGCGATGACGGCCTGCCACGCCTCGTCGGTCACCTCGTCGATCGGTTGGTGCGTCTGCCCCACCACCCCGCCGGCGTTGTTCACCAGCACGTCGACCGGAGGCAAGTCGGCGACGTACTCGCGGACGGCCGCCGAGTTCGAAACGTCGACGTCGTCGCGGTCGACGCCGAAGACGGTGGCGCCTTCCTCGGCTAGGACGGCCGCGACGGCCGCGCCGATGCCGTGCGCGGTGCCGGTGACCAGCGCGGTTTTGCCGACCAGGCCCGACCCGATCATGTGAAGGCCCAACCGTTCTCGATCAGATCGCGGACTTCGGCGACCCCGGTCTCCCAGATGGCCGTCATGACGTCGTCCGGCAACGCGTACGAACCGCCGAAGCTGCCGTCCTCGGTCAGCTCGCGGATGTCGGCGGCACTCGCCTGGGCCACGACGTCCCGCGAGATCGTCGGTTTTCCGCCTTCGGGTAGCTCGACGCCGGGCACCCTCGTCCAGGGGAAGTTCTCGAACCAGCCGCCGTGCGTGGGATCGGTCTCGTACGACTCGGCCAGCGCGGCCACCTTGGGCGCCGCGTACCAGCTCGTGAAGACCACCTGGACGCGCTGCTCCCGCGGCGCCGCGACCCATTCACGCACCAGCCCCGTGACCGGCGCGTTTCCGCCGTGACCGTTGACGACCGCGATACGGCGAAAGCCCTGGTCGGCCAGCGTGTCGAGCAGATCGCGCATCACAGCCACGTAGGTCGACATGCGCAGTGTCAGGCTGCCCGGGAAGGCGCTGAAGTACGGTGCCATGCCCACCGGCAGCACGGGCAGCACCGGTACGCCGAGCGGCTCAGCGGCTTCGACGGCGACCCGCTCGGCCAGGATCGCGTCCGTTCCGAGTGAGAGGTAGCCGTGCTGCTCGGTGGACCCGATCGGCACCACGACCCGGTCGTCAGTATCGAGATACTCCTCGATCTGTCTCCAGTTGGTGTCCCACAACCGCACGCTCTGCCTCCTTCTCGGGCGCCGCCTTACGGCTGGCGATGAGCAGACAACGACCTTTGTATACAGTGTTTCACGAGGCTCTCTAGTGCCCGCGCGCGATCCCCATGAGCAATCCGTCGGCCACGACGGCGGGGCTGCTGGTGACGAACAGCGGCACTCCCGCCTCGGGCGCGTGCACCTCGTGGCGTCCGTCTCCGAGGACGTCGCTGACCACGCCGATCAACTCCCCCGCGGCGACCGGCTGCCCGACGAAAACCGTAGCCTCCCACCAGCCGGCCACGGGCGTGCGCAACCAGTGCCAGCCCTCGTGCTCCCGCGGCTGGACGAAGTTCGTGGGCGCTCCGGGGAGCAGCCCGAGGTGGGCGCACACGCCGGCCAGCCCGGCGAGGTGCCGTTCGACGGCCGCCCGGTCGAGGATGCCGTTCTGGCCGGACTCGGCGGTGATCGCCGGCTTGCCGAGATCGGCGGCGACGGCCGAGGTGCTGCCGCCCACGGTGCGGGACGCCCGGGTCTGGCGCACGACGTGGCCAAGCCCGTAGCCGATGGCCATCTCGCGGGCCTGCGCTTCGACCGGCGACTCGTCGTAGAGGGCGAACGGCTCCAGCGCCTCGGGCAGGTCCCCGGCATGCAGGTCCAGGAAATAGTCGGTCGGCTCGATGAACGTCCTGCTCAGGTGGTACGCCAGCACCTCGGCGGCCGAGCCGTCCGGTTTCCCCGGGAAGCTGCGGTTGAGGTTTTTGCCGTCCATCGGCACGACGAACGGCGAGCGCGCCCAGAAGGCGGCTGGATTGACCAACGGTGCCACCGTGATCGTGCCCTGCAAGGTCGCAGCGTCCAGCGACCGCGCGAACTCCCGCGCGGCGGCGATCGAGGTGTACTCCGCGCCATGGACGCCCGCGATGACGGTGAGGTGCGGGCCGGGCCGGTCACCCTTGACCGTGACGTACTGAACGGACAGCGTCGTCTCGGGCAGTTCGATGTCCAGGTTCTCGATGTTGATGTCAGCTCCTTGCGACCGATGTCTTCACCGCCCGGCCAGGCGGCCGAGGACCTTCAGCAGTTCGTCGCGGCCCAACTCGAGGACGGCCGTCGCCACCTGGGCCGCCGCCTCGCCGTCGCGCGCCAGCACGGCGTCCTGCATCCCGCGGTTGCGCCGCAACGACTTGCGCAGGTAGTTCTGGGAGCTCCGCACGGTGAGATCCCAGTAGCGAAGCGATGCGCGCCACGAGGACTCGGCGAAGCCGAACAGCAAGCGGTTGGGACACCCGTCCAGGATCGTCCAGTTGTACTGCTTCAGCGAGGCGACGTAGGACGACGGGTCGTCCGCGGCGACGGCAGCCCGCATCTCGGTGAAGATGCCGGTCAACGTCGCCGCCCGCTGGTTATCCATGGCTTCCACGGAGCCGCGGGCGCATTGCGGCTCGAGCAGCAAGCGGCACGCATAGAGCTCGGCGGCGTCGGAGCGGTTGAGCTCGGCCACGAAGGCACCGCGTCGCGGCTCGATCTTGATCAGCCCCTCGCGCGCCAGGGCGTGCAGGGCCTCGCGCACCGGTGACCGGCTCACTCCCATTCGTTGGGCCAGGCCGACTTCGGTCAGCTTCTCGCCCGGCTCGATGTGGCCCTCGATGATCCGGTTCGTTATCCAGTCCGCCGCCGCCGCGGCCAACGACGCGTGACTCAACGGAGGCGGAAGTGGTTCGGCATCGACAACTGGCTTCATCGTTGACTCCCACCCGACCTTCGTACGTCGACGAGCATGTCTATTGCGTACTGTCTACCAGCGATCACATTGGCGCGGGCAGACTGGCACACCAGTGGGCACAACTTCCGATTCTCGACGACATGAGGCCGATATGACTTCAGACGACGCCGCGAAGACGCTCGCGGATCTCGGTGCGCGGTACTTCGTGGCGCAGCACACGGCTGATCCGCTCAACGCAACACTGCTCGGCGTCACCGGGTTCGACGACCAACTCGGCGATCCGAGTCGCACCGGATCGGCTCGCGTCGTGGCCGAGATCGGAGCCATTCACGACGAGCTGCTCCGGCTGCCGGACACGACCCTGGACGCCGACGGCCGCGTCGAACACGACGTGTTGCAGTGGCTCGTCGAAGGGACGCTCGCCGACGTCGAACACTCGTTGTGGGAGTCGAATGCGTCGGCCGCCGGTTATGTCTCGCCACAGTCGCTGATCTTCCAGGCCATCCCCACCGCGCC
>JAOPWD010000501.1 GCA_025965875.1 Pseudonocardiales bacterium
AGCGCCGTTGCCCTGCCGACTGCGCCGCCGGCCGAGGCACTGCTGGCCGAGGTCCGGGCGGCTCTGGCCAACGACCTCGACACGACGACCGCGCTGGCCGCGATCGACCGCTGGGCCGAGCTAGCCAGCACGGCAGGGGGCAGCGACGACTCCGCGCCCGGACTGGTGCGTCGACTCGTCGACGCCCTGCTGGGGGTCGAGCTCTAGCCAGCGCGGCACGATTCGCCCCCGAGCTAGCTCGATTAGCCGCGAGGTGTTCGCTGGATGTCAGCCGTGGGCGCCGGGGCCGGCGTGCCCGCCGCCACGGTCGCGGCGGCGCAGGTACCGCTCGAACTCCCGCGCAATCGCATCACCGGACGCCTCGCCGAGCTCGCTGCGGTCGATCTCGTCGTCGCGTTCCTCGAGGTTGCGGATGTAGTCGGTGACCTCGTCGTCCTCGGCGGCCATCTCGTCGACCAGCTTCTGCCACTCGTCGGACTGCTGCGGCAGCTCGGCGAGCGGAACCGGCAGGTCGAGAACCTCCTCGACGCTGTGCAGCAGCGCGAGCGTGGCCTTGGGGTTGGGTGGCTGGGAAACGTAGTGCGGCACTCCGGCCCAGAACGAGATCGCCGGTATGCCCGCCGCCACGCAGGCGTCCTGCAGCACGCCGACGATGCCGCTGGGTCCCTCGTAGCGCGACTTCTCCAGCCCGTAGCGAACGGCGGAGTCGGCGTCATACGACGTCCCGGTGACCGTGGTCGGCCTGGTGTGAGGCGTGTCGGACAGCAGCGCGCCGAGTGTCACCACGATTCGCACGTCCAACTCCCGAATGACCCCGAGGAGCTCGTCGCAGAAGCTGCGCCAGCGCATGTTGGGCTCGATCCCGCGGACGATGACCAGGTCGAATTCGGCTCCGGGCGGACGGCACACCGAGAACCGGGTGGTCGGCCAGCTGATCCGGCGGCTGACGCCGTCGACCAGCGAAACCGTCGGCCGGTTGACCTGGAAGTCGTAGTAGTCGTCCGGATCGATCTCGGTGAGCGGCTGCGCGTCCCAGACCAGTTCGAGGTGCTCAACGGCACCGCTGGCAGCGTCGCCGGCGTCGTTCCAGCCCTCGAACGCGGCCACCAGGATCGGATTGACCAGCTCGGGCCAGCCAGTGCCGTCGAAGACCGTCATACAGTCACCCTACGACCGCGACCGTTATGGGCGCTGCCCAGCGCGCCGGGGCTCGTCCAGGCAACCCAATACCTGTGCACCGGTAACCTGGAGCTTCAGAGCCAGCCGTCGATTTGCTATCGATCCACTGAGGAATGCGCCCGTGCCCGGAACACCGTTGCTGCGCCCAGATGCGACACAAGCCCTCACCGACGTGTTGCAGTCGCGAATTCTCGTTCTCGACGGTGCGATGGGCACGATGATTCAGCGGCACACGTTCAGCGAGGCGGAGTACCGGGGCGAGCGGTTCGCCGACTGGGAACGTGACCTAAAGGGTAATAACGACCTGCTCACCCTCACCCAGCCGCAGGCGATCAGCGGGATTCACCGCGCCTATCTCGAGGCCGGGTCTGATCTGGTCGAAACCAATACCTTCAACGCGCAGAAGATCTCCCTGGCCGATTACGGGATGGAAGAGCTCGCCTACGAACTGAACTTCGAGTCGGCACGGCTGGCACGCGCCGAATGCGATGCGATCACGGAGGCAGACCCGACCCGGCCGCGATTCGTCGCCGGTGCCCTCGGCCCCACCAACCGCACCGCCTCGATCTCACCCGACGTCAATGACCCGGGCGCACGCAACGTCACGTTCATGGAACTCGTCGACGCGTACATCGAGCAGGCGAACGGGCTGGTCGACGGCGGCGCCGACCTGCTGCTGATCGAGACGATCTTCGACACCCTCAACGCGAAGGCAGCGATCTTTGCGCTCGAGACCCTGTTCGAGGAGCGTGGCCGCCGGTGGCCGGTGATGATCTCGGGAACCATCACCGACGCGTCGGGACGCACCCTGTCAGGCCAGGTCACCGAGGCGTTCTGGAACTCGGTGCGGCACGCCAGACCCCTTCTGGTCGGTCTGAACTGTGCGCTCGGTGCGCAGGAGATGCGGCCCTACCTGGCCGAGGTCGCGCGGTTGGCCGACTGTTTCGTGTCCTGCTATCCCAACGCCGGACTGCCGAACGCGTTCGGCGAGTACGACGAGGCGCCCGACCAAACTGCTGAGATCGTTCGCGAGTTCGCCGAGAGCGGGTTGCTCAACCTGCTCGGCGGGTGCTGTGGCACGACGCCCGAACACATCAGTGCCATGGCTGCGATCGTCGACGGCGTGGCGCCCCGGGTTGTGCCCGAACGTCCCGAGGCCTGCCGGCTGTCCGGTCTCGAGCCGCTGACGATCACGGCGGACTCGCTGTTCGTCAACGTCGGCGAGCGCACGAACATCACCGGTTCCGCGAAGTTCCGCAACCTGATTCGCGACGGTGACTACAGCGCCGCGCTGTCGGTGGCCCGCCAGCAGGTCGAAAACGGCGCGCAGGTCATCGACATCAACATGGACGAAGGCATGATCGACGGCGTCGCGGCGATGGATCGCTTCGTCAAACTCATCGCCAGCGAGCCCGACATCAGCCGGGTGCCGCTCATGATCGACTCGTCCAAGTTCGAGGTCATCGAGGCCGGGCTGCGCTGCGTGCAGGGCAAGCCGATCGTCAACTCGATCTCCATGAAGGAGGGCGAAGACAAGTTCCGTCGCGAGGCGACCTTGTGCCGCAAGTACGGTGCTGCCGTCGTGGTCATGGCCTTCGACGAGGACGGGCAGGCCGACAACCTCGAGCGACGCAAGACGATCTGCGCGCGCGCATACAAGATCCTGGTGGACGAGCTAGGTTTCCCGTCCGAAGACATCATCTTCGACCCGAACATCTTCGCCGTGGCCACGGGCATCGAGGAGCACGCGAACTACGGCGTCGACTTCATCGAAGCGACCCGCTGGATCAAGGCGAATCTGCCCGGCGCGATGGTCTCCGGCGGTGTCTCGAACGTGTCGTTCTCGTTCCGTGGCAACAACGCGGTGCGTGAGGCCATCCACGCGGTCTTCCTCTTTCACGCCATAGCCGCCGGCATGGACATGGGCATCGTCAACGCCGGTGCACTCGTCCCGTACGACCAGCTCGATCCGCGCCTTCGTGATCGCATCGAAGACGTCATCCTCAACCGCCGCCCGGACGGCACCGAGCGGCTGCTCGACATCGCCACCGAGTTCGCCGGGGCCGGGATGAAGGCCGAGGCGGTCAACGAGGAATGGCGAGAGCTGCCCGTCGACGAACGCATCACGCACGCCCTCGTGAAGGGCATCGACGATTACGCCGAGGTCGACACCGAAGAGCTTCGCGTGCTGATCGAGGGCCGCGGCGGCAAGCCCATCGAGGTCATCGAGGGCCCCCTGATGGCTGGCATGAATGTCGTGGGCGATCTGTTCGGCGCCGGAAAGATGTTCCTGCCCCAGGTCGTGAAGTCGGCGCGCGTGATGAAGAAGTCCGTCGCCCACCTCATCCCGTTCATCGAGGCAGGCAAGGCACCCGGAGACGCCGACCGAAGCAACGGCACGGTCATCATGGCGACGGTCAAGGGCGACGTGCACGACATCGGCAAGAACCTCGGCGGCGTCGTGCTGCAGTGCAACAACTACGACGTCATCGACCTCGGCGTGATGGTGCCGGCGCAGAAGGTGCTGGACGCGGCCAAGGAGCACAGCGCCGACGTCATCGGCCTGTCCGGCCTGATCACTCCGTCACTCGACGAGATGGTCAACTTCGCGATCGAGATGGAGCGCCAGGGTTTCGACATCCCGCTGATGA
>JAOPWD010000520.1 GCA_025965875.1 Pseudonocardiales bacterium
GACCGTGTGCCGGTCACCCAGGGCCGCCGCCGCTCCCACTGCCACGGGCAGTGCCTGGCCGATGAGTCCGAATCCGCAGGCGAAGTGGAACCTGCGCCGTGGCTCGGGCCGGACGTACGGCGCCACGAAGTACCAGAAGTGCCCGATCCCGACGACGACGTAGGCGTCCGCGGGCAACATGGCGTTCAGTTCGGCCACCATCGCCCACGGATTGGCACCGTCCATCGAGTGCAGCGCGGGAAGCGCGTCCTGGCGGGCTCGTTCCGCAGCCAGCGCCGAACGCACCTCGAGCGTTCGGACGCCGGCGGCCTCGGGCAACAGCGCGGTGAGTGCGGGCACCACGTCGGACACGTCGCCGGTCAGCCAGGTGGTCCGCTCGCTCGGGCTCCACAGCTCGCCGGGAGGGCGAATGTCGACCCGGATCACGTGTGCGTCGCGCGCGAAGTCGCCGCCATCGCAGTTGTAGCGGTCCAGAGCTGCACCGAGTACCAGGACGGCATCGGCGCGACCGCCGATCGCGCGGGCAGTCGGGTCGGCCATCATTCCGATCACGCCCAGGTCGAAGGGCTCGTCGGGCAGTGCTGTGCGGCCACCGAGCGTCGTCGCGAATACCGCGCCGACGCGGCGTCCGACTTGGAGTGCGGCGTCGAGGCAGTCGGCAGCGAGGACACCCCGTCCGATCACGACCATTGGCGCCGTGCCTGTGCGCAGGGCGTCGGCGGCCGCACTCAGCGCGAGCGCATCAACGCGTCGTGCGACTCGGGTTCCTGCGCCGCGGAGGCTTGCGGCGGCGACGTAGGCCGGCTCCTGGAAGACGTCGAGATCCACGGCGAGCACGGTGACGCCACCCCCGCGCGCCCACTCCAGCGCAGTTCCGAGCGTCGCCGGGAGTTCGCTCGCCGACTGAACGGCGATGTAGCGTGCTCCGCTGGCGGCGACCAAGTCACGTTGGGGCGAGTCCTGCGCCTCGGGCGGGACGCGGGTTCGCAACGCGGCGGTGATGAGCAGCACCGGTCGTCGCACCCGCGCCGCGGTCGAGAGCGCGGCAAGCGATTGCGCGAGACCGGGACCCATCGTCACGGTCGCGACCCCGACGTCCCCTGTTGCGCCGGCGTATCCGTCGGCCATCCACACGGCGCCGGCCTCGTGCCATGCTGGCCGCCATTGGCAGCCCCGCTGCTCGCGGTATGCGGCGATCCAGTGCATGTTGCCGTCGCCCATCACCCCGAAGACCGTGGTGACGCCGGCATCGGCGAGGAGCAGTGCGAGCTGCTCGTAGGCCTTCATAGAACCTCCAGTCGGTCCGGACGCTAGGCGAGGCAGCGTTACCGGCGCCAGCACCTGTCCCACTCACGAGACCTTGCCGTTGTGCCACCACTCGATCTCGCGCACGCTCGTGCGATCAGCATGTCGCGGTGAGGAGTAAGAGATGTCGACACGGCTCAACGGCAAGGTCGCGATTGTGACGGGCGCAGGCGCCGGGATCGGCGCAGCGGCCGCGCGCAGATTCGCGACCGAGGGCGCCACGGTGGTGTGTGCCGACGTCGCCGCCGGCCACGCCGAGGAGACGGCGACGTCGATCCGCGATGCCGGCGGTCAGGGCCGCGCGGTGGGCGTCGACGTCGCGGACTCCGGGCAGGTTCGTTCGCTCGCCGAGCAGACGGTCGCCCAGTACGGCCGGATCGACGTCCTGTACGCGAACGCGGGGGTAGGCGGCGTCGGTACTGCCGTCGACACCGACGAGGCTGAGTGGAACCGCGTGATCGGGATCAACCTCACCGGCCTGTGGCTGACCTGCAAGTACGTCCTGCCGCACATGGTCGCGGCCGGGTCGGGATCGATCGTCAACCAGGCGAGCATCGGGGGCATGCGTGGCGTCCCGGCGGTCGCGGCGTACGCCGCGGCGAAGGCTGGGGTGATCGGCTTGACGCGCCAGATGGCGCTCGACTACGGCCCGTCCGGGGTACGCGTCAACGCAATTGCGCCGGGAACGGTTCCCACCCAGCTCGTCCAGGGCATCTGGGCGGCGGGCGCGGGCCTCGTGTCTGCGGACAACCTCGACGAGCGCATCGAGCGCGCGGCCGCCATGTACCCGTTGCGACGCGTCGGAACTCCGGAGGACATCGCCAACCTGGCGCTGTTCCTCGCGAGTGACGAGGCGGGATGGGTCACCGGAGCGGTGTACGTAATCGACGGCGGGAAGACGGCCGTGTGATCGACTCGACCTCCGGCTATCCCATGCAGCGGCACGCGGCGTTGCCCCGTGCGGCGCATCACCAGACGCTACGCCTACGTACGCGTAGCAGTTCGAGAAGGGACCGCCCCGATGGACTTCGGATTGCTGTTCGAGATGCAGGTACCCAAACCGTGGACCGAGACGACCGAGTCCGACACGTATTGGCAGAGCATCGAGCAGCTTCGGCTCGCCGAGCAGTCGGGTTTCACGCACGCCTGGGCCGTGGAGCATCACTTCCGCGAGGAGTTCTCGCACATGGGTGCGCCGGAGGTGTGGCTGGCCGCCGCCGCGCAACACACCGACCGGATCCGTCTCGGTCAGGGCATCGCCCTCCTGCCGACGCCGTTCAATCATCCGGTGCGCGTCGCTGAACGAGTCGGAGCCCTGGACATCCTGTCGCGCGGCCGGTTCGAGTTCGGCACGGGTCGTTCGATCGCAGAGCATGAGATCGGCGGATTCGGCATCGATCCGGGCGACACTCGCGGCATGTGGTCGGAATCCGTGGAGTACCTGCAGAAGCTTTGGACGAGTGGTGAGGAGCCGGTCGAGTTCGACGGCAAGTACGTGCACATACCGCCTCGTAAGGTCTTTCCGCGTCCGGTTCAGCAGCCGCACCCGCCGATGTGGGTCGCCGCCACCAGTCCGCCGAGCTACGCAATGGCGGGCGAGTACGGGCTGGGCGTCCTGGCGTTCGGCATGGCGGTCGACAAGGAGGCAATGGGACGTCGACTCGCCGAGTGGCGCGCTGCCATGGAGTCGACGACCCGCCCGGTGTCGGCGAAGAACCAGCAAGCGGCGGTCTTCATGATGTGCTTCTGCGCTCCGACCGACGCCGAGGCGAGGGACATCTGCGAGGAGGCCTTCGTCCAATACCTCGATGTCACGATCGATCACTTCCTGCGCTGGGGTGAAAAGCGCGAACTCCCGCCGGGCTACGAGTGGTACGCGAAGGCCATCACCCAGGGACCCGCACAGTCGGGCAAGGTGAAATTCGAGCACCTGCTGGAGAACGGAATGGTTCTCGTCGGCTCGCCCGACACGATCGTGGAAACCGTACGAGGGTTTCGCGACGTCGGGGCTACCCAGATACTGGCGGCCATGCAGCTGGGACGGATCCCGCACGAGCGGGTGCTCGAATCGATCCGCCTCTTCGGCAAGGAGGTCATTCCCAACGTCGGGTGACGGCGGTCGGATCGTGCACGAAGGGTGGTTGACGGTGACACAGGAACGCGGGCCCGGATCGCTGGCCGATCTGCGGGTGCTCGACGCGTCGAACCTCATCGCGGGCCCACTCGCCACCATGCTGCTGGCCGACCTCGGCGCAGAGGTGGTCAAGGTCGAGCACCCGAACGGTGGCGACTCCTTGCGCACCCACGGCGGCCAGAAGGACGGTCACGGGTTGTGGTGGAAGGTGCTCGCCCGGGGCAAGTACAGCGTCACGCTCGATCTCAGCAACACCGAGGGCCAGGAGATCTTCCGCCGGCTTGCCGCCGACGCCGATGTGGTCGTCGAAAACTTCCGCCCCGGGACGATGGCGCGCTGGGGACTCGGCTACTCAGCCCTCAGTGCGAGCAACCCTGGTCTGGTCATGGCTCATGTCAGCGGTTTCGGGCAGACCGGTCCGCTCGCCACCCAGCCCGGCTTCGGCACTCTCGCCGAGTCCATGAGCGGCTTCGCCCAACGCAACGGTGCTCCGGATGGCCCGCCGATGTTGCCGCCGTTCGGTCTCGCGGACACCGTCACCGGTATGACTACCGCGTTCGCCATCATGTCTGCGCTCTGGGCTCGCCGGTCCACGCAGACCGGGCAGGAGGTCGACGTCTCGATCATCGAACCGCTGCTCACTGTGCTCGAGCCGCAGTTGATCGAGTACGACCAGCTCGGCACCGTCATGTCGCGGCTCGGCAATCGCTCCCCGGTAAATGCGCCGCGCAACATGTATCTCTCGCAGGACGGGCGGTGGGTGGCGATCTCGACGAGCACCCAGTCGACGGCTGACCGGCTGCTCACGCTCGTCGGGCACCCGGAGCTTCTCGACGAGCCGTGGTTTCACAACGCACACCAACGGGCAGAACACGCCGACGAGCTTGATGCTGTCGTGGGCGAGTGGGTACGCGCCCGCAAGCACACCGAGGTGCTCGCGGCCTGCCGCGAGGTCGGCGCCCCGGCGGCTGTCGTGTTCACCGTCCCGGACATCCTGGCCGACCCGCAGTACGCGGCGATCGGGGCAGTAGCCACCGTCGAAGACTCCGATCTCGGGCCGTTGCGCATGGCGAACACTCCGTTCCGGCTCTCGGCGACGCCGCCGCACATCCGCTGGTCCGGCCCGGACCTCGGCGCGCACAACGAGCAGGTGTACGAGCGCATCGGAATCGGCGCGGACGAGCTGGCGAAGCTTCGCGCCGAAGGCGTGGTGTGAGGGGCGCAATCGCGCCGGGCTGGACTCCCGACTCGGCGGCTGAGTTCGCTGACCTGATGACGCCGTTGAGCAATTGGGGTCGGTGGGGTCCCGACGATGAGTTGGGAACCGTCAACCTGCTCAGCTCTGCGCATGCCGCCGAGGCCGCAGCGGCGGTGAGCAGCGGGCGGTGCGTGGGCCTGGGCAGAGCGTTGTCCGTCCTAGCCGCTGCGGACAACCCGCTGCCGCTGCTGCACCTGATGAAGTCCAGTGGCGAATCCGCGGCGTCCATCGGCGGCAGCCACGCGAGCGAGTGGTTCGGGCTGGCGTACCACGGCTTTGCTGTCACGCACCTCGACGCGCACAGCCACCAGTTCTTCGACGGCAGGATGTACAACGGCCGACCGGCCGAACTCGTGTCGACGCGTACCGGTGCGGGCGCCGGCTCGGTAGGACCTCTGGCGCGGGGACTCGTCGGCCGCGGGGTGCTGCTCGACGCACCCCGGGTGATGGGCCGCGGCTGGCTGGAACCCGGCGAGGGACTCGAGCCGTCGGACCTCGATGCCATCGCCACGGCTCAGGACACCGAACTCCGGGCAGCGGATCTGCTGATCGTGAGATGTGGGCGCGACACCCGAGCCGCCGTGCACGGCGTTGTCGACCCGATGAGCGTGGGATCCCCCGGGCTGTCAGCCACCTGCCTCCCCTGGCTCCGGGAGCACGATGTCGCGGTGCTGGGTTCGGACGTGCAGAACGACGTCATGCAGCCGGGAGCCGACGCGCATCCGATGCCCGTGCACGCCGGCGCTCTTGTGTATCTCGGCCTTCCTCTGCTCGACAACCTGCACCTCGAGGAACTCGCTGAGGCGTGCGACCGGCGCGGGAGATGGGACTTCCAACTGGTGGTGGCGCCGCTGGCCCTCCCGCGGTTCACGGGCTCACCGGTCAACCCGATCGCCATCCTCTGATGTCAGCCGCTGTCATCGGAATAGGCCAGACCGCCTATTCGCGCGCGTCACGCCGGTCCGAGTGGTCGCTGGCGGTCGAGGCGATCGAGCGGGCGCTCGCCGATTGTGGCGTGGCACCGGGCGACGTCGACGGCCTGGTCCGCTACTCCTACGACGCCGTGGACGAGGCGATGTTGGTGCGCTCGTTCGGCTGGCGGCTGCGCTACTACTCGCAGACCGGCTACGGGGGTCTGGGCGCTCCCGCCGTTCTCGCGCAGGCAAGCGCGGCCGTAGCAAGCGGCCAGGCGCGGATCGTCGTGTGCTACCGCTCCCTCAACGGCTACTCGACGACCCGGTACGGGCGCGCCGAGCGCTCTCTCGGTTGTGCCGGTGGCGAGTTCGTCGCCCGAGGGGACCGCGCGCCGTCGGGTGCTTTCGCGGGGCCGTACGGGCTGCTCAGCCCGGGGCAGGTCATGGCGATGTGGGCGCGGCGGTATCAGTGGGAAGCCGGCATCGCGGAGCAGGACCTGGTGCGCGCATTGAGCCGCGTCGCGATCGATCAGCGCGCCCAGGCGCAGCGGAATCCGGCCGCGGTCATGCACGGCCGTCCGCTGAACGAGGACGCCTACCTGGCCGGCCGCGTCATTGCGTCGCCCCTGCGCGTGTTCGACCTCGCGCTGGAGACCGACGGCGCGGCGGCGGTCGTCGTGGCGGCCCCGGACGTGGCCCGTGCTGTGGCCACCCCGCCTGTCTGGATCACCGCGGCCGTCGTGGGCATGTTCGCCTACGCCGAATCGATCTCGGTGTACGGCGAGCTCCGCAACGGTCCTACCTACCGCGAAATTGCCGAGCGTCTCTTCGCGGAAGCGAGTGTCCGGCCCGCCGACCTCCGCGCGGCGATGATCTACGACGCGACGTCTGTCTCTGTCCTGCTGGGGATGGAGGCTTACGGGCTGGCCGCACCGGGCACCGCGTGGCGAGCAGTGCTGGATCACGGCATCGGTGACACCGCCCCGGTTCCCGTCAACACGAGCGGTGGGCACCTGTCCGAGGCGTACGTGCACGGGATGAATCTGGTGGTCGAGGCCGTACGACAGTGCCGCGGTAGCTCCAGTGCTCAGGTCGAGCGGTCCGGGCCCGTCCTGGTCTCGTCCGGACCGAGCGCGGTGGTGCTCAGCCCATGACCGAGTCCACCCTCCGCATCGTGCCCGAAGCGACCGAGTTCAACGCTCCGTATTGGACAGCGGCCCGCGAAGGCCGTGTCCTGCTGCAGCGGTGCGTCGACTGCGGGCTGGTGTGGCACCCTCCGGCGCCCACCTGCCCAGGCTGCCGCAGCCACGCGGTGTCGTGGGTGGCGAGCAGCGGTCAGGGCACGCTGTACAGCTATACGCGCGTCGAGCACTCGGTTCACCCCGCGGTCGCCGACGCCGTTCCGTACCTGGTCGCGCTCGTCGAGCTCGACGAGGGCCCGCGCTTCGTGTGCACGCTGATCGAGGTGGACGACACCTCCACGCTCTGCGCGACGACCCGGGTCACCGTCGGGCTCGGGCCGGCCGCGGCCGGTCTGCAGTTGCCGGTCGCCCGATGTTCTCGAGCCGGTGCTGACGACCCAATCGATCCAACCCGGCCCGCATGATCACCAGGCAGGTCTGCACCACGTCCTCGCGCCGGACCTCTGGGTGCTCGATCCAGTAAGCGGCGGCGCCCTGCAACGCGGTACGCAATATCGCGGCGGTCGGCTCGGCCACCGCGGCGGGTAGGCCTATCCGCTGTGCGTAGAAGGCGCTCCATTCGCGCTCAGCCGCGCGGTGGCGTCGCACCCGTGCGAGCTCGACCGCCGGCTCGTGCCACCCGCTGGTCACCATCAGTTGCAGCACCGGCCCCTGCCGGTCCAATTCGTCGAAGTACCCGGTGACCACGGCCTCGAGACACCCGTCGAGGCTGCGCGCGGCACGCAGCCGGACCTGTACCACCGAATCCATCTGGTGCCAGCAGCGCTCGAGCAGCGCAGTGAGCAGGGCGCCCCGATCGGGGAAGTGGCTGTACAGGACGGGCTTGCTGACTTCGGCGAGGGCGGCGACGCGTTCCATGGTGACCGCCGCGAGGCCCTCGTCCGCGACCAGGAGCCCGACGACGTCGATGAAGTACTCCCGCCGCTCCGCGCGGTGGGGACGGGCTCCGGCCATGGCGGTCCCTCCTGGCTTCCCAGTGCTCGCTGACTGCGGGAATCCTCGCGTGCGAAGGTCGACGGCGCATCCGAGTGTCCCGCTCGTTCGAACTATGTATTCCCAGACACGTTTGGTGGACATACGGTCGCGGCCATGAATTCCTCTGCCGAGCCGACCTACGCCGCGATCGCTCGACTGGTTTTCGGTTATGCCGAGCGACTCGACGCCGGCGACCTCGAAGGGATGGCGCAGCTGTTCGCGCAGGCGAGCTTCCGCAGCGTCGGCGCCCGCGGGATCTCGACCATGACCGGGAGTACGGAAATACTAGCCGGATTTGCCGGGTCGGTACGTCGCGACGACGGCACACCCGCGACCAAGCACGTCACGACGAACCTGATCGTCGACGAGCATCCTGACGGCTCGAGAGCCACCGCCCGCTCGGTGTTCACCGTGCTGCAGGCGACGCCCGCCCTGCCCTTGCAGGTGATCCTCGCCGGGACGTACACCGACGAGTTCGTGCGCGACGAGCGCGGCTGGCGATTCGCGGATCGGCTGGTACGGATCCAGCTGGTCGGTGACCTGTCCGAACACCTGGTCGTCGAGCTCGATCGGGATGCGGGCGCGAGATGACCATGAGCGTGCCGCTGTATGGGACCGGGGATGGACTTCCGAGGCCGCCCCTTCGAGAGTTAGACCGGGCGACGCGGCTCATGCCCGCTGCTCCGACAGAGGGGGTATGAATGCAATCCGGAGATCTTCTGGACCGCGC
>JAOPWD010000540.1 GCA_025965875.1 Pseudonocardiales bacterium
GGATCTCCCCGCTCCCCGTCGAGACCGCCCGCCACCATCAGACGGCACGTCCCGGGCGGATCTATATCGCGCCCGGCGAACATCATCTCCACTACCGCGCCAACGGCACACTCGAGCTGGACGCCACGCCGGTCACCGTGCATCGGCCCTCCGCTGACGAGCTGTTCCGATCTGTGGCCGAGGCCGCTGGTTCAGCAGGGATCGGCGTGCTGCTGACCGGCATGGGCGATGACGGTGCGAAGGGCCTGCTCGCGATACATCAGCAAGGCGGACACACCCTCGCCCAGGACGAGGAATCGTCAGCAGTCTTCGGGATGCCCAGAGCGGCCGCGCGCCTCGGCGCGGTCACCGAGCTACTCCCGCTGGACAAGATTGCCGCGGGTATCCAGCGCGCCGTCCGCGAGACGTCGACATGACCGACACCCAGGCCGTGGAGACAGTCGTTGATCAAGTGGCCGAGCTACTCCACCAGCGCATCGGTCTGCGCGCTGATCCCACGCTGCGCGGACGCCTGTTCCGCGCCGTTCGCGACGAAGCGAGCGAGCACGGCGAAGACCTCGCCACCTACTTCGACACATTGGTCTCAAGCAGTGGCGCACTGCAGGGCCTGCTCGACCGGGTCACCGTCCAGGAGACGGCGTTCTTCCGCCACCCGCAGCACTTCGAGGTACTGGCCCGCGAGGTCCTCCCCACGCTCCATCGGCCGGTGACGATCTGGAGCGCCGGCTGCGCCAACGGCCAGGAGGCATTCAGCCTGGCGATGCTGTTGGAAGAACAGCGCATCGACGGACGCGTGATCGCGACCGATATCTCGAGCGCCGCATTGCAGCGAACCTCGGCTGCCCGCTACACCGGCCGCGAGCTGTTTGGCCTGTCAACACAGCGGATCGCTCGCCACCTGACGCGGACCGGGGACACGTGGCAGGTCAACAAACCGATCCGAGACCGAGTGATCACGCTACGACACAACCTCCTCGATCCGTTACCGCCCGAGATCGTGGACTGCCACATCGTCTTCTGTCGCAACGTGATCATCTATCTCTCGCCGGAACGCGCTGGCGCCTTCCTCGACCGTATCGCCGACACGCTTCCATCGGCCACCCCACTGTTCCTAGGCGCGGCCGAAACGATCTGGCAGATCTCGGACCGCTTCAAAGCCGTCCCAGCCGCTGACACCTACGTATACCGCCGCTCCGCTACCACCGAGACCTCAGCCGAACGCCGAACCAACCCGAGTGATGCCGGCCGGACCCGTTTCAAGGGGGCGGTCGTCAAGGGCGCAGCGCGCGTCGCCGCACACGACCAGCCCAAGCCGAAATCCAGGCCGACAACGCCGGCCGGACCAGCCAACGCGGCACCGGGACCGGTGGGGGCCGCTGCGCTGCTGGCACGAGGGGCACAGGACGCCATCGCCGCCGGTGACTACGACGCGGCCGTCGTCGGATTCCGCAAGTGCGCCTACCTCGCCCCCCACGACCCGGTGGCGCAGTTGCACCTCGGGTTAGCCCTGCAAGCTGCGGGTGACGAGCGTTCAGCCCAACGGGCCTACGCCGCAGCGCGCCGCGCCCTGATCGAGGCTGACCCTGCACACGGCGCGGCAGGCATCGAGGGCATCGCCACGGCTGAGCTCGTCAGGCTGCTCGACTCCAAGCAGCGGGAGGTGACTGGGTGACGACGATGGTGTACTTCGAAGCAGCAGGAGCCCGGTACTGCCTGCCCGTGCAGGCGACCCGCGCAGTACGCATCGCCGACGGGATGATCGCGCTGCCCGACCCAGCGACCGATGTCACCGGCATCATCCCAGGCGATCCTCCGCTGACGGTGGTCTCCCCATTCCAGTCCAAGGGCACGCATGTCCTGGTGATCGAAGCCGGCGGCAAGACGTTCGGCCTCCTCGTCGACGCGGTGACCGGCCTGCAGCGGATCGACGACGGCGACATCCGACCTGCCCCGCAAGGTCAGGACCGTCCGCTCATTTCCGGAATCCTCGACACCGACGGCAAATTGGTTCTGGTGGCCGACCCGACTGCGTTGGCGGGCCAGCTATGACCACCGGAACCGTACTCATCGCCGATGACTCGCTCGTCATCCGAGCCGTCGTTCGCAGCGACCTCGAGGACGAGGGCTACCGGGTCATCGAAGCCGTCGACGGTCTGAGCGCGCTCGAACAATGCCGTCAGGAGCCGCCCGACGTCGTCCTGCTCGACATCGAAATGCCCGGGCTCGACGGATATCAGGTGCTCGCAGCGCTCAAGAGCGTCACAGGCCTCAAGAACGTTCCGGTCGTGTTCCTCACCAGCCGCAGCGGAATGGACGACGTCGTCGCCGGACTGCGCGGAGGTGCCCACGACTACCTCAAGAAGCCCTTCGAGCCTGCTGAACTCCTTGCCCGCGTCGGCTCGGCAATCCACGTCAAGAAGTTGCAAGACCAACTGCAACAACGCAACGCCGAATTGGATCGAATCAGCCGCACCGATGGGCTGACCGGCCTGTTCAACCGCAGGCATCTCGACGAAGAACTCGCGCGCCGCCACACCGACTCCCTGCGCCACGGCGAGCCCATCTGCGTACTGCTCCTCGACATCGACCACTTCAAGCAGATCAACGACAAGTACGGCCATCCCGCCGGCGATCTGGTACTCCGGGCGTTCGCTGAGCGCGTAGGGCTCGGTCTGCGGGCCGGCGACATCGCCGGCCGGTGGGGTGGGGAGGAGTTCCTGGTCATCCTGCCGCGCACCGATCTGGATGGGGCGCTCGAGGTTGCCGAACGGATCCGCTGCGCAACCGCGGCTGCGCCCGTAACCGCCGCCGGTCAGGACATAG
>JAOPWD010000546.1 GCA_025965875.1 Pseudonocardiales bacterium
AGGTGCCCATGCTGTAACTCCTCGGTGTTCGCGGCCGTACTCCTTGGGCCAATGCCATCTCCGCGAGAGTCATTCCCGCAGGCACGCCCTCGCATCCGCCAGTGGCAGCGCGAGTGGTCAGTCGGGATCGGACAGCGCGCCGACCGGCAAGGGCGGGTCGGGCTAGAGCGGCGAGACGGTGGTCTGGTCGCTGGGCAGGGCACGCTCAAGTTCGATGTGTGAGGTGATGCCGAGCTTGGTGAAGACCTTGCGCAGGTGGTATTGACGATACGAGGGCTGATGAACAGCCGGGTGCCGATCTCCGGGTTGGACAGACCGCCGCGGGCGAGCCGCGCGATCGGGGTCTCTTGGGCGGTGAGCTCGTTGTGGGTCTAGACGGTGCGTTTGCGGACGGTCGCGCCGGTGGCCTGTAGTTCGCGGCGGGCGCGCTTGGCGGCGCCCTCGATGCCCATCGTGGTCACCATGTCGTGGGCGGTGCGTACTTGCTCGCTTGAATGACCGGTATTTGCCGGGCCTGTGGGGCCTGTGGGGCATGTTGGGACTCGAACCCACGACCCAGGGATTATGAGGTCTACTGACCTCACCGATGTACCGATCCCTGCAACTACCGGGCTTCCGGACGCTCAGTTCAACCGTTACCAGCCGAATCCTCGTCTGTAAGCATCAACCTCCGACAGGTCCGAAGGCGATGCTACCGAAACAGCAGGCTGCAGCACGCGCAAGAACCGTCGATCTCGCGCGCCCTGTTGATCGCTTTGCGACGCGCAGATGAATTTGTAGGGCGCGGCTGCTGCCGGATGCCGGGATCCGGCTGGGTGGACGGCCGTCAGGATGCGACCACGACAGCGGTTGTTCGCCGCTGTCGACCTTGTTGGCGTCGGTGCGCTCGACACGATGAGCGTGACCCGTTGTCGGGACCCGGTGGAAGGGTGTTCGCATGGCCGAGTTCGTGAAGCAGGACTTCTCCGACGCGCGGTTCGAGCAGGTCGATTTCAGCCGTGCGTGGTTCCGCAATGTGTACTTCACCGGCGCGACGTTGCGCGGGGCGTGGCTTGAAGATGTCGACATCGATGGCGAGATCCGCAACGTCCGGATCAACGGCGTCGACATCGGGCCGCTCGTCGAGGCCGAGCTGAACCGGCGCCACCCGGAACGCAGCAAGCTCGACCCAACCGACGCGGACGGCTTCCGCGAGGCGTGGGCGATCATCGAACAGGCGTGGTCGCCGACCATCGAGCGCGCCAAGCGCCTGCCGCCAGATCTGCTGCACGAGCAGGTGCAGGGCGAGTACTCCTTCATCCAGACGCTGCGCCACCTCGTCTTCGCCACCGACGCGTGGGTGCGCCGCGCGATCCTCGGCCAACCCGACCCCTACAGCCCCCTGGGCCTCCCGCACGATGAGATGGAGCCCGACCCGAGCGTGCCGAACGAACCCGACGCGCGACCGTCCCTGGACGAGGTGCTCGACCTGCGTGCCGACCGCACGCGCACCGTTCACGACGTCATCGCATCCCTCACCGACGAGGTGCTCGCCGGCGAGACCGACCCGGTGCCGCCGCCGGGCTACCCACCGGCGGGTAGTTACCCGGTACGGCGCTGCCTGCGCGCGATCGTCACCGAGGAGTGGTTGCATCGCCTCTACGCCGAACGCGACCTCGCCGTCCTCGAGCAGCAGACGCCACTCGACCCGCCCTGACCAGCACCCGCCGCGGCACATCGAGGCGTCCCACGTCATCTGCACACCGTGCGATGCTTGACAGATGGTGTTCAACATGAACGTCGGCGGCGGGCAGTCGATCTTCGCTCAGGCCTCCTCGCGGGTGAACGAAGTCGATGCAGAGTTGCGCGACAAGCACACCGGCAAACTCGCGGAGGACATCAAGCCACTAGCCATCCTCGCGCTCCGGCGAATCGGCGTCAGCCTTTCTGACGCGGAACTGGTCGCGTACGCGGACGCGGTCTCCCGCGGCCAGAAGTACCAGTTCCACCTCAGCTGACGCACGCTGACTCACTTGCGTCCCGGTCCCCCCGAACGGCTTCACCGCCCACCGCGTGCCGTGCCCTGCACGGATCTCCAATCGGGACGCAACCCGAACCACGCACGCACGTACCCATCGATATCGAGTAGGAAGCGGCGGCGCTCCGGCCGAGCAGATTGATCGTTAGGCCGCGGGTGTACTGCCGCTGGGCGTGTGCGGAAGCGTTACGTCCCCGGGAAGCGGCGCCCGTCCAGTCGTGGCGCAAATAATAGACAACAACTCATTCGCTTCGCTGGGGTTCGCTGCAAGCGCGCCGAGCCTGCCGTTGGGCTGCTTGTTGGGAAGGGAATGACCATTGACCGACGTACGGGCGGAGTTCCGCGGCTTATTCGCACTTCACCGGCTCGAGTGCACCTACTGCTTCCGCGGGAGAGTTCGCCGCAGCAGCGATACCTGCAGCCCTTGCACGAGGTGGTTGGACAGAGGAGTACGGCGCCGTTCGACCGGCCGACCTGCAGTGCGCCAATTCTGGCTGCCAAAAGCTGGCCACTTGCACCGATCGCGACCATGAAACCGGAAACATCCGTGGGGACCTCTGCGCAGGCTGCAACCAGGCGGAAGGCCTGCTTGGTGGCGACACGGCCAGGATGCGGGGACTGGCCGAGTACGTCGGACACTGGCGTGCGATGAGTGTCGACGCCGTACGTGCCGCGTGCAACCAGAGCAGCAGTCGAGAGCCCATCGTCGACTACGACGGGAAGTGGCGCATCAAACGCTGCGCTCGCTCAAGGACTGGGTTCTTCGAGAGGGGTCTGCGCGCAACGGCCGTCCCCAGTGAGGAAACAACATCCGCTCTCCTCTCGCCGTGACAAATGATCGTCCCGAGGAGAACCGCAGCGCCCTAATGGTTCAGTGCTCACCACCACCGGCGGGGCACGGCATTCGAGCAGCATCACGCCTTCTCGTTCACCGGCGAGGA
>JAOPWD010000007.1 GCA_025965875.1 Pseudonocardiales bacterium
GAACTCGGGACGCGCCTGTTCGAGCGCACCACGCACAGCGTGCAGCTCACCGATGCGGGCACGGCGCTGGTCGTCGAGGCCCGCCGTACCCTGGCCGCGGCCGACGCCGCACGCGACGCCGTCGCCGCCGTTAGCGGTGGCGTCCGCGGCACGGTGCGCGTCGGCATCATGCAGTCGCTGGCCCTGATCGACCTCGCCGCGCTGCTGACGCGTTACCACCGCGAGCACCCCGAAGTTCAACTAGTCCCCAAGCCGGCCGAGGGCGGCTCGGTCGAGCTCATCCGCGACGTCGCCGACGGCAAACTCGACCTCGCGTTCGCCGGCCTGCGCACGGGTTACCCCAAGGGGCTCGACGCCCGCATCCTCGCGGCGGAAGAGATGCTGTTGGCCTGCCCGCCCGACCATCCGCTGGCTCGGCGCCGACGCATCGCCCTGCCCGAACTCGACGGAGAACGCTTCGTGGACTACCCGCCCGGGTGGGGCACCCGCGTGAGCGTCGACCGGATGTTCGCCGAAGCCGGTCTGCACCGCGAGATCGCCGTCGAGGTCGGCGACATCCCTACTGTGTCCGAACTCGTGCGCGCCGGTTTCGGCTTCGCTTTTGTCAGCCCGTCGTTCCTTCCAGACCCCCGGCTCCTCGTGCTGCGGCCCGTCCGTCCGCATCCGAAGTTCACCGTGTCACTGGTCACGTCGACGACGCGCCCGGCGTCGGCCGCCACCCGCGCCCTCATCCACCTCGTCCACGCGACGTACCCGAAGCAGTCATGAGTCGTGGCGATGATCGTCATCGCTTATGTTCGTTGGACAGCATCACCGGCACTGTCGCAGAGTGGAGGTCGTGAATACAACGACCCACAATCTGACCACCGTCCCCTTCGGCACCACCGACCTGGCCATCACCCCCGTCGGCTTCGGCGCGTGGGCCGTCGGTGGTGGTGACTGGGCGTTCGCCTGGGGACCTCAGGACGACGACGAGGCGATCGCCGCGATCCGGCACGCCGTCGAGTCCGGCGTCAACTGGATCGACACCGCCGCCGTGTACGGTCTCGGCCACTCCGAAGAGGTCGTCGCGGCAGCGTTGGCCGGCATCCCGGAGGCAGACCGCCCCTACGTCTTCACCAAGTGCGGGCTCGTCTGGGACGAGACCGACCGTTCGATCGCCCCGCGCCGCGTCGGCGACCCGGCGTCGATCCGCCGCGAGGTCGAGAACTCACTACGCCGGCTGAACGTCGAACGGATCGATCTGTACCAGATGCACTGGCCCGCCGACGACGGCACCGACCTGGCCGACTACTGGCAGGCGCTGCTCGACCTCAAGTCCGAAGGCAAGGTGCGCGCGGTCGGACTGTCCAACCACGGCGTCGACCAGCTCGAGGCTGCCGAGGAGCTCGGCCACGTCGACACGCTGCAGCCGCCGTTCTCGGCCATCCACCGCGAGACGGCCGAGCTGTTGCCGTGGACGCGCGCGCACGACACCGGCGTCATCGTCTACAGCCCGATGATGTCCGGGCTGCTCACCGGTGCGTTCAACCGCGGCCGGGTCGCGACGCTGCCGAAGGACGACTGGCGCCGCACCAGCGCCGACTTCACGACCGACCTCGACGCCAACCTCGCCGTGGCGGACGCGCTGCGGACCGTCGCCCAGCGCCACGACATCAGCCAGCCCGCAGCCGCGGTCGCGTGGACCCTCGCGTTCACCGGTGTCACCGGTGCGATCGTCGGCGCGCGCAGCCCGAGGCAGGTAGACGGCTGGCTGGCCGCTGCTAGCGTCGAGCTGACCTCCGACGACCTCGACACGGTCTCCGAGGCCATCGCCGCGAACGGCGCCGGCGAAGGCCCGTCGCGTCCCTAGGAGCTGGACATGGCCGTCGCGTCGCCTGTCGGGGTACGGCGCACCGTCGCCGCCCTCCTCACCCTGACCGTCGTGACCGGTCTGATCGACGCGGTCAGCTACCTGCGGCTGGGCCGTGTCTTCGTCGCCAACATGACCGGCAACGTGGTGTTCCTCGGCTTCAGCGTGCAACCGAACTCCGGTCTGTCAGCCCTCGCGTCACTCGTCGCGATCGCCGGGTTCGTCCTCGGGGCGTTCGGTGGCGGACGTCTCGCAGCCGCACAGTCGGCTCGGACGTCGCACTGGCTCGGCGTGGCCCTCGGCACCGAAGCGGTCGTTGTTAGCGCCGTCGCGGTGCTGACGTCCACCGGTGTCCTGCCGGCGCACGCGCACGGGTCGTGGGTAACGATCGCCGTGCTCGCCGCGGCGCTCGGCGTGCAGAACAGCACGGTCCGCCACCTCGGCGTGCCCGATCTGACCACCACGGTGCTGACGCTCGGCCTCACCGGCCTGGCGGCTGACGGAGGGTGGCGGGGCCGCCCGGCTCGCCGTCGTGCGGCGTCGGTGCTCGCGATGCTGGCCGGAGCCGCAGCCGGAGCCGGGCTCGTGCAAGCCTCGACGTCGGCAGCCATCGCCATCGCCGCGGCCCTGGTCGCCATCGCGGCGGTTCTGCTCAGCCGACCACGGCTCGGTCAGTCGACGCGATAGCCGTTGCCGCGCTCGAGTGGTCACTTAGGCGTCGACTCGTCAGTTGCACGTGACCACTCGTCGCAGCTGGGCTGTCGCCACAGCTGACATCGACCTGATCCACAGGTAGCCCCCATCGTTTCGGCAGTCTGCGTCCAGCTGGGTGCGGTGGGATTCAATCCATGCCGGAAGACACGAACTCCACGTCAGTCGTGGCTCTCCCGAATCCAGTGCCGGAGCCGGAGCAGCCGAGCGGTGAGCGTGTCCTGGTCGTCGACGACGAGACCTACATCATCGACTTGCTGCACAGCTGGCTGACCTTCGTCGGGTTCGATGTGCGCACAGCCACCACAGGCACCGAGGCCCTCGTCGTCGCCGCTGAGTTCCGCCCGCAGCTGCTCGTACTGGACGTCATGCTGCCCGACATCGACGGGTTCGAGCTGTGCCGCCAGATCCGCCAGGGCGGCGAGCGCGCCGGCGTCGTCTTCCTCACCGCCCGCAGCGGCAGGGAGGACACCATCGCCGGGCTGACCGTGGGCGGAGACGACTACATCAGCAAGCCGTTCAGCCTCGATGAGGTCGTCGCCCGGATGCGGGCGGTGTTGCGCCGTACCGCTCCCCCGGTTGAGGTACCCGATCCCGCCGAGAACGGCCTGTTTCGATTCGTCGACCTCGAGCTGGACGAGGTGCGCCACGAGGTCCGTCGAGCGAACAATCCGATCGAACTGTCGCCAACTGAGTTCGCAGTGCTGCGCTACCTGATGCGCAACGCCGGGCGCGTCGTGTCGAAACGCCAGATCGTCTCGCACGTCTGGGAGTACGACTTCGCCGGCGATCCCCGCATCGTCGAGGGATACATCTCCACCTTGCGCAAGAAGGTCGATCGCATCCAACCACCCCTGATCCAGACCCTTCGGGGCGTCGGCTACAGCCTGCGCCTGGACGGAAGGGCAAACCCGGAAGGTCATCGATGACAGTTATTTTTCGCCGTCTCAGAGGACGGCCCCGGCTGTTCCTATCCGTGGCCGTCATTGCCGTGCTCGCCATCGGCATCGGCACCTACGCGGTGACCCGCGGCGGCGGCGCGGCCGCGGCCGGCACATCGACCACCGCGCAGACCGTCGCCACCGGAACGATCAAGCAGAGCGTTTCCGCGACCGGCACCCTCGCCCCGGCGAACCAGGCGAGCCTCACGTTCCCGGTCAGTGGCCAGGTCACCGCGGTCGAGGTCGCGGTCGGGGACAAGGTCAAGACCGGTCAGGTACTCGCCAAGATCGACGCGGCCTCGCTTGCGGTCGGTGTGGCCCAGGCGAAGGCAAGCGTCGCGACGGCGCAGGCCAAGGTCGATGCCGATGCCACCAGCGGAGCCGACGCCACGCAGACAGCGGCTGATCAGGCCGCCGTCACCGCCGCCAACAACCAACTGGCGTCCGCGCAGAGCCAGGAGGCCCAGGCCACGATGACATCCACGATCGACGGCGTCGTCGCGACCGTGAACCTCGTGAAGGGGCAGACCGTCTCCGCTACGAGCACGTCCGGTTCCTCCGGGACGTCCGGCACCGCAACGACCGGTGGCGGTGCCGCCGGCGGCACGGGCGGCACGGGAACCGGCTCGTCCACCACCAGCACGAGCACAACTGCGCAGATCCTCGTGATCGGCACCGGCTCATGGATCGTCAACGCCACCGTCGACGCCACCTCCGTCGGGCTCATCGCCAAGGGAGAGCAGGCGCAGCTCACGGTGACCGGCTCGACCGCGACGGTTTACGGCACGATCAGCTCGATCGGCCTGGTCTCGTCGTCCACGACGAACACGGCGAGTTACCCCGTCGTCGTCGCGGTCACCGGCTCGCCCACCGGCCTCCACGACGGCGCCGGTGTGACGGCCTCTCTGATCTACAAGCAGTACACCAACGTCCTCGTCGTGCCGTCGACCGCCTTGCACCGCAACTCCAGCGGGGGGCAGTACGTCGAGCAGGTCATCAGTGGCAAGACCGTGAACACCACCGTGAAGGTTGGCGTCGCATCCGCGGGGCAGACCCAGATCACGTCCGGCCTGAAGGCGGGTGACCAGATCCTGGTCCCGGTCCTTCCGACCCGACGCCCCGGAACCACCGGCACCACCAACCGAGGTGGCATCGGCGGGGGCGGCGGCGGTGTCCCGGGTGGCGGCTTCCCCGGTGGCGGCGGCTTCGGCGGTGGCGGCGCCCCCGGTGGCGGCGCGGGGGGTACCGGTGGCTGACGCACCCACTCTCGAGCGCGGCACGGCTCCGGATACGGGTCCAGCCGCTGGCCCACCCGTCATCGAACTGGACGGTATCGGCAAGATCTACCGCAGCGGGACGATCGAGTTCGAGGCCATCCGCAACGTCTCCCTGGCCATCCATCCCGGTGAGTACGTGGCCGTCATGGGACCGTCCGGCTCAGGCAAGTCAACGTTGATGAACATCCTCGGCTGCCTGGACGTCGCGACCTCCGGGCGCTACCTGCTCGCCGGCGAGGACGTCAGCGACATGGACGAGGACGAGCTGGCCGATGTCCGCAACCGGCACCTCGGTTTCGTCTTCCAGCAGTTCAACCTGCTGCCGTCGTTGAGCGCCTTGCGCAATGTCGAACTGCCGATGTCCTACGGCGGGGTGCCGCGCGAGGAACGCCGGCGCCGCGCCACCCTGTCCCTGGAACGGGTCGGGCTGGGTGACCGGCTCGAGAACCGGCCCAACCAGTTGTCCGGTGGACAACAGCAACGCGTCGCAGTCGCGCGCGCCCTGGTGGGCGACCCCGCTCTCGTGCTTGCGGACGAGCCGACCGGCAATCTCGACTCCACCGCCACCAACGACCTACTGCACCTCTTCGACGAAGTGCACGCGCAAGGACGGACAGTTGTGCTGATCACTCACGAGGCCGAGGTGGCCGAACGCGCGCAGCGCGTGATCCAGATCCGGGACGGGGCGGTCGCGTCGGACGGCCCGACCGGGGGTGCCCGATGACCTGGTCCGACATCCTGGCCAATAGTTGGGACGCGATCCGCAGTCACAAGATGCGCTCGGCGCTCACGTCGCTCGGCATCCTGATCGGAATCGCGGCGGTCGTCCTGACCGTCGGGCTCGGCCAAGGCGCGCAGCAGAAGGTTGCCAACCAGCTCAACGCCCTCGGCGGCAACCTGCTGATCGTCTCGCCCGGCAGTTCCACGACGGGCGGCGTGCGCGGTGGGTTCGGGTCCGCGTCCACCCTGACGATGTCCGACGCGACCGCATTGTCGTCGTCCGTTGCCGCCCCCGACGTCGGCGGCGTCGCACCGATCCTGCAATCCACCAACGAGCAACTGGACAACGGCGCGACGAACTGGACGACCACCGTGGTCGGAACGACCTCGTCGTGGCTCTCGGTACGGGGGCGCACGTTGGAGTCGGGTCGATTCATCTCCAACGCGGACGAGTCGTCGGCTGCGGCCGTCACCGTGCTCGCGTCGACCACAGCCAGCCAACTGTTCGGTCCGGTGAGTGCGGTCGGGCAATCGGTGACCATCAACGGCACGCCCTACGAGGTGGTCGGTGTGCTGGCCTCGGCCGGATCGGACTCGACGACCAACCTCGACGACCAGGCGATCGTGCCGTTCAACACGGCGTCGCAACGGATCGTCGGAGGATCGAACCGGACCTCCGTGCAGACGATCTATGTCAAGGCCGCCTCCCCGAGCCAACTGAGCGCGGCGTACCAGGAAACCAACACGATCCTGCAGAACCGCCATGCCCTGAGTTCGTCGTCGACCACGGACTTCACGATCACCACGCAGCAGTCGGTGCTTACGACGACGTCGTCGGTCGACAGCACACTGACCACTCTTCTGTTGGGCGTGGCCGCGCTGGCTCTGCTCGTCGGCGGCATCGGCGTCATGAACATCATGCTGGTGTCCGTCAAGGAGCGGACCCGCGAGATCGGGCTCCGCAAGGCACTCGGCGGCACACCCGCCACGATCCGGCGGCAGTTCCTGTCGGAGGCGTCGATGCTCGGCCTCACTGGCGGCTTGCTCGGTGTGGCCAGCGGAGTCGGGGGCGCGTTGATCCTGCCGCACTTCATCTCCAACCCCATCACGATCTCGGTGCCGTGGGTGCTGATCTCCATCGCCGTGGCGATCGTCATCGGCGTCGGCTTCGGGGTGTACCCCGCGGCACGGGCCGCTCGGCTGTCGCCGATCGACGCGCTGCGCAGCGAATGACCAAGCGTTTCCAACCAAGACACGAAGGACGAACTCTGATGCACCGATCCATCACCCCACGCTCCGGCTCAATGCTGCTGGCGACCGGCCTTGCTCTCACCGTGGTGGCTCTCGCTGCCTGCGGCGGCGGGTCGTCGGGCGGCGGCACTTCACAGACGTCGGCCGCCCCGGCAGGTGGTGCCGCGGCAGGTGCCGCAGGGCCGGCCGGTGGCGCAAATGCACCCGCGGCATCCGGTCTCATCGCCGCTGTCTCCGGTTCGACGATGCAGGTCCAGAGCCAGCAGAACGGCCAGGTCGCAGTCTCGTGGAGCACCGCGACATCGTTCACCGACACCGTGTCGACGACGCTGAGCGCGGTCAAGGCCGGCGACTGCGTGTTTGCCACCGGCCCGAGCGGTAGTTCCACCTCCGCGACGACGTTCACTGCGGCGACGCTCAGCGTGACCCCACCGGTCAACGGGGCGTGCGGTGCCGCGGGCCGCCCCGGTGGTCAGGGACAGGGCACCGGGGCGCCGCGGTCCGGATTCCCGGGCGGCGGTAACCGTCCGTCCGGCGCCCCTGGCGGTGCCGCCGGGGCGGCGGTGGCCAACGGATCGGTGACATCGGTGTCCGGGTCGACGATCGTGATCGCGTCCCGCGCCGGTGGCTCGACTCCGGCAAGCCGCACGGTCACGGTCGGAGGCAGCACCACCCTCACCACACTCGCGAGTTCGACCTCCAGCGCGGTCAAGGTCGGCAAATGTGCCACGGTCCAAGGCAAAGCTGACACCAGTGGCACGGTTGCGGCCACGACCGTCCGGATCACCAACGCGGTGAGCGGGCAGTGCGGCGGTCGCTTCGGGGCGGGAGCCAACGGTGGCTGATAAGACGAGGTCGCGGGCTCAACTGCGTCGGGCGCAACGCGCACGTCGACGTCGTCGCCGCATCGTCGCTGTTGCGACAGGGGTGGCGGTCGTGGGTGGCGGCAGCGCGGCCATCGCGGTGGCGGCCGATAACGGGCCGTCGCTAAAAGTCGCGACGGTGGCACTCGGAACGGTGACCCAGACCGTCGAGTCGTCGGGCACGGTGACCGCGTCGACGAAGCAGACGGCACAATTCCCCGTGTCCGGCACGGTGAAGTCCGTGGACGTGGCGGTGGGTGACAAGGTGAAGGCCGGACAGACGCTGGCCCTCCTGGACACCACAGCGCTGCAAAGCGCGGTCGATTCCGTCGCGGCGTCCCTGGCTGCCGCCCAACAGAAGCTCTCGGCCGATGCGAGCGGACAGGTCTCGAGCGGTTCGGGCGCGACGTCGGGGGCGAGCGGGACGTCGGGGACGTCGGGGACGAGCGGGACCACCGGGGTCGCCACCTTCAGCGACGTCGTGGTGAGCGGGCTTGTCGATGACAGCACGATCGTGCTGGCGAGCGCGAGCGCGGCCCCGACCGGGACGAGCGCGGTGACCAAGGCTCAAGCTGCCGTCATCGCCGCGCAGAAGCAGGTCGATGCCGGGCAGACCGATCTCGACGCCGCCCAGAAGACGGTGGACGCCGCAATCACAGAGAACACGACGTTGCGAGACGCGCAGGTCACCGCCTGTGCGACGAGC
>JAOPWD010000031.1 GCA_025965875.1 Pseudonocardiales bacterium
GGTGACGGCGTCTTCTTTCGTGACGCGTTGCACGTCTACCCGGGTGAATCCCGCGTCCTGGAACATCGCGGCTAGCTGCGCCGGGTCGGATAACGCGAATGACAGCTGCAGGACGTGTCGCTGTGCCGGCATCACACGGCTCAGTTCGTCGGAAACGATCCCCCACATCGGCGCCTTGTCGGGGGTCGAGATGACGCAACCCCCTGCCGCCGCCGGTCGAAGGACACGCCGGAATTCGCCGAGACCGCGGGACGGGTCGGGGAAGAATCGCAACCCGAGTTGGCACACCACCGAGTCGAAGCGACGCGCACCGAACGGCAACGCCATCCCATCGCCGGCAACCGGCAGGAACGTCGGTGCGCGCAGTCGGGTCCGGGCCGCGGCCGCCATCGCCGGCGCGATGTCCACCCCCACGACGCGACCCGTCGGTCCAACCACCCCGAGGGCGGCAGCCGCGGCTTCTCCTGTTCCGGTCGACACGTCCAACAAGACATCACCCGCCGACACGTCGGCCGCAGCGAGCACCGACGGCACGAACAACCGCGACCAGTGAATGACCGAGCCCTCGTAACCATCGATGTCGACCGACCCACCCGCCGGGGCATGGAACCCGGGCCCGAGACCTGCACTCATGCCGACGTCCACGGCGCGACGGCGGCGCCACACAAAGGGTCAGCCGAATCCGCTCCGGTTAGCAAGCCTGTGATCGGCCGACGTGTTCGCCGCCGACTGGACTACCACGTCGGGGACGCCGAGCGAGCCTCCCCAACGAGGACCGCTATCGATCGCCCTGCGCGCCGACGCCCTAGGGAGAACATGCTCGAGATCGACGGATAGCCGCGCAGCACGGGCTTGTCGACTTCACGCCTCGCCGCTGTTGGACCCGAGGCCTGGATGGAACGCTGCGGTATTCGCACCGTTATGCGGTGCGGCGCGTTTCGCGAGTGCCGCGCGGGGTCTGCTGTGTCTGAGACGGTCGCCGTTTACGCAGACGGATTCAGGCCTGCCCAGCGCTCAGGTGTCGGCCTCAATGGAGAAGGTGTTGCTGTCCGGGTCTTGGAACCACGCGATGCGACCGCCGCCAGCTCTAGCGGTGATGCCTTTGACGTCATGTACGAATTCCTCATAACGGGTGAACTCGACGCCGACGGCGGTGAGTTCGTCGACGACTTGCTCGATGTCGTCGACGTACCAGGTCGCCAGGGTCGCTGAAGACTGTCCAGCCGTTACGGATTGGTACACGTTCAGCGCTGGGCCGCCGCCAGAACCGTAAACGCGGCTGCCATCGGCGATCTTGGCGCTCGGTCCGGACTGCAACGCCCGTAGACCAAGCTTGCCTTCGTAGAACGCGATCGCTCGCTGGATATCGGACACGGCGACCGACGCTCTGAGATGAAAGTCGCTTAAGGCCATGATCCAATCTAGCTTTCGTCGCGGGCATACATACAGATCTGCGCAGCTCTTCGGCGGGACCGATGTACTCGCTATCGACGGCTCTTGAGTACGACGATCTTGACCGAGCATGCTGACGAGGCGTTCGCTCAATGCGAGCGGCGTCTAGAACTCCGGGGAGTCAGCGGTATCTGAGGTAGCGCGCGCGGATCGGGGCGAAGCGGGCGAGCTCGCCGGACCAGCTCGCGATGATGCGGTCCGGGGCGTGCCCGGCGTCGACCCCGGTGCGGACGGCTTTGCTGCCTGACAGCTTGTCTATCCAGTACGGATCGACCGCGTCGCCGTTGTCGTAGCGCCACTGGAAGTTGTGGTACAGCGTGTGCAGCGTCGTGAGCATCGTGACCGCGGTGCGCACTGCATCGAAGGCAACCGGGTCGGTGACGTAGGTCTGCACGCCGCGGCACACCTGACCGCTGTACGCGTCGGACGTGGGTGAGAAGGCGGCTTCGCGGAATGCCGCGCCGGGCAGGCGGGCGGCGCGCAGCGCGGCCGTCCATCGCTGGTCCAGGTACGGAGCACCGATCAGTTCGAACGGCTGTGTGGTGCCTCGGCCCTGCGAGAGGTTGGTGCCCTCGAAGTAGCAGGTGCCGACGTAGAGCAGCGCCGAAGTGACGGTCGGCAGGTTGGGCGAGGGCGCCACCCAGCGCAGGCCACCCATGTCGCCGGGACGGTCGCGGCGCCAGCCGGTCATCGTCACCACCTGCAGCTCGAGGCGCCGGCCGCCGGGGACGAACTCGGCCGCGAGCAATGTGGCCAACTCACCGACCGTCATCCCATGCTGCTGAGGGATCGGGGCACGGCCGACCCCTGACTCCAGTTCAGGACGCAGCACCGGCCCGGCGACGCGACGACCGCCGAGCGGGTTCGGCCGGTCCAGCACCACCACTCGCCGTCCAGTGGCTGCGGCGGCGGCCATCACGTCGAACAGCGTCCACACGTAGGTGTAGAAGCGGGCGCCGACGTCCTGGATGTCGAACACGATCGTGTCGACGCCCGCCCGGTCGAAGACGTCGGCCATCGACACCGACGTCAGGCCGTACAGGTCGTAGACGGTCAGCCCGGTACGGCGGTCGGTCGCGGTCGGCTCGGACCGGCCGGCCTGCGCGGTGCCGCGGAAGCCATGCTCCGGGCCGAATACTGCCCGCAGCTCGACTCCGCGGGCTGCGTGCAGCACGTCCACGATCGAGACGAGTGACGCCGTCACGCCAGTGGGGTTGGTGAGGACGCCGACCTTGCGTCCGCGCAGGACGCGGCAATCGTCGGCGAGCAGGCACGCGAGCCCGGTCTGCACGACCATCGGCGCGTTCGATGGCGCCGAAGCTACAGTCGGCGACGGGCGCGTCGATCTTGACGGCACCGTCGCGGCAGTCGCGCTCGAACGATCGGCGCGGGCATCGCGTCCCTCGCATCCGGCGAGCAGGCCCGCCACGCCGGCGACCGAGGCGCCGAGGACCGCCCGCCGCGACACGTGGGCCGGCTCGCCGTGAGCATCAGCCATGCTCGCGACGTTACCGGTCATCGGCTATGAGCGAATCGTTCTGTTGATCGAACTGGCGGGCTTCAGCCGGGCACACACGGACCGATCTGAGCGCTGCCCAGACTCGGCCGATCTGC
>JAOPWD010000068.1 GCA_025965875.1 Pseudonocardiales bacterium
CGTGAATCCGGGATCAGCTGCTGCACGAATGCGCCCGTCGCCGTCTTGCCTGCGCCATGGGTGCCGTTGAGCCATATGATCACACGTCCCGACGCTAGCAGTGCATGTGGCCGATGCACGCACATGCGGCGCAGCGTGCGAACCCACGCAGATGCCGCCGAGTGCGCGCAACTGCCGAGGATGGCCCATCAAACTCGTGCTGCCTGCGAAGGGCCGATCAGTCGGAGATTGTCAGCAAGACGCGGTCGCAGGCCCCCGCGTCGACTCGGTCGTGTGCTTCAGCCGCGCTCGAGGGGCAGTGGCGTGCCGATCGCTATCGAGAGAGCACCGTCCCCGGCCGCGGCGTTGAGATCCGCCACCGCCTGCTGCCTGGCGGCAGCCAAAAGTCGTCGCTTCCGAGGAGTCGGATGGTGATGTTGTCGAACAGCACGGGCCAGCCAGAACGGGAAACCGGGGGGTCCTCATGGCTGGCGTACGCGGCGATGACCGTGTGATTCTTGGCGACGGCAGCGTCGAGGTCAACGTTGTCGGAGAATGCGACATCGACGATGCGGTCAACGCCCTCGCGCGCGTCGACCCTGATGGCCGCGGCCGGGTCGGCCTGGTCGAGGGCGACGCGTGGTGAGCGATCGACGAGTTCACCGGATCAAGGTCCGCACCCCGACGCACGGTTCCGATGACTTTCGCACCGCCCCACCGCGCGAGTTGCGCGGCTAGTGCCCCGACGCCCCCGAGAACGCCCTGCACGAGGACCGTTTGGCTCGCCACTGGTCCGTCTGTGAACACAGCTCGATGTGCCGTGATTCCTGGGATGCCGAGGCAAGCGCCTATCTCGTCGGTGACCTCGTCCGGGAGGTCGACGGCTTGCTCCGCCGGAACCACGGTCAACTGTGCGGCGGTGCCGAACGGGCGATAGGACTGCGCTCCGAGCAGCCACACGCGACGGCCGATTCTGCCGGAGTCGACACCAGGGCCGACTGAATCCACAATCCGAGACCCATCGCTGTGGGGAACGATGCGCGGGTACGGCATGGCGGACCCTTGCCGCCCGCGCCGCTTCTTCGTATCGCCCGGGTTTACTCCGGAAAGCGTGACTCGGACGCGAACCTCACCGGGGCCGGGCTCTGGCACCGGTGCTCGCCGACGTGCAGTACTTCAGCGGCAGGACCCTGCCGCTCGTACCAGACTGCGCGCACTAACCCCTTCCATCGACCAGCCCCCCGCAGCACCTGCCACCAACCACGTCGAAAGCCCAAATGACCGAGTGCGGTCACGCCCCGGAACGTCCGACAACAAGGTGCACACGGCAGGCGACTCAGGAGGCGAAACGCGCTCACCTCTGGTCGAGAAGCCTCGATCCCAAAAGGGGGAGACGCAGACGTCGTTGCGTTCGGTCAGTCCGTTTCGGGCTGGCCGAGGGCACCGGCGAGGCGGCCCCGGGACGCGCTCAGGTGCGCGCTCATCGCATGTGCGGCGCCGGCCTGGTCGCGCCGGGTGACCGCCTCGAGCACCCGTTCGTGTTCGCGCACGGTGTCGTCGGCTATCCCGACCGTGTAGTAGAGCCGGTACAGCTGTGCATGGGGACGAAGTCGCTCCAAGGTCTCGACCATCAAGCCGACGCCGGTGGCGGCGGCTAGAGCGCCGTGGAACGCGGCGTCCTGGGAGGCGAAGGCCTTGTAGCTTTCGTAGCCGTCGCCGGCCAGCGGCGTTTTCATCTCGGCAATGAGATCCTCCATGGCGGTGATCTGCCGCGGCGTCGCGATCTCAGCGGCCCACGAGGCGCACGCCGGTTCGAGCAGGAGCCGCATCCGGAACAGTTCGGCGAAAGTCCGGGCGTCAATCAATGGCGCGGCTGTGTAGCCGTGATGCGCCCGCTTCGTCACCAGGCCGTCCGATTCCAGTCGCGCCAGTGCCTCCCGGATCGGGGTGGCGGAGACCTTGAGGTCCCGGGACAGCCCGTCGATGGACAACCGGGCACCCGGTTCGACGACGTTGTCCATCAGCTTGGACTTGAGGATCTCGTAGATCTCGTCGGCCAGGACCGATCGACGGGGTGCGTTGACACTGCCGAACGGGGAGCCGGCGGTATTCGTCTGCACAGCGGTCATACCTGAATCCTATACGAAGTTGGATCTAACCCAGGCATCATGAAGAAGATGCTTCGACCCTGGAGCATCTGCCCTGACCCAGAACAGTCTTCCGAAGCTGATGATTGCGCCTTGATGACACCGAGATTTCAGGTCTTGACACTCCGCCGCTTGCCACCGATGATCGAGCATCATAGATCCTATAGGAACTTGTAACCCCCTCCACAACTTCAGCAGACGAAAAGGTGACATCTGTGACAGCTACTCGTTTCGCGGTACAGATCGGGGTGGCCGGGGTCGCCGTCGGCCTGCTGGCCGCCTGCTCCGCCGCCGGCTCAACAACGTCCGGTTCGACCTCTTCGAGCGGCAAGGCGCCGGCTCACGTGGTCATCGGTCTGTCGAACCAGACCATGGCCGTGACCTTCCCCGCTGGCCTGGCCAAGGGCGCCCAGCAGGAGGCCGCCAAGCTCGGCGCGAAGCTGATCGTGCTGGACTCGAAAGGTGACGTCCAGAAGCAAGGCAGCGATATTCAGGACCTGATCGCGCAGAAGGTGAGCGGCATCCTGATCGTGCCGAACTCACCCGGACCGGCCCAGGCGATGGCCGACGGCGCTGCCGCCGCCGGCATCCCGATCGCTTCGGTGCACGGCACCGTCGGCACCGGCCCCGCGACCGTGCCCTACGACAAGCTGTCCTTCACGATCAACGAGAGTGCCGACACGGTCGGGCACGAGGAGGCCACCCTGGCCAAGCAGGCGCTGCCGTCCGGCGGCAAGGTTGCCATCATCACCGGGGCCTCCGGCTTCTTGGAGAACACCACTTGGACCGCAGGCTTCAAGTCCGACCTGGCTGCCGCTGGCGGCTTCTGCATCGTGGCCACCCAGCCCGGTGACTGGACCGCAGAGAAGGGTCAGGCCGCCTGCCAGGGCATCCTGAGCGCACACCCGGACGTCAACCTCTTCTACGCGCTGTCCGACGACATGGCTGCCGGCTGCGCCAAGGCGGTGGCGGCGGTTCATTCGCAGGCGAAGATTCTCGGCAACGGCGGCGCGAAGGTCGGAATCGACGGAATCAAGGACGGATCGATCTTCGGCGATGTGT
>JAOPWD010000120.1 GCA_025965875.1 Pseudonocardiales bacterium
ATGCGGTCGGGCCGGTGAGCGTCGCCTGACCGGTCACGGGGGTGTTGGGAGGCACGCTCACTGAGCTACCGGACTCGCCGCCGCCGAGCAGCGTCGTCGTGATCTGCACCGGGTCGGGCGGGCTGACGAGGCTGTCAGCCTGCAGCATGACCGCCGAGTCGAACTTCGCGTCGCTGCCGTCAGCAATGGCGAGCTTCATGTGGTTCGTCTGGCCGGGTGTAGTTGGCGCGGTGCAGGTGAGCACGGTCGTCATGCCGTCCAACTCGGTGTCGATCGGGGAGCCAGCCACCGCGTCGTATTTGTTGTCGACGTAGTACTCGGGGTTGCGGGCGTTGACGCCCACCGGGTTGCCCCCGTTGATCGTGTTGATGCTGACCGGCAGGTTGCTGTCCGGAGCGAGCGCGCAGTTCTGGCCGTTGACGAAGAACCCGAAGGTGTCGTTGTAGACCGAGTTCGCGAACTCCGGGTACTCGTCGGAGCCGAAGAGGTAGCGGAAGGTCACCTTGCTGCCGCTGGGGACGAAGTCGAACTGCAACACTGACGCGTCGTAGGTGTCAAAGCCCGCCATCCCGTTGAGGTCCGGGTCGCCGGGCGTGCCTTGCACGGTGGTGTTCGAGTCGCACTGGTTGGGGCCCTCGATGCCCTTGGCGCATGGCCCGGCATGGGCGGCGTCGGTCTGCACGGCGCCGGTACTGAGCGCGATGCCCTTGTCGAAGCCGAAGACCCCGGTGCCACCCGTGAACGTACCCGCGGCGCTAGGTGCACCGGTGTAGGTGACGTTGCTGAGAGTGACGCCCGGTCCGGCCAGCGACTGGGCAAGCGACGCGGCGCTCGTCCCGTTCTCCATGTCGGTCACCGCGAGCGTGCCCACGGCGCTGGCCGGGGATGCGGTCACGATGGCAACCGTGCCGCAGGCCAAGGCAATGGCGACGACGAGGGGAAGGGCCCGGCGGGGGGCTCCGAACATGGCTCGCTCACAAGGGTGCGGGTGCGGGCCGGATCAGGTCCGAGCCATCGACAGGGCGAAGGCAAGGCCCCCGCCCCCGTCACTCAGCCCGCAACGGTGAGCGCAGCTTACTAACACGAATTTCACATTGTCAATACGCGGATTTGACACCGCTTCGTGCGTCCGTAAACGTGGCAATCTGGACCCATGCCCCCCGACACCGGCTACTTCGGCCCCGAGAGCGTGACCTGGCGCATCCATGGTGAGCCGCTCGCGCTGGTGGGGGGCGTGCGCGCGTTGTTGCTCCAGGCGTTGCACCCCGAGGCGATGGCGCTGCTCTACGCGAAGTCCGCCTTCCAGGACGACCCGTGGGCGCGGCTGCAGCGTACGGCCGGTTACGTCTCGACGGTCACCTTCGCGCCGACCGCGGACGTCGACTCCGCCGCGGCGCACGTGCGGGCCGTGCATGAGCGGCTCGGCATCACCGACCCCGCGCAGTTGGCCTGGGTGCACGCCTGCGAGGTCGACTCTTTCCTGGCCGCGGCACGGGCGGCGGGCATCCGGCTGGGCCGTGCCGACGCGGACCGTTACGTCGCGGAACAGGTCCGGGCCGCGGCCTTGGTGGGTGTGCCCGACGAGCTGACCCCGCGCACTACGGCTGAGCTTGCCGCATATTTCACCGCGACGCGCCCCGAGCTGTCCGGTACCAAGGAGGCACGCGAGGCGGCCCGCTACGTCCTCGCCCCGCCGATGCCGGTGCCGGGCCGTTACGTGCTGCCGGCCCGCCTCGGCTGGACCACCATCGGCTCGCTGGCCTTGGGGCTGCTGCCGGGCTGGGCCCGCCGGATGTACCTGCTGCCGCCGGCGCCGGGAGCCGGCCTGGCCACTGCGGCCGGCATGCGCGCCTTGCGCCGGGCGGTGCGGACGCTGCCGGTGCGCTACCGGGAAGGGCCGCTGTACCGCGAGGCGAAGGCGCGGGTGGCCGCGCTCAGCTGACCTCAGCGGCCAGTCCGGCCCATGGGTCGTGGTCCTTGGAGACCGCGCGGCCTTCAGGGCAATGTCGGCGGAAGTCGCACCATGAGCAGTTCGGCCCGGGTGCCGGCGGGAACACGTCGTCGGGGTCGGCGCCGGCCGCGAGCGTGTCGGTGGCCGTCACGATGTCGTCAGCGGTCGCTTCGGCGCGACCGACCTGGCGGGCCAGCGACTCGTCGGTGTGCTCGAAACTGGTGACTTGGCCCGTGGGCAGGTGGTGCAGTTCGACGCGCCGGCAGATTCGCCGCAGGGTGCGTCGGGCCGCGACGACGTACATGGCAAGCGCCTGCGAAGTGCGCGCATCGTCGTCGGTGAGCTCGCGCCGGCCGGTCTTGTAGTCGACGACGACCAACTCGCCGTCGCGCTCGTCGATGCGGTCGACCCGACCGCTCAACGCGAGCCGGGTGGTCGTGGTCCCCACCGTGCGCTCGACTCCGACCGGTTCGACGTCGGCGTCGACGTGCTCGTCGAGGTAGTGCTCCACCCACTGCCCGGCCTTGGCCCGCGCCCGTGCGGCCTGAGCGTCGTCGCGGAAGCCGTTGGGCTGCCAATTGCGCTGGACGAGCCGGCCTCCTTCGGACGGCGTGCGGCGGGCGCGGTCGAGCAGCCACCAGCGATGCAGCGCGAGGTGGACCACCGAGCCGACCGTGTTGTGTGCCCACGGCGCACCGCGTGGTGGGGCGGGCCGGTCGAGGTAGGTCATCCGGTACCGGCGCGGGCAGTCGAAGCTGGCAAGTCGCGACGGAGTGCACGCGAACAGCCGCTTGGGCATGTCACTCAAGATCATCTGCTCGCCCCGGTCGCTGGGCTCAGCTGAAATCGCCGCCACCGCCGTCACCGCCATCGAGGTCGCCACCATCGCGGAAGTCGCGGCCGCCCCCGACGTCGGCGAAATCCTGACCTGCGTCGTACCCGGCGTTGTAGCCCGCGCCGTATCGCCCCCGTAGTCGCCGTAGCCGTAGCCGTAGCCGAACAATCTGACTTTGAGCGCACCGCCGAGCAGCGAGCCCGCTGTCGAGTTTCACCGTCGTCACCTCGGTGCCGGCCGCGGCCAGGCGTCGAGTCCGGGGAGCGATCACGTCCGTACGGTAATG
>JAOPWD010000124.1 GCA_025965875.1 Pseudonocardiales bacterium
GGACACCGACCGGCTGGACGCTGCGCCCTGGCAGCGACTCGGGCCGGATCGCACCGCCCGCCTCATAGAGCTCGGCAAGGGTCTGTCGCGCGTCGTCTCTGGCAACGGCGCGTTTCCCGCCGGCGTCTTCGCTGCACGCCGCTGACGACACGCTCGCGCAGCGGCACAATGACACCATGAGCACGCCACCGGATCCGGCACCGGATGTCCGCGTCGGCCATGCCGAACGCGAATCCGCCACCCGGGCACTGGACGAACACCTCAGCGCCGGCCGGCTGGATCCCGACGAGTACGCAGACCGGGTGGTGCAGGTGAGCGTCGCCCGCTATTTCCGCGACCTGCAATCGCTGTTCACCGACCTGCCCCCACCCCATCCCGAATCACCGGTGATCAAATCGCCAGTCCCCCTGACCAAGCCGGCGGGCGGCCCGCCCAGCGGACGATACGAAGGCCGGCGGGATGCACTCGGCGGCCGCGTGGGCGAGACCCTCGTCGCGCTGTCACCGTTCATCGCGCTGGCGCTGTTCGTCCTCTTGCGTTTCGAGTGGGTGGTCTTCCTGCTTATCCCAATCGTGAGCGTGGTCGTGTACGGCGGTCGCGGTCGCCGGCACCGTCGCTAGCCCGCCCGGGGGTTGTCCGTCGCTGATAGCGTGCGCCGATGGCTGGCAGCAACGACGTGACGGCGGTGCCCCGAGTCCGACCGCCGGAGGACGCCAGCGAGCGCGACTCGCTGATCGCGATGCTCGATTTCCTGCGCGCGACCGTCGTCAACAAGGTGGCCGGGCTGAACGACGAGCAGGCGTCCAGCGCGCCGATGCCGCCGTCGACCCTTACGCCGGCTGGTCTGGTCAAGCACCTGACCGGCACGGAGCGGTTCTGGTTCAGCATCGACTTCGCCGGGTTGGAGGTGCCGTGGCCGTGGACGGACGAAGACATGCACGGAAACTTCGTGATCGAGCCGGGCGACACCTTGGCCGACATCGTGGCCGCGTACCTCGACGAGTGCGAGACGTCGCGCCGCGCCATCGCCGATTCAGCGCTCGAGGATCGGGCCCGCGGGCCGCAGCTGTCGTTCACCCTGCGCTACGCCCTGCTGCACATGGTCGAGGAGACCGCGCGGCACTGCGGACATCTCGATCTGCTCCGCGAGCGCATTGACGGGCAGGTCGGCCAGTAGCAGCCGTCAGTGGGTCAGTCCGGCGCGGACGTGCTCGAAGATCAGGTTCGTCTCGGTGAGCGCGACGTCAGGATTGCCGCTGAGGTTGACCACGACGAAGTCACGCAGGTTCTCGGTGCCGGTCGCGGCGATGTGCACGAGGAAGTCATCGGTGCCGCCGAGGAAGAACACGTTGAGTACCTCGGGCAGCGCGGCGACCTTGGCTGTGAACTCGGCAATGTGGCCGCGCGCGTGCGACTGCAGCCGCACCGCGATCATCGCCTGAATCGGCCGCCCGAGCGCGGCCGGATCGATGTCAGCGTGATAGCCGCGGATGACGCCGCTCTCGCGCAGGGCCCGCACCCGGCTCAGGCAGGTGGACGGCGCGATACCCACGAGATCGGCGAGGGCGTTGTTCGGGATCCGCGCGTCAGCGGCGAGATGGCCCAGGATGCGGCGGTCGATGTCGTCCAGAACCGGGCGAAGATTGTTCGGCGGTGGTGCGGCGATCCGGACTGGCTTCGAACTATTGGCTGCCATGAACCCAATCTAGCGAATTATCGGCGCAGGAATGGCTTTGTCACGGTCTATCCTTCATCATTGTTGCCCAAACCCGTTCGCTCCCCAATGTCTGTGGAGGCATTCTTATGAAGGTCGGCATTCCCCGCGAGATCAAGAACCACGAGTACCGCGTGGCGATCACACCGTCGGGGGTGCACGAACTCGTCCGCCACGGGCACGAGGTCTTTGTCGAGCGCGACGCCGGAGTCGGTTCGTCGCTGCCGAACGACGACTTCGTCGCAGCGGGCGCGCGGATCCTCGACGCCGCTGACGACGTGTGGGGCGCGGCTGACATGGTGCTCAAGGTCAAGGAGCCCGTCGCCGAGGAATACCACCGCATGCGTAAGGACCAGGTGCTGTTCACCTACCTGCACCTGGCCGCCGACAAGCCCTGCACCGACGCCCTGCTCGCCGCCGGCACGACCGGCATCGCCTACGAGACGGTCCAACTGCCCGACAACTCACTGCCGTTGTTGGCCCCCATGTCCGAGGTCGCCGGCCGGCTGGCCCCGCAGGTCGGCTCGTACCACCTGATGCGCCAGGGCGGCGGCCGCGGCACCCTGATGGGCGGCGTGCCCGGCGTTTACGCAGCGAAGGTCGTCGTCATCGGCGCCGGCGTGTCCGGCCAGAACGCCGCCGCCATCGCGCTCGGCATGCAGGCCGAGGTGCTGCTTCTGGACAAGAACGTGGCCCGGCTGCGCCAGATGGACGCCATCTACCAGGGCCACTGCCAGACCGTCGCGTCGAACGCCTACGAGGTCGAGCGCGCGGTACTCGACGCCGACCTGGTCATCGGCGCCGTGCTGATCCCCGGCGCGAAGGCGCCGACCCTGATCAGCAACGAGTTGGTGTCGCGCATGAAGCCGGGCTCGGTGCTCGTCGACATCTCGATCGACCAGGGCGGCTGCTTCGAGGATTCGCGCCCGACCACCCACGCCAACCCGACCTACATGGTGCACAACTCGGTCTTCTACTGCGTCGCCAACATGCCCGGCGCGGTGCCACACACCTCGACGTACGCGCTGACCAACGTGACGCTGCCCTACGCCGTCGAGCTGGCCAACCGGGGCTGGCGCGACGCGCTGCGCGCCGACGCGGCGTTGGCGCTGGGCCTCAACACCCATGAAGGCGTGCTCACCAACGCTCCCGTCGCCGAGGCGCACGGCTACGAGTCCGTGTCGCTCGACGAGGTCCTTGTCTAGGCTCGGTCTCGTTTCGTGAACCCGGACTATTGCGACTTGTCGCTCTGGCTGCAGAGCGCACCTGGCTCGCTGCAGCCGCGGGCCGCGTTGCCCGGGGACGCCACCGTCGACGTCGCGATCGTCGGCGCCGGCTACACCGGTCTGTGGAGCGCCTATTACCTGCTCGCGGCCGACCCGTCGCTGCGGGTGGCCGTGCTCGAGGCTGAGATCGCCGGGTTCGGTGCGTCTGGGCGCAACGGTGGCTGGTGTTCGGCGCTCTACCCCGTCGATATCTCGAAGCTCGCGGACGAGGCGGGCCCGAACGCGGCCATCGCGCAGTACCGCGCCATGCAGGATGCGGTCACCGAAGTGGCCCGGGTGTGTACGGCTGAGAGCATCGACGCCGACCTGGCGATGGGCGGCACCGTCGTCCTGGCTCGCTCCGACGCCCAGTTGGCGCGCGCCCGCGCCGAGGCCGCGCAGGCCCAGGAGTACGGGCTGGAACTGGCCCTGCTCGACGCCGACGCGGCGCGGGGCCGGCTGAATGCGACATCGGTGCTGGGCGCGACCTACACGCCGCACTGTGCGGCCATCCACCCGGCCAAGCTGGTCCGCGGCCTGGCCGAAGTCGTCGAGGCCCGGGGCGCGACCATCTACGAGCGCTCCCGGGTCACCGCGATCGAGCCCGGCGCCGTGCACACGGCCTCGGGCGTGGTGCATGCCGATGTCGTCGTACGGGCGACCGAGGGCTACACCGCGACCCTGCGCAAGCTTCGGCGCGCCGTCGCGCCGGTGTATTCGCTGATCGTGGCCACCGAGCCGCTGCCCGATGCCGTCTGGGCCGAGGTCGGACTGGCCGAGCGGGAGACGTTCAGCGACTATCGGCACTTGATCATCTACGGCCAGCGGACCGTGGACGGTCGGCTGGTCTTCGGTGGCCGCGGGGCGCCGTACCACTTCGGCTCGCGGATCCGGGGCGACTACGACCGGGTGCCGCGCGTCTTCGACGCCCTTCGGCAGACGCTGGTGGAGCTGTTCCCGGTGCTGGCCGACGTCGAGATCACGCATCGCTGGGGTGGTCCGCTCGGCATCACCCGGGACTGGCATGCCTCCGTCGGCCTTGACCGCGCCACCGGGCTGGCCTGGGCGGGCGGCTATGTCGGCGACGGCGTCTCGACGGCCAACCTGGCCGGGCGGACGCTGGCCGACCTGATCACCGAGCGCGATACCGAACTGACCGGGCTGCCGTGGGTGGGACACCGCTCGCGCAAGTGGGAGCCCGAGCCGCTGCGCTGGCTGGGCGCGAATGCCGGGCTGCGGGCGATGACCTGGGCCGACAACAGCGAGGCCCGCAGCGAGCGACCGTCGCGGCTGGCGCAACTCGTCAACGCAATGATGGGCCGATGACGCAGCCCCGCGAGCGCACCAGGATCACCCGACTGCAGGAGAAGGGCAGCGCCGATCGGGCCGCCCTCGACGCGCTGCTCGACCGCGTTCACGTGGGCCACTTCGGCCTGACCGATCCGGACGGGCGGCCGGTGGTGATCCCCACGGCGGTGGTCCGGGACGGCGACCGGGTGCTGGCCCACGGTTCGACCGGTTCACCGTGGATCCGGGCGCTGGCCGCGGGCGCCCCGACGTGCCTGGCGGTCACGTCGTTCGACGGTCTGGTCGTCGCCCGGTCAGCTTTCGAGTCGTCGATCCATTACCGCAGCGCGGTGTTGTTCGGCTCCTGCACCCGGCTCGACGACGACGGCAAGCTGCACGCCCTCGACCTGGTCACCGAGGCGCTGGTGCCCGGCCGGGTGGCCGAGATCCGCCGGCCGGCGGAACGCGAACTGTCGGCCACGCTCGTCTTCGCGCTGCCGATCGGCGAATGGTCGTTGAAGATCTCCGACGGATGGCCGGACGACCCGCCTGGAGACGTGTCCGGCGGTGCCTGGGCCGGCGTCGTGCCGGTGATGACGGCCTACGGAGCGCCGGCTGCCGCGCCCGACTTGCGGGCCGGGATCGACGTGCCCGCGTCGGTGTTGCGGCTCGCGTCGCCGGTTCGCGGTCCGGGGGCGCCGTAACGCAGCCCGTCGACGAGTAGGTCGACCAGCCGCTCGGTCCGGTCGGCCCAACCCGGCGTGTCGGTGGCCATGCAGATGCCGCTCATTGCCCGCAGCAGATCCTCGGCGTCGACGTCGTCGCGGATCACGCCTTCGGCGGCCGCCGTCGCGACCAGCGAGCCGATGGCGCCGCGGATGCGCTGGTGGCTGTAGGTGAACAGCTCCGAGTCGGCACCGAGCACCGACTTCAGCGCCATCGCCATGCCCTTTTTCTTCGCGACGTACCCGGCGAAGCGACGCATCCACTGCGCGAGCGCCGCGTCACCGGCGTTGTTGGCGATCAGGTCATCGACGCCGTCGCACAGCAGGCTCACCTCGCGTCGGTAAACCGCTTCGGTCAGCGCGTCGCGAGTCGGAAAGTGCCGGTAGAGCGTCCCGATCCCGACATTGGCGCGCCGGGCAATCTCCTCGAGCGACGCATCGACCCCGCGCTCGCCGTAGACCTCGGCAGCGGCGACCAGCAGCAGGTCTCGGTTGCGGCGGGCGTCAGCGCGCTGCGGGCGGCCGAGCTCGTCCGGGTCGCCGGCAGGCGTCGCCACGGTGTCCGCCGTCTCCGACCGCGACACGCCGCACCTCCATCAATGAACTTGCTAACCGGAGGGAGCCTCCGTATTGTTACCGGAGGGGCCATCCGCTTCACCAAACTACCACTCCATCGAGGAGTTATCTCGTGGCAATCGAATCTCCATCGGCACCACCGACAGTGGCCGCCGCGCCGTCGAGGCGCCGGCTGTTCCCGCACGGCCACCCCGGACTCGTGCTCACCCTCATCCTGTCCTCGCAACTGATGGTCGTGCTCGACGCGACGATCGTGAACATCGCCCTGCCGGACATCAAGTCAGCGCTGAACTTCTCCCCCGCGGGCCTGTCCTGGGTCGTCAACGCCTACACGCTGACCTTCGGCGGCCTACTGTTGCTCGGCGCCCGCGCCGGCGACATCCTGGGCCGGCGGCGCACGTTCCTGACCGGCATCGCCCTGTTCACGCTGGCTTCGCTCATCGGCGGCTTCGCGCAGACGTCCGGTCAACTGCTCGCCGCCCGCGCCGTCCAGGGGATCGGTGGCGCACTGGCCTCGCCGTCGGCACTCGCCCTGCTGATGACGATGTTCCCGCAGGGACGCGAACGGACCCGCGCGGTCGGCCTGTACACGGCGGTCTCGATCGGCGGCAGCGCGGTCGGGCTCATTGCCGGCGGCATGCTCACCCAGTGGGTGTCCTGGCGCTGGGTGCTCTTCGTCAACGCTCCGATCGGTCTCGCGGTCTTCGCGCTGTCGCGCCTCGTCCTGCCTGAGACGCCGCGCAGGACCGGCCGGTTCGACCTGACCGGCGCCCTGACCTCGACGATCGGCATGGCGGCACTCGTCTACGGCTTCGTGCACGCCGCCACCGCCGGCTGGGGCGACCCCGCGACGCTGGGCTCGTTCGCCGTGGGGGTGGCCTTGCTCGTCGGTTTCGTGCTGACCGAGTTGCGGGCGCCGTCGCCGATCACGCCACTACGGCTGTTTGCCGACCGCAACCGCAGCACGTCCTACGTCGCGCGACTGTTGCTGGTCGCCGGGATGATGGGGATGTTCTTCTTCCTCACCCAGTTCCTGCAGGAGGTGCTCGGCTACAGCGCGCTGAAGACCGGCTTCGCCTTCCTGCCGTTGACCGCCGTGCTGTTCGTCGCCTCCATGCTGAGCGCGCGGGTGCTCGTGGAACGTTTCCAGAGCCGGACGCTGATGACCGGCGGGATCGCCCTGTCGACCACCGGCCTGCTGTGGCTGACGCAACTGTCGGAGACCAGCACGTACGGATCGCTGCTCGGCCCGCTGCTGGTGTTCGGCATCGGCAACGGCATCGCGTTCGTGCCGCTCACCACGGCCGCCCTCGACGGGGTCGAGCCGGCTGACGCCGGTGCGGCGTCCGGACTGGTCAACGTGATGCAGCAGGTCGGCGGCTCACTCGGGCTGGCCGTTCTCGTCACCGTGTTCGGCAGCGCGAGCGCACACGCGGCGGCGCACCCAGCGGTCGGCGAAACCGCACGGCAGATCGCGCAGCACGCATTCGTCGTCGGCGCCGACCGGGCGTTCTTCGTGGCGACGCTGTTCCTGGCCGCGACGCTCGTGCTGATCCGCCTCGTGATCCGACCGTCGCAGCCGGACGAGGCGCGCGTTGCCGATGCCGCGGTGCTGGTCGAGGCCTAGTCGCCGCTCGTGTCGCCCGTACCGTCGCCCGTGGTGTGGCCGAGTACGTGCCGGTCGCAGAAGCCGAGCACGGTCTCGTACCAGATGACTGCGTTGGCCGGCGAGAGCACCCAGTGGTTCTCGCCGGTCAACTGCAGGAAGCGGTGCGGCAGGTCGCCTGGCTCGCCGTCGAATCGGCTGACCAGGTCCCACCACAGGCGCAGCGCTTCGCTGACCGGCACTCGGTAGTCGTGGTTGCCGTGCACGACAAGCATCGGCGTACGGATCTGCTCGACGAAGTTATGCGGCGAGTTCTCCGCATACCACTCGGGGTGCTCGGCCGGCGTACCGAACAGTCCGCTCTTCCAATACGCCGCGTCGGTGGTGGTGTGCTGCTGGTCCAACGCCCACAGCCCTGCGTGCGTGACGATCGCGCCGAAGCGGTCGGTGTGCCCGGCGATCCAGTTCGTCATGTAGCCGCCGAACGATCCGCCCAGGCACGCCGTGCGGGCCGCATCGACGTCGTCACGCGCCACCACCCTGTCCAGCAACGCTTCCAGGTCGCGCCACACCGGTTCGGCCCGGTGCGGCCAGGCCCGGGCGATCCAGTCCGGGCCGTAGCCCGTCGACAGTGCCGGATCGGGCAGCAGCACGGCGTAGCCGCGGGCCACGGCAACCCACGGATTCCACCGCCAACTCCAGGCGTTGTAGGACATGAACGGCCCACCGTGGATCCACAGCATGAGCGGCGCCGGCCCGCTCGTCACCGGCGGCAGACAGAGCCAGCCCCGCACCGTCGAACCATCCGGCATCGCCGTCTCGACGTCGACGAGCAACCCGGGCAGTTCGGGCGTCGGGGCTGGTGACGCCAGCATCGTCGGCGTCTGGTCCTCGTCCGTCGCATCGAGCCGGACAGGCGTGGGGGCGGCGTCGACCGCCGAGCGCAGCGCGTACACATAGCGTCCGTCCGGCGACGGACAGAGACTCGAGTACGCCGCATCGGCGGCCAGCCGGCGCACCACCAGCCCTAGTGCGGCGTCGAATTCGATGACCTGCGAGCGGCCATGCCAGTCGCCGGCGATGAACAGCGTGTGCGAGTCGTGTCCCCACACCCACTCGGTCGGGTAAACATCGCCGAGATCGATCTGGACGGGCGGCGAGTCAGTACCGACTTCGTGGAGCAGGAGCACGTGGGTCATCGGCGTGTCGAAATCGCCCTCGACCTCGCGCGAGACCACGAGCCGGCGCCCGTCCGGCGACAACCGCGGGCCGCCGTACTGCACACCGGGCTGGGCAGCGAGCACGGTGCGCTCGCCCGTCGCAACGTCGATCAGGCTGACGCCGTAAGGCATCCGGCCTCCGCGCTCGCGTTCGCCCCACGTCGT
>JAOPWD010000147.1 GCA_025965875.1 Pseudonocardiales bacterium
CGCCCGCGAGCACGCCGAGTAGCCGCAGGATGACGAACGTCCGCGCGTTGGTTGGCGCGGGGAAGATCGGCGTGAGCAGCGTCCCAGGTGGCGGGAAGCGCATCTCGATCAGTTCGACGACGCCCTCGTTGACGTCCAGTTCGGCCATCCGCTCGGGCGAGTCGGCCAGGTTGCGCAGGATCGGGGCGAGCCACTTCTTCAGGAAGTTGCCGTCGGCGTAGTCGCCGCAGTGGTTGATCGGGCCCTTGGCCTGCGGGGCGGTGCCGGTGAAGTCGACGATCAGCTTCGGGCCACCCGGCTCGTCTTCGGCAACCTTGGTCAGCGTGATCCGCTGGGTGTGCAGCTTCGGCTCGTCGACGCCGTCGTGCTCGGCGTAGTCCTCCCACGTCCACGTGCCGGTCGGGATCTTGGACAGGATCTCGCGGCGGTACGTCTCGGCCGTGGTGGCGACGATGGCGTCGAAGCACGCCTCGACGGTGTCGCGGCCGTAGCGTTCGAACAGCTCGGCCAGGCGGCGCGATCCCATCAGACAGGCCGAGCACTCCGCATCCAGGTCGGCGGCCAGGGACTCGGGCATGCGGGAGTTGCGGGTCATGATCGTCAGCGCGGCCCGGTTCGGCACGCCCGCGTCCCACAGCTTGATCGGCGGGACCATCAGGCCTTCCTCGTACACGCTCGTCGCGTGGCTGGGCATCGAGCCGGGGACGGCACCGCCGATGTCGTCGTGGTGGCCGAACGCCTGGACGAACGCGACGACTTCTGCGTCGGCGAAGACCGGGACGGTGACGCATAGGTCGGGCAGGTGACCGATGCCGCCCTCGGAGCGGTAGACGTCGTTGTGGAAGAAGACGTCGCCGGGGCGCATCGTCCGGAGCGGGAAGTCGCGGGCCACCGGGTGGACGAGCGCGCTGTACGAGCGGCCGGTCAGCTTGCGCAGCAGTCGGTCGTGGATGCCGGCCCGGTAGTCGTGGGCGTCGCGGATCATCGGCGAGCGCGACGTGCGGCCGATGGCGGTCTCGACCTCCATCTCGATCGAGGCCAGGCTGCCGGCCACGACCTCGAGCAGCACCGGATCGACGGCCGCGGCACCGTTCGTCAACGTCGTCATGCCTGCTCCCCCGTGACGAGCAGGTTGCCGTAGCCGTCGACCCGGGCGACGAAGCCGGGATGCAGCGGGACGGTCGATCCGTATTCCTCGATGATCGCCGGGCCGTGGATGACGGCGCCCGGAGCGAGGTCCGCTCGCCGGTAGATCGCGGTGTCGACGTAGCCGGTGTCGGCGTCGAAGCAGACCGGACGCGCGCCGGTGCGCGCCGGGCTCGCGTCGCCGTCGCCGGGGGGAAGTTCGCGTAGTTCCGGACGGTGGATGGGACCGATGCCCGACACCCGCAGGTTCACCCATTCGACGTGCTGGCTCGGGTCGTCGCGGAAGTCGTACCCGTACAGCGCACGGTGGGCGTCGTGGAAACGGCCGGCCACCTCGTCCGCACCGGCCGCGTCCAACGGGCCTTGGACCGGCACCCGCACCTCGAAGGCCTGGCCGAAGTAGCGCAGGTCGGCGGTGCGGACGAAGCGATGCTCGGCCTCAGCAAAGCCTTCCTGCGTGAGCGCGTCCGCGGCCTGGGTGTGGAGGTCGGTGAACAACTCCTCGACGGCCTTTGGTTCGAGGTCGTCGTGGCGGCGTACGGCGGTGCGCACGTAGTCGTTCTTGACATCGACCGTGAGCAGGCCGAACGCCGACACGTTGCCCGGGTTGGGCGGCACCAGCACACCGCGCAGGCCCAGGATGTCGACCAGCCGGCACAGCAGCAGCGAGCCGGAGCCCCCGAACGTCGTGAGGGTGAAGTCGCGGACGTCCAGACCACGCTTGACGGTGATCTGGCGCAGCGCGTTCGCCTGGTTCCAGGCCGAGATCTCGAGGACGCCGGTCGCGCACGCCTGCAGTGATAGCCCGAGCGTCTTGGCCAGGGCGATCAGGCCGTCGCGAGCCGCCTCTCCGTCCAGCGGCACCTCGCCGCCGAGCAGGTGCGGCGGGATGCGGCCTAGGACCAGGTGCGCGTCGGTGATCGTGACCTGCGTGCCGCCGTTGCCGTAACAGAGCGGGCCGGGGTCGGCCCCGGCCGACTTCGGCCCGACCTTGAGCGCGCCCTCGGGCGACACCCACGCGATCGAACCGCCGCCCGCGCCGACGGTGACGACGTCGATCATCGGAATCTTGGACGGGTAGGCGCCGACCTGGCCCTCGGTGGTGAGGGTCGGCTCGCCGGCGAGCACGACGGACACGTCGGTGGAGGTGCCGCCGCCGTCGCAGGTGAGCACCTTCTCGAAGCCGGCGGTACTCGCGATGAGCGCCGCGCCCAGCGCTCCGGCCGCGGGGCCACACAGCACCGTCGTGATGGGCTGGTGCACGACCTCGTCGGCGGACAGCACGCCGCCGTTGGACTTCATGACATAGAACGGCAGCCGGTGCGTGGCTACGCCTTCCAGTCGCTCGCTGATTGCGCGGACGTATTGCGACACCTTCGGCTTCACCGCCGCGTCGACCAGCGTGGTCATCGAGCGCTCGTACTCGCGGTACTCGCGCAGCACCTGCGACGAGATCGACACGATCGCCT
>JAOPWD010000170.1 GCA_025965875.1 Pseudonocardiales bacterium
GCGATGCGCGGGACATGGCCGAGATAGGACGCGCCCGGACTGCCGCCAGGTCCCTGGCAGTTCGTCACGAAACCGTTCGGCTGCAAGGAAATAGTGGTCAACCCTTGCCACGCTCTGGCTACTGCGGGAAGGTACGTGGCCCGGTCGAGGATCCCGCGCGCGATACCCGACGCCAGCGCGTAGGTGATCAGTGCGGTGCCGCTCGTCTCGGGCTGCGGGTACAGCGCGGCGTCGGCGAGGCTGGCGCGCCACAGACCGTCGCTGCCCTGTGCCTGCAGGAGGCGGGCGGCCATCGTGCGCAGCATGCTGGCGTACTTCACGGCACGTGGGCCGCCGGGCGGCAGTGACTCCAGAACCTGAGCCATGGCTGCGATGACCCACCCGTTGCCGCGCGCCCAGAAGATGGGCTGGCCGCGCGAGTCCCGCACGCCGACGAACGTGCAGTCGCGGTACCAGAGGCCCTGCGCCGCGTCGTACAGACCGGTCTGCGGAACCGTCCGGCCTCGGCAGCGGGCGCTCGTCGCGCCTGAGTCGCGCGCCCACGCGTACAGGGCGTCGAGTCTGTCGAAGTAAGCCACCTGGCCGATGCGCTTCGCCCACCGCGTCCAGACCGGCAGGCCCATGAACAGCGCGTCTTCCCAGTCGTAGCGCGACAGCGGTTGGTGCACGAGATCGTTGGCCATGGTGGCGTCCATCGCGGCGAGCGAAGCGGCGCGGTCGATTGCGTTGAGGTCGAAGTACGTCTGCCCGGCCTTGAGCAAGTCGGGGTCTATCTCTCGGGTGGTCGTGTGCCAGGAGTTGGATCTGCCCCAGGCAAGACCGTCGCTGAGATAGGCCGCATCCCCCGCCTGCCGGTAGAGGGCCTGCACGCCTTGCGAATACGTCGCCCAGGACCAGCCGGCCTTGGGCAGCAGGGTCGTGTGGGCGTAGGTGGTGCGGTAATAGTCCGCGGCTCGCTTGGTTGCGTTGACGATCGTGGAGTGGCGTGGCAGATCGACCGAAGCTGTCACCAGTGATGGCACCACGGGCCGGGCCGCCGGAGTCAGCATCGCCGCAATTGCGAGGGCGCCCCCGACCGCCATGGCACGCCGCATACGCACACGCCTTCCAATGCCAACTGTAGGCGCCGGCGATTTCGCCGTCGGAGCAGGCTTGGGGTGGGCTAGTTCGAGAGATACTCGATCCCTTCGGCGACGAGGTGCAGTTCCTCCATCGCCACTTCGCCGCCGCCCTTGGCGGCCAGCGTCGGGCCGACCCATTTCTTCGGTTGGGCCGAGGTGAGCACCCACGAGCAGACGGCGCTGCGCTTCTCGTCGAGCAGCGTGATCGTGACCGTGCGCGGGTCGTAGTTGCCTTCCCTGGTGGCCTTGAGCCAGGCGAACAGTCGCAGGTCACCGATCACGCCGCGCTTGAGCATGACGTCCCCGACTCGGTTGACGCCGGCGATCTTGCGCACGTGGTTTTGCGCGTCATTGCCGTTTCCGCCGAGTGACGTATCCGCAAGATCAGAGACGGCGATTTCCCGTCTCCCAACGCCGAGATACGTCACTCAACTGAAACACAGTGGCCCACTGGATCGGCCCGCGAATGGCCTACGCACCGGCGAGAGCGCGTAGCTAGCGTCGCGTTGTCAGACCTCCGATCTACGTTCGTCCTGCCCTCGATGACCACCACGCCGGTCGCTGTCAGCGGAGAAAAACTCCGTCGGCCGCAGCTGTCGAAATCCGGTCGATCGGTTCGACGTACTTGAGAGACCGCCGCTAGCGCCTCGCTTGATGAGATCCCGAACGAAGGAGTACCACCTCATGACCACCGAATCGACGTCGAACCCGTCGAAATCCGAGGGCGTAGAGCCGGACCCTCGGCGCTGGAAGGCGTTGGGCGTGCTCGGCCTGATCCAGTTCATGCTCGTCCTCGACATCACCGTGGTGAACGTCGCGCTGCCCCGGATCCAGGACGACCTCGGCTTCTCGCAGTCCGGGCTCGCCTGGGTGGTCAACGGCTACATCCTGATGGCCGGCGGGCTGCTGCTCCTCGGTGGGCGGTTGGCCGACATCCTCGGCCGGCGCCGGCTGTTCCTGCTCGGCGTCGGGCTGTTCGCGTTCGCCTCGGCCACCTGCGGGGCCGCCGTCAATCCCGGCATGCTCGTGGCGTCCCGATTCCTCCAGGGCGTGGGCGAGGCGCTGGCCGCGCCCGCCTCACTCGGCCTCATCGCATTGCTGTTCCCCGACCCGCGCGAGCGGATGAAGGCGCTCGGCATGTGGGGCGGCATCGCCGGACTCGGCGGGACGCTGGGCACGGTCATCTCGGGGGCGCTGGTCGACTTCGCGTCGTGGCGGTGGATCTTCTTCGTCAACCTGCCGGTTGCCGCGTTCGCGCTCGCGGTGGTGCCGCGGTTGGTGTCCGAGAGCCGGATGGTTCGCACCTCTGCGCGTCCTGACTTCGCGGGTGCGCTGACGGGCACCGGCGGCCTCATCGCCGTGGTCGACGGCCTGCTGCAGGCCGCGACCCACCCGTGGGGCTCGGCGCAAGTCTTGCTGCCGCTGCTCGGCGGGGTGGCGCTGCTCGGGCTGATGGTTCGCATCGAGGCAGTCTCGGACTCCCCGCTAATTCCGCTGGAGTTCTTCAAGAACCGCACGCGGGTCGTCACGAACTTCGTCACGCTCTTCTTCTCCGCGTCGTTCTTCAGCTACTTCTTCCTGCTCACCCTCTTCGAGCAGCAGATCCTTGACTACTCGCCGCTGAAGGGTGGTCTGTCCTACCTGCCGTTCGGGATCACGATCGGCGTCGGCATCGGACTCGGTACTGCTCTGATGCCGCGCGTCGGCGTCAAGCCGCTGCTCGCCGCCGGGTTCTTCAGCTGCGCCGTGGGGCTGTTCCTCACCAGTGGCATCGGCATCCACTCGGCCTACGCGAGCGGTGTGTTGCCGGGCATGATCATCCTCGGGCTGGGCTCCGGGTTGTGCTTCCCGGCCATCGGCAATGCCTCCCTGCACGAAGTCACCGGACAGGACTCCTCGCTCGCCTCGGGCGTGCAGAGCGCGATGCAGCAGGTCGGTGGCGCACTCGGACTGTCCTGCCTGGTCACCCTCGGGCTGCGGCACGCCGCGTCGCAGATTCACGAGGGGGTGTTACCCGCCGTAGCCCTCACCCACGGCTACTCGCTGGCGTTCCGCATCGGCACCGTCCTGTTGGTGATCGGCGGCATCCTGGTGCTCTTCCTGCTCGAACATGTCAGCGCCGAGCCGCGGGACCCGGTGGCCGAGGTCGACGACCTCGACGTGATCAAGGTCTGACCGGTTCGGGCGCAGCCACCACGTTCACCAGGACGCCCGGCGTCCGTCCGTTGTTCGCGATCTCGATCGTCAGCCCTTGGCGACGCTCGTCACTGCGACCGCGCTGGGGGTCCTGGGGATGCTGCGGGGGACCACGGAGTTTGACGTGGGTGTCCGGCCCGCAGCTCGCAGTAGGTCGGCACGCTGCAGGGATCCGGCACCGCGCTCGTGACAGCCGGCGCTGTTCTTTCTCCTCGCGGCGGCGTCAGGAGGCACGCCGGCTGCGATCGCCGACGCCAGCGGATCCGCGGCGGCGTTCGTCGTGGCCGGCCTGGCCGCCGTGGCGACGGAAGTGCTCGCCCGGCTACTCGGCCGCCGGTGGTCCTAGCGCGGTGGTGTCCTCGGTGAATCGGATCCCGAGCAGTCCCAGCGCCTCGTCGAGTACTCGCTGAACCGCGAGGGTGTCGTCCAGCGGCATGATCGCGCTCTCGGTCCGACCGGCCGCGACCGACTCGGTGACCTCGATCAGTTCGTGCGCGTACCCCTCGCCGATGGGGGAACGATCGAACTGCTCCGGCTCGGCGCCCTGCCGATGCAGGACGATCGAGCGCGGATGGTGAAAGCGCGGCAGTACATCGATCCAGCCGGTGCTGCCGAAGACCCGGGCGTGCCCAGGCATCGGGCTGTGCAACGAGCACATCAGCGTCGCGGTCCGTCCTTCCGGAAAGCCGAGCAAGAGGCTCGCCGCCGCGTCCACCCCGGATGGTTCGAGCGATCCGCGGACAGACACCGACGTCGGTGTGCCCAACACCATCTGGGCGAACGAGACCAGGTAGACACCCAGATCCAGCATCGCGCCGCCGCCCAGTTCATAGGCAAAGACCCGGTCGGCCGGGTCGAAGTCGCGGACCACGCCCAGGTCGACCTGCGCGGACCGGACCTCGCCGATAGCGCCGTCGGCGAGCAGTTCGCGGGCCTTGACCACCGCTGGTTGGAAGCGCGTCCACATCGCCTCCATCGCGAACACCCGATTCGCCCGGACTTCCTCGACCAGCGTCTGCGCGCCGGCCAACGTGGCGGTGAATGCCTTCTCGACCAGCAAGGATTTGCCCGCACGGGCCGCCGCGACCCCGATCGCGAGGTGTTGCGGATGGGGCGTGGCGATGTACAGGACGTCGACGTCCGGATCCGCGATGAGTTCACGGTATGAGCCGTAGGCGCGGCCGATGCCGTGCTTGTGTGCGAACGCCTGGGCCCGGTCGGCCGATCGCGAAGCAACCGCCACCACTTCGGCATCCGGCACATACGCGAAGTCGCCCATCACGTTCTCGGCGATGCGGCCAGGCCCGACGATCCCCCACCGCACCGAACTGCCCGCCATGCCTGGATGCCTCCTCAACTCAGCGCAACGTTGCCGCTCCGACGCTAGCCGACGTTCGGCCATTCATCCGGCGGCAGCGCGGCGCCAGCCGCACGATTGCATGATGTTGCGGCCGGACTCGGCGCGCCGGGCATACTCGACCTTGATGACCCAGCTACCGATCGCGCGGCACCTACTGCGTGCCAAGGACCTTGCTGACGCGCGCTACGCCGACCAGCTCGACGTCACCGTGCTCGCACGGGCGGCCGGGTTATCACCGGCACACTTCAGCCGGGCCTTCCGCAAGGCGTTCGGCGACTCACCGCACGCCTACCTGCTGACCCGCCGTCTCGAGCGGGCCGCCGCGCTGCTGCGTAATACCGACAACTCGGTCGCCGATATCTGCATCGCCGTCGGGCTGACGAGCATCGGCTCATTCACGACGAGCTTCAAGCGGATGTTCGGCACCACCCCCACGGCGTATCGCGACTCGTTCCCGCCCGCGTCCGCGTTCGCGCTCGTGCCGGCCTGCGTCGTGCGCGCCTACAGCCGACCGCAACTGCGCACGTTTCGAGAAGACGACCGTCGCGTCGGTGAATAGCGTCGGGTACATCAACAACCAATAGCGGAGGACAAGACATGTACAAGATCGCCAACGCCCAGCTGTGGGTGCACGACCAGGACGAGGCACTAGCTTTCTACACCGGCAAGCTCGGCATGGAGGTCCGCTCCGACGTCACGATGCCGGAAATGGGCAACTTCCGCTGGCTGACCGTCAGCCCGGTGAACCAGCCCGAGTTGGCGATCGTGCTGATGGCCGTCCCCGGCCCGCCGATCATGGACGAGGCGACCGCGAATGAGGTGCGCGAGCTGATGGCCAAGGGCTTTGCGGGCACGATCTTCCTGACCACCGACGACTGCCAGGCCTCCTACGACGACCTGCGCGCGCGTGGCGTCGAGTTCGTCGAGGCGCCCGAGGAGCGTCCCTACGGGATCGATGCGGGGTTCCGCGATCCGTCGGGCAACAACTTCCGGCTCACCCAGGTCAGTGACGCAGTCGCCGAACACTCGATCGCGTGAGCCGGCACGCTCGCCCGGCCTAGCCCACCCGGTACTTGACGTGGGTGACTCCGGGCGAGCCGACGACCTGCACCGGCTCGAGTCGCAGCGTGTCGGGGACGCCGTCGCGCTCGTGGGAACCTGTCCGGCAAGCGAGGTGGCAGACCAGTTCGGTCTTGCCGCCTGCCTCGTTCAGCAGCACGGTGACGACAGGGCCGTCATCGAGGC
>JAOPWD010000191.1 GCA_025965875.1 Pseudonocardiales bacterium
CACACAGGGGCGCACCGCGCCGTCCGGGCCGGCGGGCAGATTTGCCCGCGCGACATTGCCGGGGCGCATCCCCATGCCCATCGGACCGAGCTCGTCGCCGGCACCGAGCAGCTCGGCCAGCCCGAACACACTGTGCTGGAATCCGATCACGCCGACCAGCTCGTGGGTCCGGCCTGGCACGGCCAGCCAGGCATCCAGTCCGGCCTGCACATTGATGTGGTCGTAGGCGGGCCAGGACTCCTCGACTACCGAAAGATCCTCGATCCCGCCGGGCAGGTGTGCGCGCAGCAGGCTCGAGAACGCGAGGCCCTCGCCAGCCCGCGCAGCACGCACCGCACTGCGCATTGCCCGACGGGCGAGCCGGCCGACGTCAGCCAGCTCCAGGCGCCGTCCATCCTGCGCCTCGCCCATGTCTGATGGCACGGGGGCGGCCGAGATCGGCCCGAAACTGACCCAGCCCTGGGATTCGTAGTCCACGGTGATCTCCCCAACCGATTCGACCTGCACCAGTGCCGCTCCGGCAGCACTATCGCAGATCGAAGATCAGAAAGCGCGCCTAGCGCACCAGCCCGCGCCCGGTAATGAGCGGCAGGTCGAGCGCCGTCAGCAGCCCAGGCGGCGCGGCGACCACCGCCTCGACGGCGTTGACCAGTCGCATCGCTGTCGCCTTCAGCCCCGCGGTGTTGTGGTCGCCGTCGGTGCCGAGCAGTTGCAGGTCGAGCGTGTAGTTCGGCTCACCGGTGACCTGGACGCGATAGCAACCCTTCCCCGCCGGCTGCGGCCAGTCCGGGGCAAGGTCGGCGCGCAATCGCGTCACGTGCTCCAGCACGCACACAGGACGCCCCCCGCGCATCCCCAGCACCTCGAAGCGCAGCGCGGCTGTGGTGCCCTTTTCGATCTTCCCTGATGCGATCTCGAACGTCTCGGGTGCGGGCAGCCGTTGCACCGTCTCACGCAGCTCGTCGAGTTCGACGTCCAGCCCGGCGGCCAGCTGGCGCACGACCGACCCCCACGCCAGCGACAGGATGCCCGGCATGAGCAGCATGGGCACCTCGTCAACCGGCTTGCCGAAGCCCATCACGTCGAACAGCACGACCGGGTTGTCGTAGGTCGAGTAGTCGAGGATCTCGAAGCAGCGCACCTCGTCGATGCGCTCGCACACGCTGGTGAGCACCAGCGGGAGCCAGTCGTTGGCGAAGCCCGGGTCGACACCGTTGACCCACAGCGACGCCGCGCCCTCCGCGGCCGCGGCACGGATGGGATCGGTGATCTCGGCCGGCACGACGCCCTCGGGGTACTGCAGGAACACCGGGCAGCTGGAGACCACGTTGATGCCGGCCGCAAGGAAGCGCTGCAGGTCGGCGATCGCCTCAGGCAGCCGGTTGTCGGCCATCGCGGTGTGCACGATGCAGTCCGGCTTCAGCGCGAGCAGCGCGTCGGCGTCGTTAGTCGCGGTCAAACCCAACGATCGGCCCAGCCCGGCCAGTTCACCCGCGTCCCGGCCGGCCTTCTCGGCACTCGACACCCACACGCCGACGAGTTCGAGTTCGGGCCGCGCGTCGATCCCCGCAATCGCGTGGCGGCCGACATTGCCGGTGCTCCACTGCACTATCCGAAGAGTCATTGCGCCTCTACATATCGGGAACAGGGAGGTCGAGATTGGGCCGGCCGAGGCCGCCGTCGATCTCGAGGATCTTGCCCGTGACGTAGCTGCCGGCGGGGGAGCAGAGGTACACGACCGCAGCCGCGATGTCCTCGGGGTCCCCGATCCGGCCCAGCGGTGTCGCGTCCTCCATCTGGGTGCGCATCGCGTCGTTGCCCAGCACCACGTCGAGAGCGGACGTCGCCACCGAGCCGACCGCGATGGCGTTGACCCGCACCTTGGGGGACAGGTCGGCGGCCGCCAGTCGGGTGTAGTGCGCGAGCGCCGCCTTCGCGGTGCCGTAGGCGAGAAAGCCGCGACCAGCGACCCTGCCCATGACCGAGGAGATGTTGACCACCGAGCCGCCGCCGTTCTCGAGCATTACCGGAACTGCGGAGGTGGTCAGCGCGTGCGCGGTGGACACGTTGAAATGGAAGGCCCTTTCGAGAAAGGCCGTCGTGGTGTCGAGGTAGGTGCAGGGATACGTGCCGCCGACGTTGTTGACGACCAGATCCAGCCGGCCGAAGACGTCGCGGGCCGCACCGGCCAGCGCACGGATCGCGGCCTCGTCGTTGAGGTCGGCCGCCACCACGTGCGCTCGCCGGCCGACGGCTTTGATGCGGTCTGCGACCTCCTCGAGCTGTGATTCGGTGCGCGCCGCGATGACCACGTCGGCGCCGGCCTCAGCCAGCGCGACGGCGGTGGCCGCGCCGATCCCGCGCCCGGCGCCCGTGACGACGGCAACCTGATCGGTGAGCCGGAACCGGTCGAGGATCACGGCTTGGCCCCCGCCGCGGAGAGCCCCGCGCGCCGGCCGAAGAAGGTCGAGTCGCCGAGGGACAGGCCGCTGCAGTAACCCTGTGCGGCGACGCCGGACGTGGTACGGCCGGCCGCGTAGAGACCGGCGATGGGTTCGCCGTCCACGTCAAGCACCTCACCGCTCGGCAGCGTGTGCAATCCACCGAGGGTGAACGGCGCGTAGGGGAACTTGTCCGCCCGCAGGTCGAATGCGGCCAGCGGCGGCGTCAGCGGCGTCAGGGCCGGCGGCCGCTTGTGGAACAGCGGGTCGACCCCTTGTGCCGCGTGCTGGTTGAAATAGTCGAGCGTCTCCACCAGGGCGCGGTCGGGCAGCCCGATCTCGGCCGACAACTCCGCCGCGGTCGCACACACCCACGCCGCGGGCACGCCGAGCCAGTTCGGTGCGTAGTGCGCCTCGTCGACGATCAGGTATACCTCGGCGCCCTGCGCGACGAGTGCGCGCTGTCCGATCCGGCCCATGTAGGTGTCCTCGTTGACGAACCGCTGGCCGAGTCGGTTGACGAGGATGCCGTGCACCAGTCCGCGCGGCGCATTGAACGGCAGGGCGCACTCGACCGCGTCCATCCGTTTCACCCGCGCACCCGCGCCCTGCGCCATCCTGATGCCGCGGCCGTCGTCGCCCTCCGTGCCGAGCCGCAGGCCCGTGAGGTGCAGCACCGGGGCGTACTGCTCGACCATCTCGGGGTTGTTGATGAACCCGCCCGCGGTGAGTACGACGCCGGTGCGCGCGCGAATCGCGAACCCCTCGCCGTAACGCGACACGATGACGCCACACACCCGCCCGCCGTCGTCGACGACGAGCCGCTCGGTGCTGGTGTCGTAGGACGGCCGAGCCCCGGCGTCCAGGGCGGCCTGTGTCAGCACGGTCATCAGCGCGGCACCGCCGGGTCGGCCGCCCTGCACGACATGGGCGCGCGGCGCGGGCGGCACCAATTCGTCGAACGGGTAGGCGTTCTCGCCACCGGTGTACATGAGCCCTTCGCCGTCGAGCGGCGAGGTGCCACCGCCGTCCGGACGAAAGGTCGCCGCGAACTGCACGCCGCGGGCGACGAGCCAGTCATGGTGCTCAACCGTGCCCGCGCAGTACGCCGCGATCTTCGCCTCGTCCGGGGCCGGACCACACGCCGCGGTGAGGAATGCAGTCATGTTCTCGACCGAGTCCTCGAAGCCCGCGCCGCGCTGGGTCGCCGTGCCGCCGCCGAGGTAGATCATCCCGTCGGACATGGCTGCTGCGCCGCCTGACGCACTGGTGCGTTCGAGCACGAGGACCGATGCATTTGCGCTGGCGGCCTCGTACGCCGCGGCCGTGCCTGCCGCCCCGAAGCCGACGACGACGACATCGGCTTCGTCGGTCCAACTGTCGATCTCGGCGACGCGACAGGGCGCGACACTCGGGCTGGTCATGCCGTCACGACAAACTCGCCCGCCGAGAGAGCAGGGGCGTCAGCGCGCTCGGGAACGGTCGTCGCCACGGTAAAGCGCTCGCCGTCCGCCCAGACCGCGGTGCGCAGCGTCTCGCCGGGATAGACCACGCCGGTGAAGCGCACGCCGAAGGAACGGACCCGGCGCACGTCGCCGTCGAGCAGTTCGTCCACGAGCGCCTTGCAGACGATCCCGTAGGTGCCGAGGCCGTGCAGTATCGGCGCCGGGAACCCGGCCGACCGCGCGAATGCGGGATCGGAGTGCAGTGGGTTGCGATCGCCCAGCAGCCGGTACCAGAGCGCCTGCTGCGGCAGGGTCGACGTCGTGATCACAACGTCGGGGG
>JAOPWD010000271.1 GCA_025965875.1 Pseudonocardiales bacterium
TGCTCGACGAACCAGTCGCGCGCCGCGGCTTGGGAGACGGCGGCGCCTTTGACGTATGCGTCGAAGTGACCGCCGGGGAGGATCGTCAGTCGCTTTGGTTCGTGAGCCTGGTCGAACGCGGCGACCGCGAGGTCGAACGGTGTCAGGTGATCGCCGGCCGCAGGCAACATGAGCAGCGGAGTCGGGCTGATGTAGGGCAGGTAGGTCACCGGCTCGTACTCGGCGAACATCTCGACGCTGCGCAGCGTGACCTCGTTGCGCCACGATGGTGCGCGGCTGGCCGCCGTCTCGGTGAACCATTGCCACGAGTCGGCGGTCGGCAGCGCGGACGGGGCGAGTGGGTCTTCGGCGACGACCGGCACCGTCGCGGGCGACTTGCCGTGGAAGCGAGCGACCCGATCCTCGTCGAACAGCTCGCGGAAGCCCGCGATGAAGTCGGCCCGAACGAGGGCGCGCAGGTTGTCGTGACCGCTGACCATCGGCACCTGGCTCACGACCGCTTTGACCCGCCGGTCGATGGCCGCGACGACGAGCACATGGCCGCCGGAGTAGCTGCTCCCCCAGATCCCGATCCGATCGGCGTCGACCTCCGGCAGGCTGCCGGCGAAGGTGATCGCGTGGCGGTAGTCGCGGACCTGCGCCCACGGGTCGATCTCCTGTCTGGGTGTGCCGTCGCTGGCACCGAAGTTCCGGTTGTCGAACACGAACGCGTTCAGGCCGGCCGCCGCGAACACCTCGGCGTATTCGTCGAGGTACATCTCCTTCACCGCGGAGAAGCCGTGCGCGAGCACCACGGTCGGTGCGGACACGGCGTCGCCGGCGGCGGGGTAGAACCAGCCCCGCAGAATGACACCTTCGGCGTCGAACTCGATATCGCGACGTGCCATGACTGCTCCTCGGTCTACGGGCTGGATTTCGATCGTGCGACGAACGGTTTCCGGTCCACCGGAGATCAGCCGGCGTTGATCACGACCTTGAGGGCAAGGTGGTCGGCCGCGTGGGCGAACACGTCGTAGGCCTCGAGGATGTCGTCGAGACCGAAGGTGTGGGTGCCCATCTTCTCGGCCGGTATGCGACCACTCGCGACCATCGTCAGCAGTGTCGGGATCGACACGGTGTCGACGAGGCCCATCGTCAGGGTGACGTTGCGGATCCACATCTCGTGCATCGGCAGTTCGACGGGCACACCGTGGACGCCGATGTTGGCGATCGTGCCACCGGGGCGGACGAGCGCGGCCGCCGTGCGAAGCGTCTCGGGATATCCGACCGCCTCGATGGCGACGTCGACACCCAGACCGTCGGTCATCGCCAGGATCTCGTCAATAGCGCCAGGGCCGGCCTCCACGGTGTCCGTGGCGCCGAACTCCAGTGCTCGTTCCAGCCGGAACTTGTTCGAGTCGACCGCTATCGTGCGGGCTGCTCCCCACAGACTCGTGGTCAGGACGGCGCCCAGGCCGACCGCGCCCGCCCCCACGACGGCAACCGTGTGGCCGGGCCGCACCCGGCCGGCGAGCACGCCGACCTCGTACCCAGTCGGGAGCGAATCGGCCAGGAAGATGGCCTGCTCGTTGCTGACCGAATCGGGCAGCGCGTACAGCGATGTGTCCGCGAACGGCACGCGGACCAGTTCGGCCTGTGTCCCGTCGATGAGGTGGCCGAAGATCCACCCGATGCCGCCGAGCGTGCGGCAGTGCGAAGGCATTCCCATCTGGCAGTAGGAACACCGGCCGCACTTCGTGATGGCTGGTACGAGGACACGATCGCCGACGCTGAATCCGCTGACAGCATCACCGATCTCCACGACCGTCCCGACCGCCTCGTGCCCGAGGATCCGTCCATCGGTGACCGCAGCGACGTCGCCGTGCAGGATGTGCAGATCGGTTCCGCAGATCGTCGTGGTGTCGACCTTAACCACGACGTCGCCGGACTCTTCGATCCTCGCGTCGGGGACTTCTTCCCAAGACTTCTTGCCCGGGCCGTGATACACAAGCGCCTTCATAGGGACCTCCGTCGACGGCAGGCTCATCGTCGCCCGGCAAGGTGCGGCGCTGAGCGCAATTGACGCTAGAGCATTCGACCGACGCCCGAGTCTCAATAAGAAACGGCAATACCAGAGGCGGCTCCGGTCGCCTGGGCGCGAAGACGCTCACCCCTCGAGAGGGCTCTGTTGCGTTGGGAGTGTCCGGTCCGCTCCAGCGGACTGAACCAGTGATCAACTCGACGTCTGCGTCATCCCCGCCTGCCGGCTATCGCTTTCCGCGTGAGGTGATCGCACTGTAGGTGCGCTGCTACCTGCGCTACGGCCTGTCCTACCGCGACGTGGAAGAACTGCCCGCCGAACGCGGCATCGTCATCGATCACGTCACGATCTACCGGTGGGTACAGACGTTCACCGCGGAGTTCATCCACGCCGCCCGCCCGACCCGGCACACGACCGGCGATCGGTGGTTCGTCGACGAAGCCTACGTCAAGGTCGCCGGAAGATGGACCTACCTGGACCGGGCGGTCGATCAGCACGGCCAGCTCATGGACGTGCTGCGGTCCGAACGCCGCGACGGCCCGCCCGCGCGGGCGTTCTTCACCCGCGCACTGAAGTTCGGCGCGGTGCCGATCGAGCTCACCTCCGACCGGGCGCCGGCCTACCCGCGCACAATCGACGACCTCGCACCCCAGGCGCGGCACCTGCTCGAGCAGTACGCCAACAACCGGATCGAATCAGATCACGGCCGACGCAAAGCCAGACTGCGGCCGATGCGGGGACTCACACACCTCAGC
>JAOPWD010000037.1 GCA_025965875.1 Pseudonocardiales bacterium
CGCAATCGGCAGCTGTGGACACTCGCTCATCGGCAAGAGCGCACTGCCCGCCATGTCCGACAGATCACCTGCAGAGCCCGCATGAGCGGACGCACTCACATCGGCTAATTCCGGATGACTTAACACAGCTGCGTTTGGCACGCTGCTGGCTGGGGAGAACAGTCGTCGACGGCCACGTTGGTGCCGCCGCATGTTCTCGTTCTCACCGAACGCGACGATGCCGACGACAAGTGCCCCGCTGGGGGATCGATCCGCGGACTGATCCGGCGTGGTTCGAGGTTGCCGGGTCAGTCCGCCGTGTGTGCGAGGAGCTCCTCTGCGACGATCGGGATGGCGTGGGCCGGGAGCTGGTGCCCGGCGCGAGCGAGCCGGACCAGACGTGCGTGCGGGATCTCTGTGGCGAGCGCCGCGCCGTTGCCTTTCGGGAAGAACGGGTCGTCCTCGCCGTGCAACACGAGCGTTCGCGCGGTGATCTCGCCGAGCCGCTCGCGCAAGCGCGGGCCGTGGTCGGCGTAGGCGATGTTGGTCAGCGCGCACTGAATGTTGGTGGTGCGGGCGACCTCGGCCTCGGCGTGCGCCCGAGCGGCGGATTCGTCGAAGGCGCCCGCCCCGGCGAGTGTCCTGGCCCGCCGGACAAGGTAGTCGACCACGGCTTGGTCGTCTGACCAGTCCGGGGCCGGGGTGTTCCTGATCGCTTTCATCACCTCGTCGTGGTGCCCGGGGAGGTCGTCGTCGACCGGGCCGGGCGGGTTCGGTCGGCTGGCGATGAGCGTGAGCGTGGCGACCCGCTCCGGGTGGCTGAGGGCAAGCAGCTGGGCGATCCAGCCGCCGGTTGACATCCCGGCGAGATGAGCGCGATCGGTTGCGGTCGCGTCGAGCACGCCGACCGCATCATCGACGAGATCGGCAAGCGAGTAGCCGGGCTCGCCTGGCGGGTACGACTCCGAGCGGCCGGAGTCCCGAACGTCGTACCGGATCACCCGCCGTCCACCGGCCACAAGCCGCTCGCACAGCTCGTCGGGCCAGCTCAGCATCGACGACCCGACCAGCAGAACTGCCGGGTCGTCGACGCGGCCGTGCACCGCTACACAGCTCGCTGTTCCGTTGATCATCAACAGGCGCTCACCCGCTGGCATGAGCCTCTCCTTCCCCAATACGCCACGCAGGGCGTTCTGAAAGTTGGACTCCACGGCTCGCGCGAACTCATCGTGCGCAGCAGTCGCGAACGGCGTATCTCCGGCCGACCTCGACGGCTTCGACTCGCGTGTAACCGTGAAGGCCCCAATCAACTCGATTGTCTGACCAGCCTGCTCGCGGTCAGCGGCCGCCATACTCACCGCCGGGCGTGTGCGGCATGCCGGGACGACGCGACTGGCGGCGGCGACGCGGGCGGGGTCGGTGTCGAGGACGCCGTGCCGACGGCCGTCGTGAGCGGTGACGCCACCCTCCCAGTTGATCACATCAAGCGTGTGTGAAGGATACGGCACGAAGCGGACACCCGGGCCAAGCCAAGCCGGCCAGGACGCCACGCCAAGCGCACGCGGTATCGCCGATTAGGCGTGATTCGCGCATCGGGCGGATGCGCAGATCGAGTCCTCTTTGTGTCAAGCGCGTCGACGAACACCGGCTGATGATCGTGTTGCACGGGTCCGGTGCGTCTGGCGGTCAACGGTCGTAGGGTGGATCGCGACCCGGGAGTGGCTTGTCCGAAGAGCTGGTGTTGCGGGGTGTGAGCCAGCCGCGCTGGATTCAGAGTCGTTCCCCGTGTGCCCTCCCGGGTCCTCGCCTTTGGTGTCGGGGTCAGTTCGAGCATCTGTCGATCTGCCCGGTCGAAACGGCGGTTGCTTCGACTTGCCCGCACGGTGAATGACCTTTAGGTCGCCGTGCATCCTCGATCACTGACTGAACACGAGGCAGGTGGTGGTGCCGTGTACGAGCAGACGGCCGTGCTGGTCCACGACGCGACCCTCCGCTGTGCCGACCCGGCGGCCGCAGTTGAGCACGACACCTTCGGCGCTGATCGGGCCGGTCTCAGCAGTGATCGGCCGGACGAACGAGATCTTGAACTCCAAGGTGGTCGATAGAACACCGACATCCAACGTGGACTCGATGGCCAGGCCCATACAGCTGTCGAGCATCGTGGCGGCAAGGCCGCCATGAATCGTGCCGACGGGGTTGAGGTGGGCATCATTCGGCGTCGCGGTCACCACGACGCGGCCGTATTCAGCGGCACTGATCTCATACCCGAGCATCTTCGCGAACGGGTTGAGCGGCAGCGTCCCGTGCGCCAGTCCCTCAACGAACTCCAGCCCGCTGAGCGTGCTGCGCGTACCAGCATCGACGGTTCCGTAGGAGGTGGCCATGTGACCGAGTATTGAAGAGGTTGGGAGTCAATGCTGGCGCGATTCGGACCTCGTGTTCCGGTCGGCGAAATCGTGAGCGAAAACGACTCTTCGTGGAAGCAGCCACGTGGGCTCTGTTGCGTTGACGGTGTCCGACCCGCGCCAGGGAGAATCACCCGATGATCAACTCGAAGTCCCGGTTGTCGTCTGCGCCCGCGGGCTACCGCTTCCCGCGCGAGGTGATTGCGGTCGCAGTGCGCTGGTACCTGCGCTAC
>JAOPWD010000314.1 GCA_025965875.1 Pseudonocardiales bacterium
CGCCCGGTGCGAACAAGCTCGCGAATGATCGTGAACGCCTCCTCGAAGCGCGAGATCCGCTTGTCGTAGGGAAAGCCGAACGCGGTGTACTCCCGCCGGTTCCAGCCTGCACCGAGACCGAGAATTAGCCGCCCACCCGAGATCGCGTCTACCGTGGCGGCAAGCTTGGCGAGCATTGCCGGCGCGTGAAAGCTCGTCGACGCGACGAGCGGGCCGAGCTCGACCCGTTCGGTCACGGAGGCCAGCGCGGCAAGTGCGGTCCACACCTCCCATGGCCCGCGTACCTCACCGTTAGGCAGGTCGTAGAGCAGGTGGTCACCCAGCCAGATCGAGTCGAACCCGGCGTTCTCGGCTGCCCGCGCCATCGCGACCATTTCCGGCCAGGGCACCGCACGCTCAACTTCGGGCAGTTGGACTCCGACGCGACAGCGCATCAGGCGGTGCGGCGCCGGCGTAGGAATGGGTCCTGCAACGCCGGCGGGACGTAGCCCTTGTCGAAATCGGCCAGGGTGGTCCCCGGCGGCACGATCTTGTCGATCTCGTCCAGGACGTCGGAGCCGAGGACGACATCGGCCGCGCCGAGCTGCGAGTCGAGGTGCTCGATGGTCCGCGGGCCGATGATCGGTGCGGTCACTGCCGGGTGCACGAGCGTGAAAGCCAGCGCCATGTGGACGAGACTGAGCCCGGATTTCTCCGCCAGGTCCGCCAGCGCGTCCGCGGCGTCGAGCTTGGCTTGATTGGCCGGGTCGTCGAGGTCGTAGCGGGCGGGCATCCGATCCGCTCGGTGAGAGGTGGGGGCGTCCTGGCCTTTGCGGTACTTGCCCGACAGCCAGCCGCCGGCCAGCGGGCTCCACGGCAACACGCCCATGCCGTACTTCTCGGTCACCGGCAGGAGGTCGGCCTCGATACCGCGCACCAGGATTGAGTACGGCGGTTGTTCTGTGACGAAGCGGCCGAGGGCGCGCCGCTCACTCGTCCACTGCGCCTCGACCACTTCGTGGGCGGGAAAGGTTGACGAGCCGAACGCGCGGATCTTGCCCTGGCGCTGCAGGTCGGTCAGAGCCGACAGCGTCTCCTCGACGTCGGTTTCACGTTCGGGCCGATGCACCTGATATAGGTCGATCCAGTCTGTCTGCAGGCGGCGCAAGCTGTTCTCCACCTCCTGGACGATCCAGCGGCGCGAATTGCCCTTACGGTTTGGGTCGCCGCCGGGCTGGCCCATCGGAACGTCCATCGGGCCGTGGAACTTGGTGGCAAGGATGACGTCGTCACGCCGCCCGGCGGCGAGAGCCTCGCCGACAATCGTCTCCGACTCGCCCTGGGAGTAGACGTCGGCGGTATCGATGAAGTTGATGCCCGCGTCCAACGCATGGTGGATGATCCCGATCGAGACGCCATGATCGGGCTCACCCCAAGCACCGAACATCATCGCTCCGAGGCAGAGCGGGCTGACCTGCATTCCCGTACGACCGAGGCCGCGATAGTCCATACCTTCGACAGTAAGACACAGCCGCCAGACCTAATCGCCGAGGGCCCCGCTCGCAGGTGTCGCCGCCCCAAGTGAACCTTCGTCGGCCTGGACCCTATCGATCTCGGGCTGACCTGGTGCGGATTGGCCGCGGAGAGTGTGTGACGAACCTCCCGCAAACGACGCGTCATCCACGGCAGCGTCGGCCCGCCTGGCATGCAGTTCGTGAGCGACGCCACCAGGGTGAGCGCGAATTGTGAATCAGCTGATCTTGCGGGTTCAGGGAATACCCGGGTCTGCGCAGATGCTGCACGATTGTCGGGGCGTCAGGTCGTGTGGCAGCTGGTCGTCGCTGACAACCAATGACTGACAACTGGCCGCAACGCTGCGGTTTTCCTTGCCGCGCAGAGAGACTGGCTCTTCGATCATGACCTCAACAGCATTCCTTCAGCGCGGCATCGACGCGTCTCGAGCCCGGCCCGCGGCGCTGGTGCTCGCTGTTGTCTGTGTGGCGCAGTTCATGGTGGTGCTGGATATCAGCATCGTGAATGTCGCGCTGCCGGACATGCAGCGTGAACTCGGAATGTCGCAAAACGCGCTCGGCTGGGTGCTGAATGCCTACACGCTGACGTTCGCTGGCTTCCTCCTGCTGGGCGGTCGGGCCGCCGATCTGTGGGGCAGGCGTCGGCTGTTCCTCATCGGGGTAGCGCTGTTCTCACTCACATCGTTGGTTGGCGGACTGGCCCAGACCGGCGGCGAGCTCATCGCCGCGCGAGGGCTGCAGGGTCTTGGCGGCGCGGTTCTGTCGCCGGCGACGCTCACGATCCTGACCACCACCTTCACCGAGCCAAAGGCCCGCGCCCGTGCCCTCGGGATGTGGAGTGCTGTCGCCGGTGCCGGCGGCGCAACCGGCGTCCTCGCCGGCGGTGTGCTCACGGACCTACTTTCCTGGCGCTGGATCCTGTTCATCAACGTCCCGATCGGACTGGCCGTCTTCCTGGTCGGACGCTTCGCAATAGCCGAGTCGCGCGCGGAGGGTGAGCGGCCAACACTGGACTGGGCGGGCGCGCTCACCGTCACCGGAGGACTAGTGGCCTTGGTCTACGGGATCGTGTCGACCGACTCGCACAAGTGGGGGTCCCCGCTGGTGCTCGGTTCCCTGATCCTCGGCACCATTCTCATCGCGGTGTTTCTTGCGGTTGAGAGCCGACACCGTCACCCGCTGGTGCCGATGCGGCTGTTTCGGTCGCGAGCCCTCACCGGCGCGAATTTGATCATGGTGATGATCGGTTCGGTCATGTTCTCGTTGTTCTTCTTCTTGTCCCAGTTCCTGCAAGAGGTACAGGGCTTCAGTCCATTGCGAGCAGGCTTCGCCTTCCTGCCGATGCCACTCGCCATCATCGTCGGGACCCAACTGTCCTCACGCCTGGTGGGCCGCGTCGGTGCCCGCAGGCTGCTGGTGATCGGACCGTTGATCTCGGCGACCGGCCTGCTGCTGCTTTCCCGGCTGGATGCGCACAGTTCCTACCTGCTGCACATCGGCCTGCCCGGCGCGATCATCACCTTCGGCGTCGGCATGTCGTTCGTGCCGATCACGCTCTCGGCCACCAGCGGAGTCGATCGTCGCGATGCGGGACTGGCATCCGGCCTGATCAACACCACTCGCCAGATCGGTGGCTCACTGGGTCTGGCCGCTCTGCTCACCATCGCGGCATCGCGTTCTCGCGCGCTGGCCGGGTCCGGATCCCAGGTAGCCCAGACTGCCGGCTATACCCGTGCTTTCGCGATCTCCGCGATCCTGCTGGTACTGGCCGCGGCCATCGCCATCACGGTGCTCCCGGCCAGGGTTCGCCCCGCCACGGACCCCTTGCCGGTCGACAGGAAGGAACTCGACCCAGCAGCGCTCGCCGAGTAGCGGTTCCCGGTCGCAGCGCGAGCGAAAGTGGCCGAATGAAGCGTCCGCACATCAGCGGTCCGCCCTGTTCATGGCACCGCGACGCGCGCAGCACCACGGAAGATCACACGCGCGACCCGGTCTGCTCGTCGGCGTCGAGGTAGTACCAACGGCCGTGCTCGCGGATGAAGCGGGACCGCTCGTGGAGCACGCGGACATCGCCGGGCGCCACCACATACGTGGCGCGGAACTCGACAAGACCGGTCTCGTCGTCCATCGTGCCATCGACCACGTCGACGATCTGCAGGCCCCGCCACCTCGGATTGCTATCCAGGTCGATCGTGGCCGGACGCGTCGAGGGATGCCAGGAGGCAAGCAGCCACTCTGCGTCCGCATCACGGAACGCCTCGAACCGCGACCGCATCAGGGCCTCGGCCGTCGACGGCCACGCTCGATCATCCACTACAACATTCTCGCCAATCCCGCTTTGCGCGGTCAGTCCCCGGTGGACCCGGGCACGACGTCCTCGACGGCTCACAGGACCGCTGGCCAGTAGATGGGTGGCCTGGACGAAGCGCTGAAGAGTCACGTCGCTCGACGAGCGGCGAGCCAGTCGATTGCTCGCTGGGCCCCCGGCTCGAACCGCTCGACAACCGTGGGAAGTCGTGCCGCGATGATGGCGGCGTCGGCGAGGCCGGCGTCGAGCAGCGCGCCGACGAAGTTTTGGTCCTTCTCGCGCAATGCGCAGAGCTTGGCGACGCAGAGGTCTTCCTTGTCGAGGCACCAGCCGGTGAACTGCGGCTCTCCGGATGGTGCGGCGGTGTTGGCGTTCTGCACTCTCACGAGCCGGTCGCGCCAGCCGACGGGCAGTGCGGACGTGCCCAGATCGACACCGTCGATACTGAAGCCGTGGGTCTGTTCGAAGGATGAGAACTCCCCCAGTACTCCTTCGATGAGGTCGGCCAACCGGGCGGTCTCCTCGTTGCTCTCAGCGATGGGAAGCACGTCGATCTCGACCGACATCGTCGCTGCGTGTGGGAGCTGTTCCTCGCGGTAGGTACCAAGGATGGACTGCGAACCAACCACGATCACCTCAGAAGCCCCGATGATCTGGCATGCCGCACGGATCGCGTGCTCCAGTTGGTCGCGGCGCATCAGCTGGCCCGGCGCAGCACGTCGGCGCGTTCTTCGGAAGACAGGAGACCGCCAAGCGGCGATACTTCGCGCATCTCGATCGATTCCCGGTCAAGGCCGGTGAGGACCCGGCGCAACCCGCGGATGTCACCGGAGTCCAGGAGTGACTTCCACCGTTGCAGATTCCGTTCGTGCGGTTGACCCTGCACGCTGCTGCTGAGTCGCTTCAGGTTCTTCCGAACTACGGGGCGCCACTCGTCCAGCGTCGATCGGTCCAGCTGTAGGCAGAGCTGCCGATGCAGGTGCCACGAGCGACGCTCCGACCGGGTCAGCTCGGGAACGACCAGACGTCGGACGATTTCGATGCGGTATCCCATGCACGACAGCAGACGATCAAGTTGTTCGTCGCTCATGTCGATCTTGTGGGAGAGGAACTGGCTGATGCTTGGCTGGTGGACGCCGCTGAGCCGGGACAGCTCGGACTGGGTGGTGCGCGTTTCGCGCATCACTT
>JAOPWD010000320.1 GCA_025965875.1 Pseudonocardiales bacterium
GGCCCGGTGAGCTGCGCGTCCGCGACGGTGTCGAGCACGATGCGAGTGAGATCGACGTCCTCGTGCAGTAGTTCCTGGCCCGCGTCCAGACGCGCCAGCAGCAGCAGGTCGTCGACGAGTCGTCCCATCCGGGCCGCTTCGGCACCGATGCGCTCCAGGGCCTGATCAGTCTCTGGAGGAAGGCTGTCGTTGGTGCGTTGGGCATAGTCGGCATGGCTGCGGATGACGGCGACGGGGGTGCGCAGTTCATGGCTGGCATCTGCGATGAAGGTGCGCAGTCGCTCCTCACTGCTATGTCGTTCGGCGAGCGCCGCCTCCACGTGGGAGAGCATGTGGTTGACGGCGTCTGCGACCTGGCCGACCTCGGTCTCCGGTGCCGGGTTCGGCAGCCGCTCGGGCAGCGACACGGCCCCGCTGCCCAGCGGCAGGTCGGAGACGCGGCGGGCCATGTGCGCTACCTGCTCAAGGGGCCGAAGCGATCGGCGGACGCTGATCGCCCCCGCCACGCCCGTGAGCAGGATCGCGCCGGCGAAGACGCCGAGTTCCACCAGCACGAGTCGTTGCGTCGTCTCGTCCACGCCGTGCTCGGGCAGTCCGGTCACGAGCAGGTCCCCGTCGCGGCCAGGAGTGACGACCACGCGGTAGTCGCCGAGTTGGGGCAGTTGCACGGTGCGCGCCCCGCTGGAGGCGCTGAGTGCCGCGATGGCGGAGCGATCGCCCGCTGACGGCACGGGATGTTCGGTGCCGCCACCGATGATGCCGATCGCGGTGACCTGGCCCGAGAGGATCCGTGCGCCGAGAGTGCCGCTCGGTTGCCCGAGCACGGAGGCGAACTGGGCGTCGTCGAGGTCCCGGTCGCCGGCGTGTTCCAGCGCGATCGAGTACCGCGTGCCGGCGGTGGCAAGTTGCTGGTCGAGCTTGTTTTGCAGGTAGGCGTGCAGCAGCAAGGCCGTCACCGCTGCGACAACAGCACAGCTGACGAGCAGCAAGGCAAGCAGGATAGCGATGAGGCGTCGGCGCAGGGTCACCCGTTGCAGCCGGGCGGCAAGTGCGGCACGCAGGCCAAGCTGTCGGCTCACGTGGCCGGCGGTTTGAGGACGTAACCGACGCTGCGGACGGTGTGGATCATCGGGTCCCGGTCACTGTCGATCTTCTTGCGCAGGTAGCTGATGTAGAGCTCGACGACGTGGGCGCGACCGCCAAAGTCGTAGTTCCAGACCCGGTCCAGAATCTGTGCCTTGGACAGCACACGACGCGGGTTTCGCATCAGGAAGCGCAGCAGTTCGAACTCGGTGGCCGTGAGCTCGATCAGCTCGCCGGCGCGGCGAACCTCGCGGGCGTCCTCGTCCATGGTCAGGTCACCCACGGTGAGCCCGAAGCCCGGTCGGCTGCTGGTGACGCCGGCGCGGCGCACCAGACCCCGTAGGCGCGCGTGGACCTCTTCGAGGCTGAACGGCTTGGTGACGTAGTCGTCGCCGCCTGCGGTGATGCCCGCGATGCGGTCCTGCACCGAGTCCCGTGCGGTCAGGAACAGCACGCACACGTGCGGGTTCTGGGCTCGGAGTTGACGCAGCACGGCCAAGCCGTCGATATCGGGCAGCATCACGTCGAGGACCACGGCATCAGGGCTGAACTCTCGGCTGAGCTGCAGCGCCGTAGCCCCGTCCGGTGCCGAGCGTGCGTCCCACCCCTCGAACGTGAGCATGCTCGTCAGCACATCGGCCAAATTCGGCTCGTCGTCGACGACCATGGCCCGCAACGGAGTGCCGTCCTGGCGGGTCGGGACGGCCGGTGCCGCGTGACCCATCGCCTTGCTCACCTGTGCAGCATGCCTCTGGTTTCTCTGAATCTGCTCTGTGCGGGCTCTGTGCCAGCAGGCTCACAGCTGATTGAGATGAAGCGCAGAGCATGAGCACGCATCCTGGAGGCTTCGATCGGAGCTGCCGTGAGGAGGCCGCCGGGTATGACCGTTACGGCCCAATCGCGTGCTCAGCGCAGCGCGCATTCGGTGGGTGGCGCGCCGGTTTCGGTGCGCCCCGAGGCCGTGCTCGTTGCCATCGGCGCCGGAGCGGTGGCCGTCATCGCCCTGTGGTGGCAGAACACCTTCTATGTGCACGGGTTGGCCGACTGGCTGACCAACGCGGGGCGGATCACCGGCCTGCTGGCCGGCTATGCCGTGGTGGTGCTGCTCGCATTGATGTCGCGGGCACCCGCACTGGAGCGTGGCGTCGGGACCGACCGGCTGGCGCGTTGGCACGCGATGGGCGGCCGGTACACGGTCAGCCTCGCCGTGGCCCACACGCTGCTGATCATTTGGGGCTACGCGGTCAGCGCGCACACCAACGTCGTCCACCAGACGGCCACGTTGGTGACGACCTATCCGGACGTCCTGATGGCGACCGTCTCGGTGCTGATGCTGGTGGCCATCGGCATCGCGTCGGCCCGCGCTGCCCGGCGGCGACTGCGTTACGAGACGTGGCATTTCATCCACCTCTACACCTACCTGGCCATCGCGCTGGCGTTCAGCCACCAGTTCTCCACCGGCGCGGACTTCCGTAACGACGCGAAGGCTCGCTGGTTGTGGGCGGCGCTGTACGTCTTCGTCGCGGCCGTTCTCATCTGGTATCGGTTTGTGACGCCGGTACGCAGGGCGCTGCGGCACCAGATGCGCGTGGTCGAGGTGCGTCCCGAGTCGGCCGACACGGTGTCGGTCTACGTGACCGGCCGGCACCTGGACGCCTTGCGGGCCGAGGCCGGCCACTTCTTCCGGTGGCGGTTCCTGACCCGGTCGCTGTGGTGGGCCGCGAACCCGTACTCGCTGTCGGCAGCGCCCCGACCCGACCTGCTGCGGATCACGGTGAAGGTCGTCGGTGAGCACAGCGCGGCCCTGCGCGCGCTCGCGCCCGGGACGCGGGTGCTGGCCGAGGGTCCGTACGGCTCGTTCACCGGTGCGCGGCGACGCGGGCGCAAGGTGCTGCTGCTGGCCGGCGGCGTGGGTATCACGCCGCTGCGTGCGCTCTTCGAGACGCTGCCGGGCCGGCCCGGTGACATCACTTTGGTCTACCGAGCCAACGCCCAAACCGACTTCGTGCTGCGCGAGGAACTGGACCTGATCGCCCACCAACGGGGTGCTCGCGTCCACTACCTGATGGGGCCGCCGAAGTCCGGCGGCAAGGATCACCTGTCCGCTGCGCGCATGAAGCGGCTCATCCCCGACCTGGCCGAGCACGACGTCTACCTCTGTGGCCCCGCAGGCATGATGGCCGCCGCTGAGATCGGGTTGCGTCAGGCCGGCGTGCCGCGCCGGCATATCCATCAAGAATCCTTCGCGTTCTAAGGCTGAAGTGTTATGAAACGAGTCCTGCTGTCGGTGACTGGCACGGTGCTGGGTCTGGTCGCGCTGCTCAGCTTCAAGTCCCAGGGTCAACCCCTCGTCAGTGGCGCGCTGCCGTCGGCCGGCCTGCCCGCTTCAGCCGGATCGTCGGCGCCGGCGGGCACCGGCCAGTCCAGCGCAGCGCCACCTAACCCGACCGGCAGCACTAGCCCGGCATCGACCATTAGCAAGAGCTACCTGGGCCAGGCCATACAGACTCAATACGGCGTCGTGCAGGTCAAGCTGACCGTCTCCGGCACGAAGATCACCAATGTGTCGTTCACGCAACTCACCGCCTACGACGGTCGTTCGCAGGAGATCAACAGCCAGGCCGCACCGATCCTGCTCCAGGAGACGTTGACCGCGCAGAGCGCGCAGATAGACACGGTTTCAGGCGCCAGCTACACCACCGACGGCTACGTCCAGTCGCTGCAGAGTGCGCTCGACCAGGCGGGTATCAAGTGACCGCGGTGGCCCCGCTGCGACGCGTCGAGCAGTGCATGGGCACGGTGTTCTCCATCGACGTGCGAGATCCGGTCGTCGATCCAGCGGAGATCGAGGACGTCGTGCGCTGGCTGCACTGGGTGGACGCGACCTTCTCCACGTACCAGCCGGGCAGCCAGGTCAGCCGGCTCGGGCGTGGTGAGCTCACAGTGGCGGACTGCGCACCCGAGGTCGGCGAGATCCTGGACCGCTGCGAGCGATTGGGCCGCGACACCGGCGGCTACTTCTCGGCGTATCCGCTTGGTGTGCTGGACCCGTCCGGCGTGGTGAAGGGGTGGGCGATCGAGCAGGCCAGCGACCGGCTGAGGCGGGCCGGTTCGACCAGCCACTGCGTGAACGGTGGCGGCGACGTCCAATGCGCGGGCGACGCCGAACCCGGCCAGCCGTGGCGCGTCGGTATCGCCCACCCGTTGCGGCCCGGCGACCTGGCGGCCGTAGTGACAGGGACCGACGTGGCGGTGGCGACGTCGGGCACCGCCGAGCGTGGTGCGCACGTGATCGACCCGCATACCAGCCGCCCTGCGCAGGCACTGGCCAGCCTCACTCTGGTGGGGCGGCACCTGACCGACGTCGACGCCTACGCGACGGCTGCGTTCGCGATGGGCCCGGCAGCCCGGGACTGGGTCGAGCAGATGCCCGGGATCGAGGGCTTCGCCGTCGCCCTCGACGGGACGACCTGGCGTACCGACGGGCTCCAAGTCGGCACCTGACCGGGGTAGTGGTCATGGCAAGCTGAGCCCCATGAGTCATGTGATCGCGGCCGAGTCAGCCGCCACCATCGCCGCGCTCGCCACCGGAGGTACGCCATGACGGTCCCGCAGCAGCGACTGGTGAAGACGTCGATCCCGGGCCCGCGTTCGGTTGAACTGCATGCCCGCAAGGCGAGCGCCGTCGCGTCGGGTGTCGGCACCATGCTGCCGGTCTACGTCGAACGGGCCGGCGGCGGCATCGTCGTCGACGTCGACGGCAACCAGCTGATCGACTTCGGTTCCGGCATCGCCGTGGTCTCGGTGGGCAACGCCGCGCCGCGCGTGGTGGCGGCAGTGCAGCAGCAGGTCGCCGAATTCACCCACACCTGTTTCATGATCACGCCGTACGAGGGCTATATCGCCGTGGCCGAGAAGCTCAACGAGCTCACGCCCGGCGATCACGAGAAGCGCTCGGCGCTGTTCAACTCCGGCGCCGAGGCCGTCGAGAACGCGATCAAGATCGCCCGAGTGCACACCGGCCGGCAGGCGGTCGTCGCGTTCGACCACGCGTATCACGGCCGGACGAACCTCACGATGGCGCTGACTGCGAAGAACATGCCGTACAAGAACGGCTTCGGGCCATTCGCCAGCGAGATCTACCGGGTACCGATGGCCTATCCCTACCGGTGGCCCACTGGGCCGGAGCGCTGCGCCGAAGAAGCGTTTGGCGAGTTCGTCGAACTGGTGCACACGCAGGTCGGCGAGCAGAACACCGCGGCCGTGATCATCGAGCCGATCCAAGGTGAGGGCGGCTTCGTCGTCCCAGCACCGGGCTTTCTCGCGCGGGTGGCGTCGTGGTGTGCCGAGCACGGCATTGTGTTCATCGCCGACGAGATCCAGACCGGCTTCTGCCGCACCGGCGACTGGTTCGCCTGCGAGTACGAAGACGTGGTGCCCGACCTGGTCACCGCCGCGAAGGGCATTGCCGGCGGCCTGCCGCTGGCCGCGGTCACCGGCCGGGCCGAGATGATGGATTCGGTGCATGTGGGTGGGCTGGGCGGCACGTACGGCGGCAACCCGGTCGCCTGCGCCGCCGCGCTGGCCGCGATCGAGACGATGCGCGCTGACGATCTGTGCGGCGCCGCGCGCCGCATCGAGTCGGTGATGCTCCCGCGGCTGGCTGCGCTGGCCAACAAGTACGACGTCATCGGCGACGTGCGCGGGCGCGGGGCGATGCTCGCGGTCGAGCTGGTCGTGCCCGGCACGAAGGATCCCGACCCTGCGCTGACCGCGACCCTTTCGGCCGCCTGCCACCAGCAGGGGCTGATCACGCTCACCGCCGGCACGTTCGGCAACGTGTTGCGCTTTCTGCCGCCGCTGGTGATCGACGACACCTTGCTGAACGAGGGCCTTGACATCCTCGACGCCGCGTTCGCTGCGTCCGCATGATCGGCCCAGCCAAACGAATCATGGTGACGGGCGGGGCCGGGTTCATCGGCTCGCACCTGTCGCGACGACTGCTCGCATTGGGTCACGACGTGCTGGTCGTCGACAACTTCTACTCGAGCAACCGGCGCAACGTCGAGGATCTGCGCGACGAACCGCGCTACGAACTGATGCGCCACGACGTCACGTTCCCGCTCTACGTCGAGGTGGACGAGATCTATCACCTGGCCTGCCCGGCCTCGCCCATCTTCTACCAGCGTGATCCGGTGCAGACGACCAAGACCTGCGTGCACGGATCGATCAACATGCTGGGGCTGGCCAAGCGCACCGCCGCCAAGATCCTGCTCGCCTCGACGTCCGAGGTGTACGGCGACCCGGCCGAGCACCCGCAGGAGGAGTCGTACTGGGGTCACGTCAACCCGATCGGCCCACGCTCCTGCTACGACGAGGGCAAACGCTGCGCCGAGACCCTCTTCTTCGACTACTACCGTCAGCACGCGCTGCGGGTGAAGGTTGCCCGGATCTTCAACACCTACGGGCCCAAGATGCTGCCCAACGACGGCAGGGTGGTCTCCAGCTTCATCGTCCAGGCGCTGCAGGGCGAGCCGCTCACGATTTTCGGCGACGGCTCGCAGACCCGGTCGTTCTGTTACGTGGACGACCTGGTCGACGGCTTGATCCTGTTGATGGAGACGGGCGACGACGTCACCGGGCCGATCAACCTGGGCAATCCCGGTGAGTTCACCATGCTCGAGCTCGCGACGAAGGTGATCGAGATGGTCGGCAACGGCACCGCCGTCGAGCACCGTCCGCTGCCGCAAGACGACCCGGTGCGCCGCTGCCCCGACATCGACCAGGCGCGCAAGGTGCTGGGCTGGGAACCGACGGTGGGTCTGGACGAAGGGCTATCGCGCACCGTCGAGTACTTCCGCAGCCTGCTCCCAGCCTGAGCTGCGCGGAAACACCTGGCCGGAGCCGGTATTCTGAGGTTTCCGCCAGATCGTTGAGAGGGACAGCCGTGGGACTCGTCGTGCAGAAGTACGGCGGTTCGTCGGTCGCTGATGCCGAGCGGATCAAGCGGGTTGCCGAGCGCATCGTCGCCACTCGCCGCAGCGGCAACGACGTCGTGGTCGTGGTGTCCGCAATGGGTGATACGACCGACGAGCTGATCGACCTGGCCGAGCAGATCGTTCCCGTCCCGTCCGGCCGCGAGTTCGACATGTTGCTGACCGCCGGCGAGCGCATTTCCATGGCCCTGCTCGCGATGGCAATCAACTCCCTGGGCTACAAGGCCGAGTCGTTCACCGGATCCCAGGCCGGCGTGCTGACCACGTCCGTCCACGGCAAGGCCCGCATCGTCAACATCACGCCCGGCCGGGTACGCAGCTCGCTGACCGCAGGCAATGTGGCGATCGTCGCGGGCTTCCAGGGCTTCTCCAAGGAGACCATGAACATCACGACGCTCGGCCGCGGCGGCTCGGACACCACCGCGGTCGCGTTGGCCGCGGCGCTCGAAGCCGACGTGTGCGAGGTCTACACCGACGTCGACGGCGTCTATACCGCCGACCCGCGCATCGTGCCCAATGCTCGCCGGCTGGCCAAGGTCACCTACGAGGAGATGCTCGAACTCGCCGCCAGCGGGGCGAAGATCCTGCACCTGCGCAGCGTCGAGTACGGCCGCCGCTACGGCGTGCCCATTCACGTCCGCTCGTCGTTCTCGAACAACCCCGGCACGATCGTCGCCGGACATATGGAGGATCTTGTCGTGGAAGACGCAATCATCAGTGGCGTTGCGCATGATCGCAGCGAGGTCAAGGTCACCGTCGTCGGCGTCCCCGACAAGCCGGGCGAGGCGGCCGCCATCTTCAGTGAGCTCGCCGCGGCCGAGATCAACATCGACATGATCGTGCAGAACATCTCGACGGGCGGCACCGGGCGCACCGATGTGTCGTTCACGCTTCCCGCGTCCGACGGAGCCACTGCGCTGGCCGCGCTGAACAAGATCCGCGAAAAGGTCGGCTTCGAAGATCTGCTTTATGACGATCACGTCGGCAAGCTGTCGCTGGTGGGCGCCGGCATGCGCTCGCACCCCGGTGTGTCGGCGAAGTTCTTCACGGCGCTGGCCGATGCGGGGGTGAACGTCGAGATGATCTCGACGTCTGAGATCCGGATCTCGGTCGTGTGCCGCGACACCGACCTCGACGTCGCGGTGCGCGCTGTCCACGACGCCTTCGAGCTGGGCTCGGCCGACGAACAGGCCGTGGTCTACGGAGGTACCGGCCGATGAGCCGGACGACCGTGGTCAGCGCTTCGCTCCGCACTCCCGTTGCCTTGCTGCATCGCCTAAGAGGTACGTCATGAGGGTTGGCATAGTGGGGGCCACTGGGCAGGTCGGCGCCGTCATGCGGCGCATCCTGGCCGAGCGGTCTTTTCCCGTTTCCGATATGCGCTTCTTCGCCTCGGCTCGCTCGGCCGGCACGACGTTGCAGTGGGAGGGCGTCGACGTCCGCGTCGAGGATGCCGCCACGGCTGACCCCTCCGGACTGGACATTGCGCTGTTCTCCGCGGGCGGCGCGACGTCGCGTGAGCTGGCCCCGAGGTTCGCCGCGGCCGGCGGGATCGTCGTCGACAACTCGTCCGCCTGGCGGATGGATCCGGACGTGCCGCTCATCGTGGCCGAGGTTAACGGCGCCGAGATCGCCAACGCCCGTAAGGGGATCATCGCCAACCCGAACTGCACGACGATGGCGGCGATGCCAGTACTCGCCCCGCTGCACCGCGAGGCAGGGCTGGTGCGGCTGGTCGTGTCGACCTACCAAGCCGTGTCGGGCGCTGGGCTCGCTGGCGTCGACGAGCTCGACAAGCAGGTGCGCCAGGGCGTCGACCGCGCCGCCGAACTCACCCACGACGGCTCGGCCGTCGCGTTCCCGGAGCCGGTGAAGTTCGCCCAGCCGATCGCGTTCAACGTGCTGCCGCTGGCCGGCTCGATCGTCGACGACGGCAGCTTCGAGACCGACGAGGAGCAGAAGCTGCGCAACGAGTCGCGCAAGATCCTCGGCATTCCTGACCTGCGCGTCTCGGGCACGTGCGTCCGGGTGCCGGTGTTCACCGGTCATTCGCTGTCGATCAACGCCGAGTTCTCCCGGCCGCTGTCAGTGGCACGGGCGCTGGAGCTGTTGGCGGTCGCCCCGGGCGTCGAGGTCACCGCCATTCCGACACCGCTGCTGGCTGCCGGTGCCGACCCGAGCTATGTCGGGCGCATCCGGCAGGACCCGGGCGTCGACGGCGGCCGCGGGCTGGCCCTGTTCGTCAGCAACGACAACCTGCGCAAGGGTGCCGCGCTCAACGCCGTCCAGATCGCCGAGCTACTCGCCGCCCGCTAGGCGTTCCATTCAAACGGCTCCATCTCGCGCAGCACCCGCCGGCGGCGGTTGCGCGGAAGGTGGTCGATATAGAGCACACCGCGCAGGTGGTCCGTCTCGTGCTGCAGGCAGCGGGCGAAGAATCCTGTTCCGGTGACCTCGACCGACGCGCCGGTGCGGTCGACGCCCCGAACCGTTGCCAAGGTCGGCCGCGCCAGTTCGTGATACGGCCCGGGGACCGACAGGCAACCCTCGTCATGCTCCTCGGGCTCGCCGCTGGTCTCGATCGTCGGGTTGACGACGTGGCCGACGTGCCGTTGCCCCGCCGCGTCGAAGCAGTCGTAGACGAACACGGCCAGATCGACGCCGACCTGTGGTGCGGCGAGGCCGACGCCCTCGGCGACCGCCATCGAAGCAAACATGTCGTCGATGAGCTCGCCGAGTTCGGCGTCGAAGCTGGTCACCTGCCGGCACGGCTGGTGCAACACCGGGTCGCCGGCAACTCGGATCAAACGGGGGGTACCTGCCACGATTGGCAACCCTAGACGACTCCCTCGAGTGGTCACTGAGACCGCGAGTGGTCACGTGCAACTGACCACTCGACGCCTAGGTGACCACTCGACGGTCGGGTGCTGCCGGCCGACGGGGGACTGGTCGCCCGCACGCGGGATGATCATGGCGTCGACGCCAAGCCTGCGCCGGGCCGCACGTCCAGATGTCGTCGCAGCTTGCCGCACTTCGGTTCGGGACGTCCGCTGCAACCAGACAGTGCGCCACCAGCGCCGTCACGGCGTCTGCGCTCTGGGCCTAAGCGGGACGCTCGAAGGTGGGGTGGGCAACCGAGCGCAGCTTGCCGCGCGGGGGAGTGGGTCTGTACGTCCCAAGCGACGGCAATCCGCGGAGTTCGCGCGTACGGATGAGCGCGGCGTCCTCGATGCGGGGGCAGCCGGGCGCCCACGGACGCCCGGCTGCGAACTCCGAACCAACCTGGCTGACAGCCTCATCACCGCTGTTCCAAAGGACAAATGTGCGACCGGATGGCCCCCGGTGCATCGCGGCGTGCTCCCGTTCGTGGCCGGCAAGGAGCTGACACCGGACCTCGGAAGTCCCGGCGTGCTGCGCGCATCGCACGTCCAGCTCCATGATCAGCGACCTACCCCCGCACCCTCGAATCCAAACGCCGCCAGCGCGTCGGAGCGGGGGCGATCTCTGTCTGGCCCACCGGTCCATACCGGGGTGCTGCGGCCGAATCGCCAGGTTCCCGGTGTCCTGCGCCCCCACGGAGTGGGCGACGCCTGGTGGCGGCGGCGGGGCCGGTCGCGGCCGAAACCGCGACCGGCTGCCCCAGGCTGCGGCGATGATCGAGTCGAACTCGGCTCGAAGTAGTTCATCGTCGGCACAGATCAGGGCCAGGAATTCCTCCGCGCCAACCTGTTGCTCCGACGACACGCTGTTGATCATCTGCGGATCACCCCAAGGCGCGCTCAGGCGTTGATCGTCTGCCGGCCGTTGCTGGACTGCGAGATCTCGATCTTGCGTGGCTTGGCCTTCTCCGCGACTGGGATCCGGAGGGTGAGTACGCCGACCTCGTAGCTGGCCTGGACGCGCTCGGTGTCGAGGTTGTCGCCCAGGATCAGTTGGCGGCTGAACACGCCGCGCGGACGTTCGGCCGCGATCAGCTCGTGATCGCCGGACAACCCGGAGCGCTCGGCTCGGACAGTGAGGACGTTGCGCTCGACGTCGAGATCGATCGAGCCCGCGTCCACGCCGGGCAGATCGAACTCCACGACGAACTCATCCCCGTCGCGCCAGGCGTCCATCGGCATTGCCGCTGGGCGGGCGCTGGTGCCGAGATTGCCCAGCATCTGCTGGGACAACCGGTCGAGCTCGCGGAACGGATCGGTACGCATCAGCATCGGTTCCACCTCCACAGACTCCTTGTTCGTCGATGCCCTATCAGTAATCCCGGCTGCTGATAATCTGTCATCGCCGAGATAGATTTCTTATAACACACGTGCGAGACTCGTGGCAAGAGCTTGAAAAAGAGACGCGGGAAGGAACCTCATGATCGGGCCCGAGGTTGACCCCAGCCGAGGCGTTTACGGCATCTCGGTCGCCGCTGAGCTCGTCGGGATGGGCACCCAGAACCTGCGGCTGTACGAACGCCGGGGTCTGCTCGAACCGGATAGAACCGGCGGCGGCAC
>JAOPWD010000347.1 GCA_025965875.1 Pseudonocardiales bacterium
ACGCTGGGATGCATGGCGAGCCGCAGATGTTGGCGTAACAGCTTGTGAGTCTCGGCGACCTCGATCAGTTGGGTCAGCGGGCTGGCTGCGTAGCCGAGGTTCGCGATCTCGAGCAGCACGTGCTCCAACGCCTCGCCCACCGCGAGCCAGCCGGCCGGCCCGTCCTGCATCGTGCCGAGCAGCAGCAGGCACTGATCCTTATCGGACCCGCTGTCCTCGGGCAGCCACCCCGACCCGTCGGTGTCGAACACGCGAATCGGCACGGTCTCGGCGCTGCGCGCACCCACACCGGCATAGGCCACCGCGGACGCCGGGACGCCGTCGAGGCGTCGCGGGTCATTGCTCGTCCACGCCCGCAACTCCGCTCGGTAGGCCGGATCCGCCACCTCAACCTGGTCGGCCTGCTGGTTCAACCTCGCGATGGTCTCGCGGTCCTCGGCGCGGGTGATCGGCATGAGCACGGCACCTTCGGCGTTCGCCGCCACGACCAGGCGGTCCACCACGTCAGCGGGGACGCTGTCGTCAGCGAAGCGACGCCGGTTGGTCCGGCGGGTGTCGATCGCGCGGTCGAGCAGACCGATGGGCAACTCGCGCGTGGCCTTGCCTAGCAGGGTCAGGCGGGCGACGTTGTCCGAGCGTCCATCGACGGGAAATCGCTGCACCTGAACCACATAACCCGCCGCCGCGAGCGAGACGCGGGCATTGAACACCGCGCATCCGCAGCTGATCAACATCTGGCGTCCCCTGGGATCGAGCACCCGAAGCTGCCGAGCAAAGTCCGCGCCGATGTCTAGCCGATCTTTCCCGAGGATGAGCCGCCACGGTTGAGTGTTGTGCACCGACGGTGCGAGCGTGGCGCGGACGGCGGCCCAGCGAAGAGCCCGCCGCTCCTCAGCCGCCGCAGCTTCTGCGACGACGTCGCTACGTTCGTAACCAGGTTGCACACGCGAAGTCATGTCTTGACCATGCGCTACCCGCGCCGGGCGGGGCAGGGCCAGACGTCCTGTGTTCAGGCTCGGGAGTTGCGCGTATGACTTTGGTCCCGCCGATCGCGGCACGGTCGGGACCAGACCGGGACCTATGACTCAATCCGTCGCACCCTCGCACCCCACAACATGGACACCAAGCGAGGCACCCCCTCGACATTCGTGAATGCAACAGAGGAGAACCACCATGAAGCGCAGAACCTTTGACTCGATGGTCAGCATCGTCGGCCTGTTTCTCGCCGGGGTGCTGGTCGTCGCCGGCTCGCTGTTGACCTGGGCGCACAACTTCGTGACCGACGAAGTGCACAACCAACTGTCCGCACAGCAGATCTACTTCCCGCCGAAGGGCAGCGAGTCGATCGCCGGCAAGGAGTACGCGCCGATGCAGAAGTACGCCGGCCAGCAGTTGACCACCGGCGCCCAGGCTCAGGTTTACGCCGACTCGTTCATCGGCAACCACCTGAAGAAGGCCGGCGGCGGGCTCACCTACGCGCAGCTCAGCACCAAGGCGCAGGCCAGCCCGGATGACCAGAAGCTGGCCGGCCAGGTCGCGACCATGTTCAAGGGCGAGACGCTGCGCGGTTTGCTTCTCAACGCCTACGCCTTCGGCACCATGGGCACCATCGCCGGAATAGCTGCTCTGTCCGCGTTCATCGCGGCCGGAGTGATGCTGCTGCTCGCGGGCCTCGGGCTGTGGCACTCCCGCCGGGTCTCACCGACCGTCGAGATCCCCGCCGTGCACCGACCATTGGTCGGCGCCAACGCCTGATCGACGGCCCGTACGACGCACCGGCACCGCGCCCGCGGTGTCGGTGCGTCGCCATTCGGTGGCGGCTCCGGCCGTTGCCGACACTCTCCCGACCAACCCGAAAGGCAAGGGACGACGTGCTTACCGTGCAGAGCGTTCAGCCGGCTCCGGCCGCAACCAAGTACGTCTTCGACTTCGCCGAGGGTGGGCGGGAACTGGCCGACCTGCTCGGCGGTAAGGGGGCCGGCTTGGCCGAGATGAACCGCCTTGGCCTGCCGGTGCCGCCGGGCTTCACCATCACCACCGAGGCATGTCGCCACTTCCTGCGCAATGGTGCCGAGCCGGAAGAGCTCGCCGCTGAGATCGACGAGCACCTGTCCGTGCTCGAGGAACTGGTCGGCCGCAGGCTGGGGCAGGACGACGATCCGCTGCTGGTGTCCGTGCGCTCCGGCGCTAAGTTCTCGATGCCCGGAATGATGGAGACGGTTCTGGACATCGGCCTCACCGACCGGTCCGTCCTGGGTCTGGCCGGGCAGCTGCATGACGATCACTTCGCACTTGACTCCTACCGGCGGCTGATCCAAATGTTCGGCCGCACGGTGCTGGGCATCGACGACCATTGCTTCTCCGACGTCCTGCGTGCGGCTCGAGCCAGCGCCGGCGAGAACGACGCGCACCTGTCCGTGGCGGCGCTGCGTGCTGTCGTCGCGGCGTTCAAGCAGATCGTGCTCGAGCAGACCGGACGCGAGTTTCCCCAGGACCCGCGCGAGCAGTTGGCGCTGGCCGTCCGGGCCGTCTTCGGTTCGTGGCACACCGAGCGGGCCGCGCTGTACCGGCGCCGCGAAGGGATCGCCGACGACCTCGGTACGGCGGTGAACGTGATGGCGATGGTGTTCGGCAACAAGGGCACGAACTCCGGTACGGGCGTCGCGTTCACTCGCGACCCCGCGTCCGGGCAGCGCGGGCTCTACGGCGACTACCTGGCCGACGCGCAGGGAGAGGACGTCGTGTCCGGCGTTCGCAATGCGCTGCCTGTCGCCGAGCTGGAGCGGCTCGACCCGCACTCCTACGGGCAGCTGCTGCACAACGCCGTCGTCCTGGAGCGGCACTACCGCGATCTGTGCGACATCGAGTTCACCGTGGAATGCGGAAAACTCTGGATGCTGCAGACGCGGGTCGGAAAGCGCACGCCGGCCGCTGCGTTCCGCATCGCGTGCCAGCTCGTCGACGAAGGTGTCATCAACCTCGACGAAGCACTGCGGCGGGTCACCGGCCGTGACCTCGCCCAGCTCATGTTCCCGCAGTTCACGCCCGGACCGGACGCAGTGCAGCTCACGACCGGAGTCAATGCCTCGCCGGGTGCTGCCGTCGGCGCTGCCGTGTTCGACTCCGCGACCGCTGTGCGCCGGGCCGAGGCTGGCGACCAGGTGATCCTCGTCCGGCGCGAAACGACACCCGACGACCTCGCCGGGATCGTCGCGGCGGCCGGGGTGCTGACCACACACGGCGGCAAGACCGCACACGCAGCGGTCGTTGCGCGCGGCATGGGCAAGCCGTGCGTGTGCGGCGCGGAGGGCCTGACCATCGACGGTGAGCGGCGTCGGCTGCTCGCCTCCGGGACCGTGATCGAGGAGGGCGACCAGGTCTCGATCGACGGGACCTCCGGTGCGGTGTATTTCGGCCGGATCCCGGTGGCGGCCCCGCCGCTCGTCGACTACCTCGACGGCCGGTTGGACCCCGACTCAGTTGAGGCCGACGACCTGGTCCGCGCCGTGCACCGGCTGCTGCAGCACGCGGACGCCAAGCGTCGGCTCGGTGTGCGCGCGAACGCTGACACGCCCGAGGACGCGGCGCGCGCCCGGCGATTCGGCGCGGCCGGAATCGGCTTGTGCCGCACCGAGCACATGTTCCTCGGTGACCGGCGCGAATACGTCGAACATCTGGTGCTCGCCGACAGCCCGGCCGAGCGGGACGCTGCGCTCGCGGCGCTGCTCCCGCTGCAACGCGCGGACTTCGTCGACATCCTCGAGGCGATGCCCGGCGCGCCGGTGACCATCCGGCTCATCGACCCGCCGCTGCATGAATTCCTGCCCGATCGGACGAAGTTGGCGGTACGGGTCGCCCTGGCGCGACCGGCCGGCACCACCGACGAGCATGACGTTGCACTGCTTGCCGCGCTCGAGCGGCTGCACGAGGTCAATCCGATGCTTGGGCTGCGTGGCGTCCGGCTCGGCATCTCGATACCTGGTTTGTTCGCGATGCAGGCGCGGGCGGTGGCCGAGGCCGTCATCGAGGTCCGCCGCCGTGGCCACGACGTCCGTGCCGAGATAATGGTGCCGCTCGTGGCGGCAGTCGCAGAACTGGACATCACCCGCCGCGAACTGGTGGGGGTCGTCGCCGAGGTGGCGCGCGAAGCCGGTGAACAGCTCGACATTCCCATCGGCACCATGATCGAGCTGCCGCGGGCCGCGCTCACGGCGGCCGACATCGCGGGGGTAGCCGAGTTCTTCTCGTTCGGCACGAACGACCTCACCCAGACGACGTGGGGGTTCAGCCGCGACGACGTCGAGTCCGCGTTCTTCCCCGCGTACTTCAAAGCCAGAGTGTTCGACGTGTCGCCGTTCGAGACCTTGGACCGCGCGGGGGTCGGTCGGCTCATCCGCCTCGCAGTCGACGAGGGCAGGCTGGCCAACCCCACGCTGCACATCGGGGTTTGCGGTGAACACGGGGGCGACCCTGACTCGATCCACTTCTTCGACCAGGTCGGCGTGGACTACGTGTCATGCTCGCCGTTCCGCGTCCCGGTGGCCCGCCTCGAGGCCGGCCGTGCCGCACTTGCGAGCACTGGCGGCAGCGACAGTCGTTGAGCTCGTGCTGAGCGGACAGCGCACAAGAGATTGCCCAGGGTGATGAGCTCCCTGGGCAATCTCGTTCGGGTCAGGACGACTTAGCCGTCGCTGCCGTGGTGTCCGCTGTTGTCGCTGGAACCGCCGTGTCCGCCGCTGTCGTCGCCGACCTCGACGCCAGTGCCGCGGTCATCGCCGGGCTCGACGTGGGTCCCGTTGTCGTCGCCGGGCTCGACGCTCGCGCTGCTGCTTGCGCTTCCAGGCGCGTCCGTGCCGTTGTCGTCGCCGGGCTCGACGCCCGTGCCGCGGTCATCGCCGGGCTCGGCGTGGGTGCCCTTGTCGTCACCGGGCTCGCTGGTGGCAGAAGTAGAGGTCAGCACGACCGAGGGCGACCGCGTCACGTCGTCGCTGCCGCGATTCGGTCCGCTGCGGTCGTCGACGACCCGAGAATGGGACGGGCCACTGTTGTGCGTCGTGTTGTCGCTGGCCAGCGCTGCGACAGTCGGGATGCCGATGGCGCAAGCGGCGACGGCGACTGCGGCTGCAACGGTGAGTCGGTTCATGGTGTGCTCCTTAGGTGGTGGTCCCGCCAGGCGTTCGCCCGACACCCATAGTTATTCGTAGTTCTGGTAGCAGTCGCCATGAGACGTGCGCGCTAGTACCTCCACCGGTGCCCTATCTTGTTGCAGTTCTGCCGCCCCGACCGCCCCGACCGCCAAAGCGCAACGAGGTCGCTATGACGTAGGCAGGACGCAGGAACGGGCCGCCGGTCACCCGGCGGCCCGTCCTCGTCAGTGCTGATTCAGCTGGCGTTGAGCGCCGTGTCGTCCACGACGAACGACGTCTGCAGCGAGCTGTCCTCGACGCCGGAGAAGGAGATCGTCACTGTCTGGCCAGCGAACGACCCGACGCTGAACGACTTCTGCGCGTACCCGGTGTTCTTGTTCAGGTTCGAGTACGTCGCCAAGGTCGTCGCCCCGATCTTTACCGTCAACTTGTCGTAGGCGGTGGTGGTCGTGGTCTCCGATGTGTTGGTGTGCAGCCAGAACGACAGCGTCGAGCTGGTGCAGCCGGCCGGAATGGTGACTGACTGGCTCAACGTGTCGGTGTGGGAAGTGCCGTAGCCGTTGAGCCAGGCATCCCAGGTTCCCGCGTGAGCGGGCTCGGACGGTGCGTTCTGCCCGATCACACCCGCGGTCTGCGACCACGAAACCGCACCGGACTCGAAGCCCGGGTTGGCGATCCGCTGACCCGCGGTGCAGCCGCCTGCGGCGGTGATCGTCCAGGCGAACGATGCGCTGCCGGATGCTCCGGTGTTGTCGGTTGCCTTGGCCACGACCGAGAAGGTGCCGGCCGCGGACGGGGTGCCCGAGATCAGGCCGCTGGTGGCGTTGATCGACAGTCCGGTGGGCAGCCCGGTGGCGCTGTAGGTGAGCGTGGTGCCCGAGCCGGAATCGGTGGCGCTGATCTGCAGGCTGGTGGCCGTGCCGACCGTGCCGGTTCTGCTGCCCGGGTTGGTGACTGTCACCGTGTTACCGCCGCCACCGGTGATCGTCCAGGTGAAGGACGCGGTGCCGGATGCGCCGGTGTTGTCGGTCGCCTTGGCTACCGCCGAGAACGTGCCGGCCGCGGACGGAGTGCCCGAGATCAGGCCGCTGGTGGCGTTGATCGACAGTCCGGTGGGCAGCCCGGTGGCACTGTAGGTGAGCGTGGTGCCCGAGCCGGAATCGGTGGCGCTGATCTGCAGGCTGGTGGCCGTGCCGACCGTGCCGGTCTTGTTGCCCGGGTTGGTGACCGTCACCGTGTTGGCCGTGCCCCCGACGATCGGGTGCGTGATGGCGCAGTTGTTGGTGTCGTTGGACCAGCTGGCCTGCTCGGTGAAGGTGCCTGTGGCAAAGGTGATGTTGGCCGCGCCGCCTGCGGAACCCGCCGCGATCCAGGCGCACTCGTCGGAGTTCTCCTGGCCGTTGTAGCTGCTGCCGGTGTGGTTGGTCCAGCCACCCGCGGGGTTCTGGTCCGACATCGTCTCCTGCCACTCGTGACCCAAGGTCATGGTCCAGCCGTCGAGCGTGCCGGGGGAGTTCACGAAGCCCACGCCGCAGCCCGCGCCAGAGTCGATGTTGTAGGGCTGGTTGCTGAAGGCGACGTCACCCACGGTCGAAGCCACCGCTCCACCGGTCAGCGTGGTGTCGCCGTTGTAGTCGTGCCACGCGCAGTACTGACCCTGGTACTGGTCTGGGTTGGTGCCCTTGGGAGAGAGGACGACGTAGTAGGCGTAACGGTTGGACGCGGCCGTCGTATTGCCGAAGTGCGAGGCGGCCTTCACTGCCTCAACACCAAGCTGGTGACCTGTGGCCGCGGTCGGGGAGGCCGCGGCGTTGTCATACCAGACGCCGGACAGCACACCCCCGGACTGATACGGGATGTGCGCAGCGTTGGCAGGGCAGCTCGTGGCGCCGGCCGCGACGTTCGGGCCGTCGCACCACTGGGTCAGCTCGGCCGACCACAGTTCGCTGTTGGTGCCGACGCCCTTGAACATGTTCTGGGCAGCGGGCGCAGCACCGGCCGCGTCGTTGGAGAACGTGGTGTTGCCGCCGCTGGTGCCCGCGGTGCCCCACTGGGTTCCGTAGAAAATCAGGTAGACCTTCGAGTGGCCACTGGTGACACCGATGCCGTCGATGCCGCCGCCATAGGACAGCGTCTGCGGTCCGGTTGCGGCCGTGACCGCCTGGGGGTGCGCGGCGTCCCAGGACTTCATCTTCGCGTGCTGGCTGAGCGTCGGGACGGCTCCGTGCCGGTAGGGGTGGCCGGCGGTCGGCGAGTACGGGTTGACTGTGCCGTTGGCGGCTGGCGCTGCTGACGCCAGTGCCGTGAGGGACGATGCGGCGAGGGTGACCGCGGTTGTCCCGACGAGGATGGATAATCCTCGAATTCCAAACTTCACTACAACCTCCTGAGGCTGTGCGAGATGGCCCGAACGGGGTGTGGGGGTTGGCACACCCTAGATCCGGGACGAAGTCGGGCGAACTACGCAGACACTGACACGTTGTTCCGGGCAGGTTGCTGCCACGCTCAGATTCGGGCGCCAGCGGGCCACGACGCACATACTTCGCAATTCGCGCCGATATCGGCGAACCTCAGTCGGCAGCCGGCACGTCTGGGTACGTAGGGGCAATCCCGCGGCAGGAGGACGATCGTGAATTCGGCAAACCGGGCGCGCCTGGCCATGTGTGCCGCCGTCCTCGTGCTCGCGGGCTGTCAGTCGGGCGCGCACCGCACCGAACCGGGTAGCCACACCTCGGGCACTGCGGCAAGTTCCGCTGGCCACAAGACGGTGACCGCCAGCGAGGCCGATGGCGGCCACACGATCACCGTCGCCATCGGCGACGATGTCGCCGTCGTGCTGCACAGCACCTACTGGCAGCTCGCCACACTGACTGGTGGCGTGCTCCAGGCGAGCGGACCCGCCGCTGTCGCGCCGGCCACGCCCAAGAGCTGCGTCCCTGGGCAGGGCTGCGGCACCGTCACACAAACGTTCCGGGCCAAGGCCGGGGGACGCGCTCTCATCACCGCCAGCCGCACGTCGTGCGGCGAGGCGATGCGCTGCACCGGTTCGAACGGCAGCTATCACCTCACCGTCGTCGTCGGCTGACGGGACACCCTCCACTTCACAGAGCGCGCCGTCGTCACTGGTGACCGACTGCTCGCGCCAAGCATGTCCGCGCTGCCGCGACCGGGCCGCGGGCCTTAGGCTCGCCGGGTGGAGTTGACCCATCTCGATGAGCACGGCGCGGCGCGCATGGTCGACGTGTCCGGCAAAGACGTCACGGCCCGCACGGCCACGGCGACCGGGCGGTTCGTCACCACCCCGGAGGTGATCGCCCTGCTGCGCAGTGACGGTCTGCCCAAGGGTGACGCCCTGGCCGTCGCGCGCATCGCCGGCATCGCCGGGGCGAAACGAACCCCCGACCTCGTGCCGCTCTGTCACCCGGTTGCGCTGCACGGCGTGACGGTCGACCTTGCCGTGCACGATGACTCGGTCGAGATCACGGCGACGACCCGTACGGCCGACCGTACGGGCGTGGAGATGGAGGCGTTGACCTCGGTCGTCGTCGCCGGGCTCGCGCTCTATGACATGGTCAAGGCGGTCGACCGCGCGGCGCAGCTGACCGATGTTCGGCTGCTCGCGAAGGCGGGCGGGCGCAGCGGCGAGTGGAGCCGCGAGCCGGACGAGGGCGGTGCCCGGTGAACGTCGCCGTCGTGACCTGCTCCAACCGGTCCGCCTCGGGCGAACGCGCCGACGACTCAGGCGAGTTGCTGGTGTCACTCCTGGGCGAGGCCGGGCACCGGGTGGACTTCCGCCGGATCGTGGCCGACGACATCGATGCGATCCGGACTGCCGTCGCCGACGCCGTCGACGCAGGAGCCGAAGCGATCGTGACGACCGGAGGCACCGGGCTGACGCCGACCGACGTCACGCCCGAGGCGATCCGGCCATTGCTCGACCGCGAGATCCCCGGGATCGCCGAGGCATTGCGCCTGGTGTCTCGTGACCGGGTGCCGACGTCGGTGCTCTCGCGGGGGATCGCGGGCTCTATCGGGGCAACGCTGGTCGTGACGTTGCCGGGATCGCCGGGCGGGGTGCGCGACGGCGTCGCCGTGCTGGCACCGTTACTGGAGCATGCCGTCGATCAACTCGGCGGCGGCGACCATCGTCTCGGCGGTGGGATATGAGTTCGGCCCTGATCTCGGTCTCCGAGTTGCCGCTGGACGTCGCCGCCCACGAGGCCGCGGTCGAGCACGCCGGCGCCGGGGCGACCGTCGTCTTCTGCGGAGTGGTGCGCGATACCGACCACGGCCGCACGGTCGTCGAGTTGGAGTACCAGGGGCATCCGTCCGCCGAGCAGATGCTGCGCGATATCGCGGCCGAGATCTCGAAGGATGACGACGTGCTCGCGCTCGCCGTGAGTCATCGGGTCGGCGTGCTGCGCGTAGGGGACGTGGCACTGGTGGCTGCGGTGGCCACTGCGCATCGGCGCGAAGCATTCGACGTGTGCGCGCGGCTCGTCGAGGAGGTCAAGCATCGGCTGCCGATCTGGAAGCGGCAGGTGTTTGCCGACGGCACCGACGAGTGGGTCAACTGCCCCTGACGTGGACTCCAGTTTCGCGCGACACTAAGCGTTGGGTGCCTTAGGTGCCCTGGGTGCCGTGGGATTGTCCGGGTCGAGCTTTTCCTCGAGCTTCGCGGTCACGGACGAGATCTTGTCGGAGTACTTGCCGCCGGTGGCCTTGTCTATGGTCTCGCCCAGGGCGCTGACACCCTTCGCGCTGAGCTCGCCAGCCCGCTCGGCCAGCTCCGCTGCCTTGACCTTGGCCTGCGCCGCCATCGGACCCGCGGCTGCCGCCGCCGTGCCGGCGAACTCGGTGGCCTTGTCCTTGAGTGGACCGGCCGCCGCGGCTGCCTGGGCCGCAAGTTCGGCCGCCCTGTCGGTGATCTTGCCCTGCTCGGCCATCAGGCCCACCTCCGTGAGTCGGCTCCCTGTCTCTCAGTCATCAAAGCACTCCGACGGGCGACGGGCACACTGGGGCAATGAGCGAGCCTGGCGACGCTGAGCCCGATGAGAGCCCGGATTCCGACGAACCGGTGCTGCCTGACGTGACCAGCGACGAGCGCGACGAGGGCTGGGGCGAGCACCCGCACGACGGTCGCCGCGACGAGCAGTGGTACCGCCGCGAGCGCCCGCCACATCACGAGTGACACAGCGCAGCGGGCACGTTAACGGCGCGCCAGACCGGCCGGACTCAGACGCTGCGCTGCGCGGCCAGCAGGTCGCGGATCTCGCGCAGCAGGATTGCTTCGTCGCTGCTGATGCTGGCGACGTCTTGCGGCTCGCCGGCCGCGCGCCGACGCGCCTGCATCTCCGTCAGCTTCTTGATCGGGAGGACGACGAAGAAGTAGATCGCCGCGGAGATGAGAACGAACTGCAACGCCGCGTTGATGAAATCGCCGTAAAAGAACTTGCTCTTGTTGATCGTGAACGTCAGGTTGCTGAAGTCGGGCTTGCCGACGATAGCTGCCACGATCGGCGTGAGGAGGTCCTTCACCAGAGCCGTGACGACGGCGCCGAACGCCACGCCGATGACGACGGCGACCGCGAGGTCGACGACGTTGCCGCGCATGATGAATTCCTTGAACCCCTTGAGCATGACGTCTCCCGGCTGGCTGTTTCTCGGCAGCCGCGTGCTGCCAAGCCAGGATGCTAGTGGCCTGTCTGGGACACGACGGGTCGCAGGCAGACCACTAGGGCGGACTCAGCACGACCGCGAGCACCCGACGCCCTTGCAGGGCGACAAGCCGCACGGCGGTGCCTCGGTCGGTGACGACAAGCACCTGCGCCGTGCCCGAGCCACCGTCAGCGTCGGTCGCGGGCAGCACGGCGAGTATCGCGGCCGCCTCGGCGACGAGTAATGCGCCCGCAGTCGCGTTAGCGGTCGGTCCTGTCGCCTCGGCGACGTCCGACGGGCCGGCCAGGATGTCGACGCGATCGCCCGGGTGCACCACCGCGGCCAGTGCGGCGTTGATCGGGACAGCTGTCGCCACGTCGCCGACCGCGAGCCCAGCCGTCAGGTCGATCCCCACCAGCCGGGTCGCCGTTACTGCTTCGCGCTTGCGCAGCGGCCCGGCCAGGCGCCGCCCGACGAGGCGATCGCGATCACTGGATATTCCCGCAGGCACCAGGGCCGGTGGCCACGCCACGGTCGTGAGATCGCGTAGGGCAAGCGCTGTACCGACGCGCAGATCGTGGGCAGCCACCACCACGCGGGTGCCGCTCGTCCCGTCCGAGTGGCGCACCGCGTCGGCGCGGCGCGCAACGACCGCGCTGGCGACGGCCAGCAGGACGCAACTCAGCGCAGCCAGCCGGCGCGGCCAGCGATTCAGTCGGGCCAGCAGATCGATGAGGAACGAGGGCATGCCGGGAACTGTAGAAGCGCCGAGCTGTCGGCGCCGAGCCGGACTTCAGGTTGTGGACGACACGCCATCCTGTGGATAAGTCGCGTCGAATTGTCGGCGGTCAGGCGGAGGCTTTGGCCGCGCTCGTCCCCGACGGCGAGCTCGTCGACTTTCCGTTCGAGGAGGCACCCGATGACGACGATCCGTCCCCAGAGCCCGACTTCTTCTCGGCCGGCGTCGACGAACTCGACGACGAGTCACCCGAACCGGCCACGGCGGCCGACTTCGACGGCTCGGACTTCGTCGACGACTCCGAATCCGACGATTCCTTGCCGGCTGCCTTGCGGCTGTCGTTGCGGTAGAAACCGGAGCCCTTGAACACGACGCCCACAGGCGAGAACACCTTGCGCACGGGGCCGGCACACACCGGGCACTCGCTCGCGTTGGCGTCGGTGAAGGACTGCACCAGTTCGAACCGCTTCGCGCACGCGGGATCGGTACACGCGTACTGATAGGTGGGCATGATGGGCGGTCCTCCGAGCGGTCCTGCGGCAGCGTGCCAGCCGCGCTGGCACTCACATCCTACGAGTGCCAACAATCGTGGCTGACCGCGGCATTCCCCGCCACGCGGCTCACCCGCGAGGCAGTTCGTACCAGCCGGTCGGTGACACCACCGCGTTCACCGGCATGTCCCAGTCGTCGCTCGGCAACTCGTCGACGAGTTCGCCCTCAAAGAGCAGGGCGGCCACCGGGATGCCCGCCGGAGTGCGGCGCAGTGCGCGGTCATAAGACCCACCGCCGCGACCCAGCCTCGTGCCGTCGCGTGCCACCGCCAAGGCAGGCACGAGCACAGCGTCCGCCCGGCCGATGGCGGCCGCTCCCAGCGGGGGGCCAGCCCGCTGGGAGGTGGCGTCCCACTCGGCCCAATCCAAGTCGCGGTCGGCCAGGAGCACGGGCACCAGCACCTGGACCCCCGCTTGGGTCAGCCCGTCGAGCAACGCTGTCGATCCGGGCTCCGTGCGCATCGGGACGTAGGCACCCACACAGCGCCAGGCCGCCGCAGCGCGGCGCTCGAGGACCGCTGCGCACACGTCCCGCCGGGCCGCCTCGATAGCGTCGGCGGGGCGAGCCAGTCGCGCCGCGGTCAGGTCGTGGCGTCGGGACGCCTTAGCTGCGCTGTGCACGGGGCCATTGTGGCCCGGATACTCTCGGTACATGGCTCACCGCCGTGCCCGATTGGCTCTCATCCCCGCAGCAGGACGCGGCACGAGGTTTCTGCCGCTGACCAAGTCGGTGCCCAAGGAACTGGTGCCGATCGTGAGCACGCCTGCCCTCGAGTTCGTCGTGGCCGAGGCGAGCAACAACGGCGTCTCCGACGTCCTGGTCGTCCTCAGCAAGGGCAAGACTGCCATCGCCGACTACTTCGCACCCGACCCCGACCTCGAATCGGCGCTGCAGGAGAAGGGTGACGAGGCCGGCCTGGCCAGCATCCGTCGAGCAGGCCAGCTCGCCACCTTCCATTACGTCGAACAGCTCGAACCCCGCGGTTTGGGCGACGCGGTCGCGCACGGCCAGCAGTTCTCCGCCGGCGAACCGCTGGTGGTGCTGCTGCCCGACGACCTGATCGACGACACCGACGAGTTGCTCGGCACGATGATCGACGTGCAGGCCGAGCGTGGCGGCATCGTTCTCGGGCTCATCGACGTGCCGCGTGCCGAGATCCGCAAGTACGGCTGCGCGGTGCCTGCACCGGGGGCCGACCTGTCAGCCGACGTGGTGGCCCTCGTCGATCTGGTCGAGAAGCCGGATCCCCAGGACGCTCCGAGCACGCTCGCCCTCATCGGCCGCTACGTGCTGCCGCCGGAGATATTCGACGCGCTGCGCGGGACGAAACCCGGCGCCGGCGGCGAGATCCAGCTGACCGACGCGATGCGGCAGCTGGCCCACGACGGAGTGCCGGTGCACGGCGTGGTCTTCCGCGGGCGCCGCTACGACACGGGCGACCGCCTCGAGTATGTGAAGGCCGTCGTCCAGCTCGCGGGCCGACACCCCGAGATTGGCCGCGATTTCACCGCCTGGCTGCGGGAGTATGTCTCCGGACTCGCATGACGACAGAGGGAGAACAAATTCGTGGCTGACGACGACCGCCTGCGGACGGTCGACGAGCACCTCGCGACCGTGCTCGACGGCATCGGCTCCATCGACCCGATCGAGCTGACCCTCCTCGACAGTCAAGGCCTGCTGCTGGCCGAGGACGTCGTCACCGACGTGCCGCTGCCCGGCTTCGACAACTCCGCGATGGACGGCTACGCGGTTCGTGCTGTCGACACCCGCGACGCGTCCCCCGAAAGCCCGTCCGTGCTGCCGGTTGTCGGCGACGTCGCGGCAGGGGCCAAGTCCCGCTCGGGGATGGGTCCCGGGCTGGCGATGCGGATCATGACCGGCGCCCCGATTCCGGCTGGGGCCGACGCCGTCATCGCGCTCGAGGAGACCGATCGTGGTGTGGCCAGAGTCGCGATCAACCGCGAGGTCGTCAGTGGCGAGCATGTGCGCCGGGCGGGCGAGGATCTCCAGTCCGGTGCGCCTGCCCTCGGGGCCGGTGCTGCCCTCGGTCCCCAGCAACTCGCGCTGCTCGCGGCGATCGGGCGCGACCGGGTGATGGTCCGCCCCCGTCCGCGCGTCCAGGTGATCTCGACGGGCAGCGAGTTGATCGAAGTCGGGCACCGGGCCGCGTTCGGCGAAGTGACCGACTGCAACTCCTATCTCATCGCCGCGGCCGCGAAGGACGCCGGCGCCGATGCCCGCCGGGTCGGCATCGTTGCGGACGACCACGCCAAACTGCTCGACGTGCTGGAGACCCAACTGCTGCGCGCCGACATCCTGGTCACCACCGGCGGCGTCAGCATGGGGGCGTTCGACGTCGTGAAAGAGGCACTGTCCGAGCTCGGCACGGTGGAATTCACGCGGGTCGCGATGCAGCCCGGAAAGCCGCAGGGCTTCGGGCACCTCGGCGACCGGGTGCCGATCTTCTGCCTGCCGGGCAACCCGGTCAGCGCGCTCGTCTCGTTCGAAGTGTTTGTCCGTCCCGCGATCCGCAAGCTGCTGGGCAAGCGAAACCTGCACCGGGCCACGGTGCAGGCGGTCGCGCTGGAGCGGGCCGAGAGCCCCGAGGGCCGCAGGCAGTACCGGCGCGGCGTGCTGCATCGCGAAGCGACCGGCGGCTACAGCGTGTCCTTGGTCGGCGGCGCCGGCTCGCACCTGATCGCGTCGATGGCCTCGTCGAACTGTCTGGTCGTCATCGACGAGGAGGTGACCGAGGTGGTCGCGGGCTCGCGGGTGACCGTGATCCCGTTGCTGCTCTCGAACCGGTGAGCGCCCACCCCGGCTGGCCAGCGCAACTTGCGGCCGGTGCGGTGATGCTGCGCTCGCCGCGGCTGCGCGACGGGCGGGCCTGGTCCGAGATTCGGTTACGCAACGAGATATGGCTCAACAAGTGGGAGCCCTCCTCGCCGCACAGCTGGGCCGAGCGCAATGCGGTGACGGCGTGGCCTCCGCTGGTTTCGGCGCTGCGAAAGGCCGGCCGCGCCGGGACGATGGTGCCGTTCGTGATCACCTATGGCGGCCGGCTCGTCGGGCAGGTCAATGTGTCCAATGTCGTGCACGGCGTGCTGCGCTCCTGCACGGTCGGTTATTGGGTCGACAGGGCGGTGGCGGGTCGGGGGATCGTGCCCACCGCGCTGGCGTTGACGATCGATCATTGCTTCGCCGGCGTCGGGTTGCATCGTGTCGAGGTCGACATCCGGCCGGAGAACTCGGCCAGCCTGCGGGTGGTGGAAAAGCTCGGCCTGCGTCGCGAGGGCTACTACGAGCGCTTCCTCGATATCGACGGTGGCTGGCGCGATCACATCGCGTTCGCGGTGACGGTCGAGGAGCTGCGCGGGGCCACCATGCTGTCGCGGCTGCCGTCGTTGCCGCAGCTCGCCTGAGAATTCCTGGGAATTACTGCGACTCGCAGTCGCCGACACGCCGGGCCACGTACCCGATCATCACCCTGTTGCTGGCTAATTTGAACGGCAGGCTTGTTACTGGTGTGACTGGAGGTGCGAAGTGTTGTCCCCGATGATGACCGTCTTCGTCCTCGCCGTGCTGTGGTTGATCGTGGTCGTGCCGATGGTTGTGCGCCGCAATGACGAACGCCGGCGCGATCGCTCAGTGGACGGCTTCGGCCGGTCGATGCGGGCGCTGGGCCAGCGCAATCATGCGGGCGCGCACGCCGGTGCGCAGCGTGCCGAGGTCTTCGTCCCGCGCGAGCGCCACGCTGCAACCCTGGCGAGCGCTGCTCGCCGCCCCGTGCCAGTCGCCCAGGAGGCGCTCATGTACCCCGTCGACCGCTCGGAGATGTCCGCAGCCCGCACCCAGATGATGGCGCGCCGCCGCCGCTCGCTCGGCCTGCTCACGCTGGGCGCCGTGGTGTCCGGCCCGATCGCGCTGCTCATGGGCGGACTGCTGTGGCTCGTCGCCGCACCGTTTGTTCTCGGCCTGGCCGGCTACGTGTACTTTCTGCGCTCGCAGGCCCTGCGCGACCGGGACCGGCGCGCGACGCGTCAGATCCGGGCTGCCGAACGTCGCGGCCGCGGCCATGACGCCACCGCCGATCTTGACCGTCACGACGGACAGCCGGAGTCGCTGGTCCGTATCGACGACGACGACCTCGAACTGCACAACCTCGACACGGTCGACCTCACCGGGCTCTACAACGAGGAACTCGGGGCAACGGCCGCACAGCGTCGGGCCAGTTGAGGCGCTGCTACCCTGATCGTCGGCCCGTTGGGGCCCATCCCGGTTGTTTCGGGGCTGTGGCGCAGTCCGGTAGCGCACCTCGTTCGCATCGAGGGGGTCAGGGGTTCGAATCCCCTCAGCTCCACGTATAGCCCTGAATTTCTGGGCCGTCTAGCGCTGCTGCGGCACGTCGGCCCCGCTCTTGACCCTCATTTGACCCCGACACCGAATGACGTGGGCGGCGGAAAATCTCCGGAAAATCAGGGATTCCGCGCATTGGCCTCAGGGTCCTTGCAAACGCTGATGAGGGGACTGGTTCGAATCGGCGGGAGGGGCCTTACCGCTGGACCCAGCCGCCTTGTGACGGGCCGTGGACTCGGCGTCCGGCCAGGGCGACGCACACTCCGCGCTCCAGACTGGCGGGGCGGCGCCGAACGCCGAGTGCGATCTAGAGATGTACTGGTCGCACAGCGTCGTTATGCGCGGGACGGCGCGAGAATTGGACGTCCCTAGCGGGGGACTGCTCAGACAAAGTCCGAGGCGGTGACGCCCTGATCGTTCAGTCACGGAGGGTAACCCGATTCCACCGTGGACTCTGAGCGACGCTGAGACGCGGAAGCTGCTCAAGGAACTGCTGCGCATTCACGACGAGGACCCGGGATCGTGCGCCGCATCACCAAACGGGCCCGCATCACCAGGCCGATCAGCCCGCACATCCTCCGGCACGCCTTCATCACCGCCGCCCTCGACGCAGGCGACCTACCGGAGTCCGCGACCTCGCGGCAACCGCGATCGACGGTCAGTGAGTGCTGTCGTGGTTGAAGGGCAAGGGACTGTGACCGGGTCAGCGTCGACCCGCCAGGCCTACTCCGATCGGTGGCCGTCCTCGTTGCGATTTCGGCGATCGAAGTGGGCGAGTGCGGGTCCGTGGATCAACGATTCCTGGATCAAGTTGGGCACTGATCGCCGTCTGCTCCGTTGGCCCGGCATCGAACTCTGCACGCACCCGGGTCCGTCGACCTCCAGGCTGGGGGCGGCGTCCAGCAGCCGCTCCTCAGCGCGGACCGCCTCCTGCAACTCGATCTCGCACCTCTGTGGGTGGCTCGTTGCTGGCCGGGCTA
>JAOPWD010000366.1 GCA_025965875.1 Pseudonocardiales bacterium
CGTGGTCGGTCGCTGGCTGGCCTCGCGTTCTGCGGATATCAGTGGAACGCTGCTTGACCTGGGTGCAGGCAATCAGCCCTTCCGACCGTGGTACGCCGGAAAAGCAGAGCGGGTGATCGCCGTCGACGCCGCGCCGCTGCCGGGACTGGACGTCATTAGTTTCGCCGCGCCGCTACCCTTTCGCGACGCGACTTTCGACGCCATCCTGTGTACCTCGGTGCTTGAGCATGTCGACAACGCAGAATACGCGGTCGGCGAGATGGCGCGTGTGCTGCGTCCGGGTGGCCGCCTGCTGATCACGGTTCCGTTTCTCTATCCAGAGCACGAGGCGCCGTATGACTTCTGGCGCACCACTCACCACGGTCTACGATCAGTTCTCGAGCGCCATGGACTCGTCGTGGACGATCTGGCCGCGCAGGGCGGACCCGTCCTCATGCTCAGCCATTATCTGATTCTGACGCTGGTACAGGCGATCCGCCTGATATCAGGCAAGCTGGGTCCGGCTCGCCGTCTCCTCTCCAACGGGATGACGGACGCGGTGATCGCTGCCCCACAGGAGGCAATCCGGGCACGATTGACGCACGAACTCACGCCACTTGCGCGAATCGCCAGCCTTGGCTACATGGCAGCTGCCCACAAGCCGTAGGCACGAAGTGAACGTCCTGGGATTCCGGGAGACTCCGAACCTTGGCGATGTTGGGTCATGGAGTCCAAGCATCCGTGTGGTCGGGGTGCTGCTACGCGGCGTGCATCACCGACGCGTTCAGCCGAATGACCTCTCCATGTGACGACAGTGATTCAGCGGTGAACGGCACGCCACGGGCGCCCGGCGTCGGGTTGGGCGAGGCTCTCGGGTAGTCCCCGTGGCCCGGGTGGCAGGGCGGGCTGTGTCTTGCGTGGTCGTGTACCGCCGATGGCGATGTCGGCGTAGCCGGCGGGCGGGGTGCGCACCGCTTGTTCGAGCAGCCGGTAGAACAACAGTCCGGGTTGGCTGGCCTTGCGCCGGTTGAATCGGAACTCGAACTCGTTGAGGTACTGCTGCAAATGCTCGGGCTGGGCAGCTCCCTGCAGCGTTCCTTCCAGCCAGCGTTTGGCCTGGGACTGCACGCGCGAGACCGCCGGGAACAGCACGTGTGCCGGGGTGCCCGAGCCGCGCACCGAGACGCGGTCGTGCACGAAGCCGTTCATCGACTGCCCGAGCACGACCAGCCCGTCGCTGCGCACGGTGCTGCCTTGCTCGATGTTGGCGCGCAGGTGCTCCGTAGCGACTCGCCGTCCAGGCGCTGCAGCACCACCACCCGGCAGCGCCCGATGCCTCGGGAACGGACTTCGACCATGACCAGCACGGGTGTCTTGTGCGGACGCCGGGACCGCCCGGCCATGCCCGGCTTGTTGCGCCCGCCGATGAACATGTCATCAACCTCGACGATCCCGGACAGCTTCGACCGCCCCGGCATGACCATCGCGCGGCGATAGCGATGCAGCATCGTCCACGCCGTCTGATACGACCCCAGCCCCAACGCGCGCTGGATGCCCCGCGCGGACACCCCGTTCGCGCGCGTGGTCAACTCCCACGCCGCGCGGAACCACACCGTCAACGGCGTGCGAGTCCGGTGGAAGATCGTGCCCGCCGTCGCGCTCGTCCGCGAGCCGCACTGCCCGCACGCCCAGCTGACGCCGTCGCCGCGCAGCCAGCCGCGGCCGACCGCTCCGCACAGATGACAGCCGAAGCCAGCATCCCCCCACCGCAGCCAGGTCAGGTAGTCCAGGCACGCGGCATCGTCGGGGAACCACGCGCCGAACTGCACAACCGTGTCCGGATACTCCTCAGCCATCGCCCACCACGGCACCGAGGAAACCACCGACCACTGTCATTACATGGAAAGGTCATTCAGCCGAACGTTCGTGGGCTGGCGGGCGTCCATCTCAGCCCGTCTGTACCGGGGTTGGCGACACTGTCGTCGGCGGGCCGGCCGGGCGCCGAGCGCCGGGCGTTCCCACCCAGATGAAGGTGGGAATGATGGGCGCGAGCGATCTCCACAGCATTGGCGGGGCACTACTGAGCCGGGCGGGAACCATGTCATCTGCGCCGAAGCGTCGAGATTGAGCAAGCACGGTATACGTGTAGTCCCAGACATTAAGCCCGTGACACATGCGACGTAGCCCCCGACGTGTGCGGAATGACTCGTAATAGTGGGAGCCCTTGCTCGTCACCCGCATGTAGCCGTCCGCCGCGGGCTTCGGCAGCCAGGACAGAAACGGCAGCTTGTAGTGCGGTTCCATGACGCCCATGCGATTGCCGAGTCCGAGGTAGACCACACCGTCAGGCCGCAACACTCGCCGGATGTCAGCCATGACGGCGTCAGCGTCGACAACATGCTCATAGATGTGGTTGAAGATCACGACGTCGAACGACTGTGCGGCGGCCGGAATAGCCTCACCGCCTGAGCACACAAACTCGATCGTCTCGCCGAACCTGGCGCGGGCTCGCTCCAGCCCAGGCTCGTCGATATCCAGTCCGGTGACGTCTGCGCCCGCCTTCTGCAGCTCATCGGCTATGAAGCCCGTCGAGCAACCGATGTCGAGTGCAGTCAGCCCCGCCAAGTCATCGCGACCGAGAAAATGCCGAAGGACGCCCAGAATCTTCGCGGCTTTCTTGCGGCGTACGTCCTCGTTGAGCATTTCGATCTGCAAATCGGAGTAAGCCAACTGCCGTGGTTTGCCAGCGGCACCGTCAGCCTCGCCCGGTACTTGAGTCAAGAGAAGTCCCCTTCGTTGGTCATCTGGTATGCCACACCGACGGAGTGGCCTCGCCCCACCGACTCCTGGCCGAGGCCCTCGGCTCGGCGCTCGACTTCTGTGAGGAATTCACCCTTGCCGAAGCGCATCTTCTTGGTGTGTTCCAGCGTGTCCTCGATGAGGATGCGGTTGGTGCGGATCAGGTCGGAGATGATGCCTATGATGACGCTCAAGAACGCCATGATCAGCAGGATCGCGCCAAGCAAGAGCGACTGCAGGTGCGAGCCGGGATGCGCGGACACGATCTGCAGGATCGTGAAGCGCACGAACGGAATTAGGCCGAGCAACCCAAAGAGCGCGGCGAAGAAGGTGAAGATCACGTAGGGCTTGTACATGATGTATGCGCGAATTATCGCGCCCGCCGACATTCGGATGTGCTGGCCCATCGACTTGAACAGCCGCGATTCGCGGGTCTTCTCGTTGGTGAGGATCGGGATGCTAGCGATCTTGAGCTTCTTGTTGCCCGCCTGGATGATCGTCTCCATGCAGTAGCTGAATCGAGTGATCGTGTTCAGCACCATCAGACTGTCGCGCGAGTAGGCCCGAAAGCCGCTGGCGGCGTCGGGCAGGTCCGTGCCGGCAGCGAGGTTCACGATCTTGCTGCCGAGTCGCTGCAGGGCAACCTTCACGCCAGAGAAGTGCTGGACCAGGTGCACTTGGCGGTCGGCGATGACAATGTCGGCCGTTCCGGCGATGATCGGCTGGACGAGATCGCCGATGCGGTCCTGCGGGTACTGATTGTCGCCGTCGGTGTTGACGACAATGTCGGCGCCGAGTTCGAGCGCCCGCTGCACCCCGTCGTGGAAAGAACGGCCCAGGCCCTGGTTGCGGGCATGGTTCACGAAGTGGGTCACCCCGTGTGCCTTGGCGACCTCGACAGTGCGATCCGAGGAGCCGTCGTTGATGATCAGGATGATGATCTCATCGATGCCGGGGATCTGGCGTGGGATCGACTGGAGGACAAGTGGCAGGGTCTGCTCTTCGTTCAGACACGGCACCTGGACGACTAAACGCAATGTGGTAGACCTCGCTCTTGACTGCGGATGCCAGCCCGGGGGCGTTCCCCGGAGATTGGCTGCGGACGCAAACCCGAGAATACCGTGAGCGGTAGCGCGGAGCCGACTCCTCCAGCGCATTCGGGCTCCGAAGCACGTTGTTCGTCTGGTGTGACACGTCGGCATCGTGATGAATATCGCGCAACGGGCCAGTCCGAGGCTCAGAGCCCCAAAGGATCACCTGTGCACCAACCTACGGCGCTGGCGCGCGCAGGGCGATTACGCGCGACGACCCGGCGCACGCCGAGGACGTCAGCGCTCATCGGGCCGTTCGGGTGGCACTGATCGCTGCGTTCCTTGCGACGTTCCATATGGTTGCGCGGTAGCGATCGCGATGGCTCCGCTCGGCACTGTGGACGAGACCGCCCATATCGACTACGCGTACCAGATATGGCACGGCAAGCTGCCAGTCTTTGGGCACGGTCTCATAATTCGGCCGCCTCATCCGGCTCTGCGGCCCCCGGTGCAATGGGAATCGCAGCACCCTCCGCTGAACTACCTGATCGTCGCGCCACTCGTTGGCCCCCTGATCGATGCCGGCCACTGGGTCGGTGCCACCATGGCGGCGCGGCTGATCAACTGCGTCATTGCTGCGATGAGCGTCGCTGCGATCGGTTGGGCGGCGGGCGCCGCAGTCGGACGCGATCGCGCCCGCTGGATGATCCTCAGTGCAGCGGCGGCCACAACTATTGGCGGACTCATCTTCACCGGCGGGACGGCATACAACGATCCCCTGCTCACGTTGCTTTCGGTGCTCGCCGCGGGTATCGCGCTGAGGGCGTCCACCAAGGGGTCGGCCGCATCGGCCTTGCGCTGGCGTGCGTAGTCGCGGCGCTGGGCGCGCTGGCCCGCGCCGAGTTCATCATCGCCCTCGCGATCCTCATGACAGGGCTCGCCATCGCCGGTTGGCTACACACCGACGGCTCCGTTAGCAAGCGACTCGAGCGCGCGCTTCTCGCCGGTGTACTGCCCATCATCGCCGCCGGCGCGGCCAGCGGTTGGTTCTATCTGCGTAACAAACGACTCACAGGTAGTTACGCCGGCGGCCAACCGGAGTGGGGGCGCGTGCACCTTGGCCGCGTGCCTCAGTCGATATCGGATGTGCTGAGCAGTGACATGTTCTGGAACACGCAGTTCTCGGTGCTGCGACATCCGCTCGACGGACGCTACTTCTCCCCCCATACGCGC
>JAOPWD010000389.1 GCA_025965875.1 Pseudonocardiales bacterium
CCTCGCGGCAGGTGGCCTGCTGCCACTCGGGCAGGCTGTTGAGGTAGTCGTCGACGCGCGGATCTTTGGTGTACGTCATGAGAATCGACGTTATCTAACAGACGGGCCGTACCCGGTGCGGCTGCCAAGGTGTAACGCTGGAGACCCCCCAGACGCTGACGACAGAATGGGCCTTTGCGCCGTCGGGTGCAGCGAGGAAGCGCGAGGTTGCCTGTGCACGCACGAGGTCGGTTGCCGATGTGCCGCCGCCGTGCCAGGAAATTTTCGTGACCGCGACGGTGAGCGGGGATGCCTCGCGGCGGGAACCGAACGCGCCGATTACCGGTGCCCTCGTCGGCTGGCGGACCAGACCAGGACCGGCGCCTGATCCCCTTCCCGACGCGGGCACCTGCCTCATCGAGACGGTCCCCGATGCGAGCGGGGCCGGGTGGGTGGCGGCGGCACAAGCGGGTAACGCGCTGGCGTTCGCCGAGCTCTACCGCGACCTCCAGCCACGCTTGCTGCGCTATGCCATCGGTCTGGTCGGCCAGGACGCCGAAGACGTCACCGCCGAAGCCTGGCTGCAGATCGTTCGGGATCTGGGCAGCTTCAGTGGAGACTTCGACGCGTTCCGAGGTTGGGCGGCGCGGATCGTCCGCAACCGCGCGCTCGACCATGCCCGGGCTCGCGCCCGGCGACCGGTGCAAGCCACCGACCTGAGCGCCCTGCTGAATCCTCCGCTGGCCGCGGACGCCGCGAACTCGGCGGCCGAAAGCATGTCCACCGCGGCGGCGATCGCGCTCATTGCTACTTTGCCGCGGGACCAGGCCGAGGCAGTCCTGCTGCGCGCGGTCGTCGGCTTGGACGCGACGGCCGCTGGACGCGTGCTCGGCAAGCGACCGGGCGCAGTCCGGGTCGCCGCACACCGCGGCCTGCGAACCCTGGCCCGCCGGCTGGCCGAACGAGAGGCGGAGCAGCGATGAGTAACGAGATGCCGTGCCACGGCGCTGAAGGAGATGAGATGCGACAGACAATTGCACGTCACTCCCGCGCCGACCTCGAGCACCTGCTCGACGGTCAGCCGCCTCGTCACGACGCGTTGGCCCAGTTGCTCACCGCGGCGCGGCCCTCGCCGGACGTTGTCGACATCGCGGGAATGGACGCTGCGTTGGCAGCCTTCACAGGTGTCTCGCTCGTGCCCCCCTTCCCCGCTGAGCGGAGTCCCTCAATGATGAAGACCTTGGCTGCAAAGGCGATGGCCGCGAAACTGGCCATTGTCGGTGGCGTTGCCGCGGCTGCGAGCATCGGAGGCGTCGCCTTCGCCGCGTCCACCGGTCACCTGCCCAGTCCGCTGCCGCACTCGACGCACGCGGCGCCGTCCGCCTCTGCCCATGTGCCCGCGAACGGTACCGAATCAGCTGCCACGTCCGGTTCTACATCGAGCAAGCCACACCCCAGCGCGACCCCCTCACCGTCACTGGTGGGGCTCTGCCACTCCTGGCTCGCCCGTCCGCACACCAACGGCAGTGCCGACACCAACCCTGCGTTCACGGTCCTGGTAACCGCTGCCGGCGGCACCGCTTCGGTGAATAGCTACTGCACCGCCCTGCTCGCCTCGAGCACACCGACGGCGAGGACCGAGCCGGGCAACGCCGACCACCCGACCGGCAAGCCGTCCGACGTTCCGAGCAACACCGACCACCCGACCGGCAAGCCGTCCAACGCTCCGGGCAACCCGAGCCACCCGACCGGCAAGCCCAGCCCGAGCCACTGAACCCATCGGACGCATTACCAACAGCGGAGGACCACGTCATGGCAGTTCGGTTCAGGCGTCTCGTCGGCGTCGTGGCGGTTGTACTTGGTCTCACCTTTGCCGGGATGGGACCGGCCGCTGCGATCACCGGTGGCGAGCCGGACGGTAATGGCCATCCCAACGTCGGCTTGATCCTGTTCTACAGCCCGGACGGCCGGTTCCGTTGCAGTGCGACGCTGGTGACGCCGACCGTGTTGGTCACTGCCGCACACTGCACCGTGGACACGGTGGGCAAGACCCTCGTCGACTTCCGCTCGGTCGTAGCGTTGCAGCCGCCGACCGGCTACCCCGTCGCCGCCAATCCAGCGACCGGTTACACCCAAGCGGAGATCGAAGGCGCTGGCTTCCGCGCCGGGACCGCGCACGCGCACCCGAATTACTCGAATTTCACCGACCTGGCCAACTGGAACGACGTGGGCGTTATCGTCCTCGACCGTCCGGTGACCAACATCGCCGCGGCCAGGATCGCCCCGCTCAACTACCTGAACGCCTTCGCGCAGCCCGTCCTCAACAAGACGCTGTTCACCACGGTGGGATACGGCACAGAGGTACGCAAGCCTGACTCCGGACCGCAGAAGCCGACACCCGAGACCTACCCGCTGATCCGGCGGGTGGCCCAGGAACCCGGACAGAAGCTCAGTGCCCAGATCCTGCAGACCAACGGAAACATCAACGACACCCGGGGTACCGGCGGCACCTGCTTCGGAGATTCCGGCGGACCGAGCTTCCTCGGCGGCTACGTCGTTACCGTGACCAGCTACGGCTACACCGACAACTGCCGTTATCTCGATGGGCTGCAGCGCATCGACCTCAAGGTCGTGCAGGACTGGCTGGCGACCTACGGAGTCCCCATTCCGACCGGCTGACCGACCCTGCCTCTGGTGTCCCGCCCCCTGACCAGATCACCCCCCGGATCGTGGTCAGGGCGGCGGGTACTAGGACCAAAGTCCAAGTGACGCCCGCATCCGGCGGTCCTACGTTG
>JAOPWD010000424.1 GCA_025965875.1 Pseudonocardiales bacterium
GACCACATCCTGGTGCCGAAGCACTGTCACGACGCGGTCGTGCTCATCCAGCCCGCCGGCAACAGGGCCGTCTACATCGCCTCGACCGTGGACGAGGAGGACGACGACTAGCCATCCCCCCGGGTGATCTTGTTGCAGATCAGCGGGCCTGGCCGCCGATCTGCACCAAGGTCCCGGCGGAGTGCGCGTCGCCGCCTGGGACGATCGGGCCATGACGTGGACTGCACCGACGCCGGCCCTGACCGACGGACCACTCGTCGGCGATGACCGGCCCATTCTCGAAGCCTTTCTGAACTGGCAGCGCGCCACGCTGCTCAACATCTGTGCCGGCCTGACGGGCGAGCAGTTGGCGCAGCGCCCCATCCCGCCGTCGAACCTGAGTCTGCTCGGCCTGGTGCGGCATCTGGCCAAGGTCGAGCGGATCTGGTTCCGGCAACGCGCAGCCGGCCAGCCGGTCGGACCGATGTATGACGCGGCTCGCGGCAAGGACGCCGACTTCAACGAGCTGAGCGCCGCCGATGCCCCCGGTGATTTCCAGCGACTTCAGGACGAGTGGCGCAGTGCGGACGCCGCGGTCGCAGACATGGCCTTCGACGACACGTTCGACGTCAACGGCGACGACTTCTCACTTCGCATGGTCTACGTGCACATGATCCACGAGTACTCCCGGCACAACGGCCACGCAGACCTGCTCCGGGAACTCATCGACGGCACCACGGGCCGCTGAGTGCCGCCGGATAACGCTTATGGCGCGAGATCGCCGTAGATGTTCTGATCGAGGCCGCCGTTCCGTGGGCAGGTATCACCAGTGACGACACCGTCGGGACGCACCGTGCGGCATTGCAGCACGTCGGCGCCCGTCTCGTCCTGCGTGGTCTCGCGTTGGTCGACACCGGGCACGGTGTCGCGCCAGTCGGTCCAGACCCCGTAGGTGACTCCGCCCTTCGAGTCGATCCACAGGTAGTCGCCGGCGAACGGCACGGTACGACCACCAAACTGCTCGTAGTTCGGATTGGTCGTCACGTCCGACATCCGCGTGGCAGTCGCCCAGGAACCCCCGACCGCCGGCCGGGTCGCTGCGTACACATCGAGGGCTGGCGCCGAGTTGCCGGCAGCGTCATTGCCCACTGGGCGCTGGCGGAACGACGAGGCGTCGTTGTTCACGTCGTTGCGGCTGTCCCACCACAGAGCGTGGACAACTCCCGCGTCGACACTGAGGTCCGGGAACAGTTGCTGGCTCGCCGGCGCTGACGCGATCCGGGCCGGTGTCGAGACCACGCCCGTGGCGCCATTGAAGCTCAGGTAATAGATGGCCGACTGGCCACCGGCGCCGCTCTGGTCGGCCCAGCCGAACGTCGTCCCCGTCGGCACCTCGCTGCCAGGCACGATGGCCTCGTAGGCCACGTGCACGATCTCAGTGGCCGCCGCCTGGTCGGCTGTCGACCGCGGGCCGGTGTCGGCACGGAAGAAGGTGTACCCGGACTGGCATGGGGGGGCGTCACCGCAGTCGCGAGCTTGGCTGCCGTCAGTTGCCAGGTCGGTAACGCCCATCGCGCTGAAGGTCGTCAGCGCCCGAGGGCTGGCGAAGCTCCGGCCGCAGTCGACGGACTTGACGACGTCAACGGCGTCAATCTGTTGCCCCTGGGCCTCGAACTGCCGATATGTGATGTAGACGTGGCCGTTGCTGGTCACCGAGATGTCGGGGAACTGCACGTCGTGCACGCCCGCACTGACCTTCATCGGCGCGGAGAACGTCGCGCCGTGGTCGGTCGATCGGGACAGGTAGATCGCGACCCCGCCGTTGCCGGTGAACCGCGAATATGCAAAGTAGACGTTGCCGCTGCAGGCTGAGGATGTGCGGTCGGCCTCGATAGCGGTCTTGTCGTTGAACTTGCCCGTGGTCGGTGCCGAGGAGCCCTTGGCCACGATCACCGAGCGGGCGAACTCCTTGCCGTCGTTGACCGTCGCAGCGCTCGGGCCGCCCGGGTTCACGTAGCTGGCCACGTAGACGTCGCCGAAGCCCTTCGGTGTGCCGTTGGCATCCGCGGAACTCTCTGAGCCTGCGAACAGGCGACCCTGCGCGTCCCACGCCAGGACCGGGTCACCAGAACTGGCGGTGCGGATCTTCGCGCGGCTGGCGTAGGGGGTGTTGTCACCGGGGTATCCGGGCACCAACGAGGACTGGAAGGACGCACCGCTGTTGACCGAGCGGTAGTAGCCGAGCCAGATGGGTCCGGACGCGATGGGCGCACCGTCCGCGTCCGCACTGTCGTTGTAGACGCCGCAGTAGTCGTTCGAACTGCCGACTATGACGTTGGGGTTGCGGGGATCCAGCGCGACCGACGGCTCGTTCTGCCGGCCACGCGACCGCGAGCACTCGGCGAGCGTTGGGTCCTTGGCGACCGGGGAGCGAGGGTTGTTCAGGTTGTAGTTCGAGACGTAGCCCCCGTTCGCGCCGTTGTCGTTGGTCACGCGGATGTCGGCGCCCGGAGTGGAGGCCGAGGCCGGCAGGCCAACAACGGCGAGGACCGACAGGGCGGCGACCCCGGCGACGGCCAGCGGACGCGGGCGTAGCAGACGCGTAACGCGCATCGGAGGATTCCTTCCGGACGTCTCTCACAGCCATCCGAGCCCGGGCTGGGCAGTGGCCAACCTGATCAACGTAGGCCCCGGCGTATCACGCCACAACCATCACAGGATCCTGGTGTCAGCGACGCTTCCAGAACTGGCGCTGCGTCGATGGGCTTGCCGAGGCGGCGGCCTGGGCGAAGTCGGTGAGCGCGCGACGGGCCTGCTCCCAGCGGTCCGCGGAGGAGACGGTGTCGTCGCGCAGCATCTCGATGATCGAGCGCAGCGGGCTGGCATCCACGCCGCGGGATTCGAGGTGACGCACGAGCGCGTCGAGCCGGCTCGCGAGGTCGTCGAGCGTGTCCCGCCGCGCGAGCTCCGATGCGGCCGGCTGCTCCAGTCGGCGGGCCTCCTCGGCCGCCTGCGTGCGGGCCGCGGCCAGTTCGGAGTCGCTGTGCTGCATCGAGTCGTCCAGCGCCGGCCGGCCCAGTCTGGGCTTCGGCCGTCGCACAGCCGGCGATGCTCCCCCACCTGCGAGATGCATTGACCGGGGCGCCAGCCCACCGGAGGTGTCCATCGCGGCACTTGCCGCCATCGGCACGGCCCCGAACTGTGCTGGCATGGGCGAATGCGGCGCCCAACCGGCGGGCAGCTCGACCGGCTGGATGACCTGGTGCAACTCGCCGTGCTCGTTGACGACGCGGGAGTCGAGGGCAACGAACGCGGTGAACCGGCACAGCACGCCAAAACGCAGCGAGGTCGCGACGATGCGCTGCTCGAGCGCTTCGCTCGCGTATGGGTCGCCGGCATAGGCGTCCTCGAGATCGCGCAGCGTGGCGCGGGCCCAGAGTTGTGCCACCATGCGGTCCTCGGCCGCGGCCGGTTCGGCCCTCGCCTCCCAGGCCGTGCCGTCACGCGTCGACCCGCTCAGCGTCAACGTGGGTGCGGCACCGCGGTAGCGGCCCCGGATCACCAGCGGCACGCCGGTGAACAAGTCCGACAGCCGGGTCGGGCTCACGGTGTCGTCGATCACGCCGTCGCCGGCCAGGCGTAGCCGGGTGACCAGCGGTGCCGTGATCCTGCGGTGGATCGAGTCCATCGCGGTGTCGAGCCGATCCTCGCTTTCGACCAGCTCGCACCGCCCGCCACCCGCAACGGCGAGCCGGCCCAGGAAGCCGGCGTTGACCGCCTGGTCGATCCCGACCGTGTGCACCCGGACGCCCCGGAGCAGCGGAGCCGTCGCCTCGAGAATCTGGTCCTCGTTGCCGACCTGGCCGTCGGTGATCAGGACGAGCACCCGGTCGCGGCCGGACTCGCCCGCGGTCAACAGGTTCAGCCCCTGCGTGAGCGGCTCGAGCAGGACCGTGCCGCCCCGTGCGTCGGCGCGGCTCAGGTGCTCGACCGCGCGGTAGCGGTGCCGATCGGTGGCGGCGACCAGGCCGTGCGGAAGGTCCGCGGGGTGCTCGCTCCGGTCGTCGAAGGTGAGCACCGCGAAGCGGTCGGCGGCGCCGAGCGTGTCGACGATCCGAGCTGCCGCCCGCCGCGCCGCGACCATCTTCCAGCCCTGCATGCTGCCCGACCGGTCGAGCAGCAGGACGACGTCCTTGCCTCGCGTGCCGGCGCTTGCCGGCGGCGGCACGACAGTGAGCTGGAACGTGCCCTCGTCCCCCTCACCGTCAGAGACGGCCGTGAGCGCCGCCGCCGGCAATGCAGCGTCGCCGTAGGGCAGCCGCAGGATGAAGTCGCGGTCCACGCGCTCGCCGGGCTGCACGCGGATCGTCCCGTTCTCGGCCGTCGCCGTGTGCAGGCTGGAGCGCACGTCGCCGAGCGGCAGGCCGGCCGCGTCGATCGCGACCTCGATGGACAGCGCGACCGGGTTCGGGAACCCCGGCAACAGCACCGGCGGCGTGATGCGCGATGCGTCGGGTGTGCTGTCGGTGTCCGGCGCGTAGCCGTCGCCGGCCTGCTCGCCGGGCAGCGGTCGGCCGGGGATGTAGCGCGGCGCGACGACCAGGGGGAAGCGGAAGGTGGCCTCGCCGTCCTCGAACGGCAGTGGGCCGATGACGGTAAGCGAGACCTCGACCTGCTCGCCCGGCGCGATGTTGCCGACCCGCATCGTGAAGACGTCCGGCCGCTCCTCCTCGGCGATCGAGGCGCGCCGCCCCTGGGCGATGGCTTCGTCGTAGGCCTGCCGTGCCTTCGCACGCTCCTGCAGATCGGCCACGATGGTGCGTCCGTCGGCGGTCAACGTCATTGCGGTGAGCGCGGCCCGGTCGGGCAGCGGGAATATGTACGTCGCCTCGAGCGGCACGTCGTAAGGGTTGCGGAAACCCTGGATCAGTTCGGTGCGAGCAACGAGGCCGGTGACGGCGGCGCGCACGTCGAGCTTGTGCAATGGCAGGTTGCCGCGCTCGGTGCTCAGGCAGCCGGTGCCGCGCGGTTCGTCCGCGATGTACTCGCCGAGCTCGGTGACGTGGATCGTCATGGTGTGCTCCCTCGGGTAAGCCGGCGCTCGGCCAGCAGGTCGAGCAGCGGTTGCGCCGCGGCTCGGATTGATTCGACTTCGGCCTGCCGCGGCTGGGCCGGCAACATGAGGACGACCCCGTCGCCGAGGTCCAGCCCGGTCAGCACCTGCGCCGGCTGCGCAGCGGCTGGTCGCTCGCGCCAGAACTGCCGGCCGTCCGTCGACATCGCCCGCTTCGGTGTCGCCACGACGTCGGTAGCCGGCGGCACGTCCGCGATCCGGCGCAGCGTGCGGTCCGTCGCACCGACGAGCTCCGCCTGGATCTCGGCCAGCGTCCGGCCCTCGGCCTGGCGACGCTTGATCGCGACCAACTGCAGGACGTGCCGCTCGCCGTAGAGCGCGGTTCGTCCCCGGTTACCGGTCGGCCGGTCGAGCAGGCCGATGGTCGAGTACCAGCGGATCGTGCGTTCGTCGGGCAGATCGGTGACGCGCCGGTTAGCGCCGCGCACGTCAGCAGCGGCCACTGCCGCCGCGGCCGTGGCGGCCAGTTCACCGATCGTCAGCTCCATGCCTTCGAATATGACACTGTCAGATGACACTGTCAAATACGGACTCCCGCCAAGACGGGCGTCGGACCCGACTACGGATCCACGCACCAGGTCTCGTCGCGGGACCTCGTCGCCCCACCAGGCGGGCGCCAAACCGCTGAGGAGCCGTCCTTGACCCAGATCAGAAGTTCGCGACTCACACGTAGTGGGGTGCGGTCACTGGTCCAGCCAGAGGCAGAACGGGTGCCCGGCCGGATCGAGGCAGACGCGGACGTCGTCCTGTGGCTGGTAGTCGGCAACGGTGGCACCGGCCGCGGTGGCGAGCGCGGTGGCGCTCTCGAGATCGTCCACCCCGATCTCGAGATGCATCATCATCTGCTGGTCGTCCGGCTCGGCGGGCCACACCGGACGGGTGTAGTCCGTCTCGGTCTGGAACGCGATTCCGACTCCCCCATTCGGCGGCCGCAGCACGACCCAGTCCGGCTCGTCGGCCGTCAACTCCCCGCCGAGGAGTTGCTGATAGAAGCGCCCGAGCAGGTGCGGATCGGGGGCGCCGATGTTGACGGTGGTGAACCTCAGGGTTGGTGGCATCTACGGTGCGCCTTCCCATTGTCGGGCTGCCAGGGCGAGCAGCGGCCGGGTCAGTCGGTCGGCGACTGCGGAACCAGTTTCGCGCAGTTCGCCGATGAGGGCCCGCGTTGCTGCTTGCAGGGCGCGGGAGAGTTCGGCCGCGTCGAGGCTGCGGACGAGAGCGTCTTGGACGGGCGTGGTGATGTCGGCCGGCAGCTTGTCCGAGCCCTTGGCGTATGCGGCGGGCAAGCCCAGCCGCAGAGAGGCCAGCGCGAGGGTCTCGTCGCGGATCGCGCTGATCCAGTACTCGGCCTGCCACGGGGCGCCGCGCTCGATGAAGATCCGGGCGTGCAGGACGTGGTGCCAGGCTAGGCCGATCAGGTGGTCGGCGTCGTCGGACCTGGGCTGCCGCGGTGCCGGATCGCTGAAGACAACGTCGAAGGCCCCGTTTCCGAGTGGACCGAACTCGGCGGCCGGGGTGAACGCCAGGTCGATCTCGAGGAGTTCGCCGAGGAGGAACGCGCGGTAGGTGGCAGCGCCGGCCCGCAGGTTGAAGTGGTGTACCGCACCGAGTTCGGCGTAGACGATGCGCTCGTCATCGCGGGCTCGTTGGAGCAGTTGCGTGCGCACCTGCTCGCGACGGGTCACCGTGAACACATTTCGACCCTAGGCGACGACGCGGACACCCGGGTGTGCTGGTTGGCTAGAGCTGTGCCCAACCTGATCTGGACGCTGCGCTGGGAGGCGGACCTGTCGACGGCCGACCACGATTCGCTCAGCGGCCTGCTGCTGCGCGTCTATCCGATGCATGACAAGACCTTCAGGGACGGACGCAGCTGGTCGGGTGCGATCCCCGAAGCGCGGGTCATCGGGTACGACGGCGCTCGGCCCGTCGCGCATCTTGGATTCCTGCGTCGGCAGTTGCGGATCGACGATGGTGCCGCGAGCGTGCTGGTCGGCGACGCCGGGCTGGTGGGTGTTGACCCCGACTTCCGGGGGTCCGGGGTCGGTCTGCAACTGCTGACCGAGTGCGCCACTGCGCTGCAGGGCCTGGCGCTGCCGTTCGGGTTCCTGACCTGCGGTCCTGACGTGGTGCCGTTCTACGAAAACGGCGGCTGGCAACTGCTGCCTGGACAGGTGACCCGGATGATCGACAACGACCTTCACCCTGAGACGTACACGGGTCCGGCGCTCGCCTTGCCGGTGACGGCGGGCATCGAGCAGTGGCCGACGGGGCACACGGTCGTGCGCGACGGGCTCGAGGTGTGAGTGATGCGGCTGACCCGGTGGACGC
>JAOPWD010000443.1 GCA_025965875.1 Pseudonocardiales bacterium
CTCGGCAGGTTCCTCTGGCTCCCTGCCGTCGGCGTCTGGCACGTCGACACCGGTCCAGCCGACCTTTCTGCCGCCCCCCGGCAGCTATTCGGGGCTGACGTCTTAGGGCCGCCCTCTCAGTTTCTACGTGTCGGATGTCAGCGCGAGCATCCAGGACATCTCCATCCCGACCGTCGGGCTGTCGTGCACCCCAGGCGGCGCGAACGCGTTCGACCATCTCGCGGGAGCTTCGGCGACGGTCACGGCCGATGGCTCGTTCAGCGCGACGACAAATCAGGCCGGAGCGTTCGCCGGCTTCCCGGCCAAGTTCAGCTACTCGATCACGGGCAATTTCCAGGGCGCAGGCCCGGGCGGTGCGCTGAAGGCCGCGGGCTCGTTCCGGGAGACGATCACGTACACCGACGCTGCCGCCGCACGCACGTGCACCTCGGACGACCAGACCTGGTCCGGGACCTTGGATGCGCACCAGACCCAGCCGACGTCTCTGCCGGAGCCGGGCAGCTACTCGGGGCTGACATCGCAAGGCCGCCCGCTGAGCTTCGACGTGTCGACTGACCGGGCGAGTGTGCAGAACATGTCCATCCCGGCGGTCGGGTTGTCCTGCACGCCAGGTGGGGCGAACGCGTTCGACCAACTCGCGATCGCTTCAGCGGCAGCCAAGGCCGATGGCTCGTTCAGCGCAGCGAAGACTCGAACTGGAGTGTTCGCCGGATTCCCGGCCAGGTTCACCTACTCCTTCACGGGCACCTTCCACGGCGCGGGCCAGAACAATGCGCCGAGGGCCGCCGGCTCGTTCCGGGAGACGATCACCTACACCGACACCCTCGCCGCACGCACGTGCACATCGGACGACCAGACCTGGTCGGTGACCCGGTCCGCGTGATGGGGCAGGGGCGAACGGGATACTCATCGCATGGCCTATGACGACGAGCTCGCCGACCGCGTGCGCGAGGTCATGCAACACGCAGACGGGTTGAGCGAGAAGCGCATGTTCGGAGGACTCGCATTCCTGGTCAACGGAAACATGGCGGTCAGCGCGAGCGGCCAGGGCGGACTGCTCCTGCGCGTTGAGCCTGCACAGACCGAGGAACTGCTCGACAAGCCGCGCGTGCGACGTTTCGAGATGCGCGGGCGCGAGATGAATGGCTGGCTCCGCGTCGATGCCGACGCATCGATGACGGATGACGAGCTCGCGGCGTGGGTTAACCGGGGTTTGGCCTACGCCCAGTCCCTGCCCCCAAAGTGAGCGGCCTGCGATCGGGCACGACGGCTCGACGAGCGTGGTGCCGCAGCTACAGGTCGACCCGCGATCCCATGACAACCGTTCGGTCCACGGGGAGTCGGAAGTAGTCGGCCGGGCTGGCGGCATTGTGTGACAGGGCGATGAACAGCCGCTTGCGCCACGTCATCATGCCGCCACGTGACCCGAGCTCGATGGTGATGCTGGACAAGAAGTAGAACGACGTGTCCGGATCGACCTCGAGTTCCGGTGTGAGCATGAACGCGTCAGCCAGCACCCGGGGGATGTCCTGGTCGTCCTGGAAGCCGAACCGAGCAGCGACATGCACGACGCCATCGTCGGAATAGCCCAGCGAGTCGACGGATAGCCGCTCGCTGCGCGGGACGTGCGGGACGTTCTCCGAAACCACCGACACGATGACGACGTGCTCGTGCAGCACGTGGTTGAACTCCACGTTGGCGCGAAGCGCCAGCGGGACCGTCGCCTTCGTCGGATGCGGGAACACCGCCGTGCCGGGCACTCGGGTCACCGGATCTGCCCGCAACTGCTCGACGAAATCATCCAGCGGACCCTCCAGCTCGAGACGTCGCGCGGTGATCAGCTGGCGCCCGCGCTGCCAGGTGAGCATGACCGTGACGACCAGGGCGCCGATGAGCAGGGGCAGCCACCCGCCGCGCACCACCTTGGTCAGGTTGGCCGTGAGGAACGTCAGTTCGACCCCACCGAATACGACCGCCACCACCACCAGTCGCCAGCGCGGCCAGTGCCAGCCTGCCCCGGCGAGGATAAGGAACAGCGTCGTGGTCAACACGAACGTCCCGGTGACTGCGAGTCCGTAGGCGGTGGCGAGCCGGCTCGACGAGCCGAACGAGAAAATCAAGATCAGCACGCCGCCGAACAGCAGCCAGTTCACGGCCGGCACATAGATCTGGCCGCCCTCCTCCTTGGAGGTCTGCCGGACCGTGAGGTGCGGCAAGAAGCCAAGGCGTATCGCCTGGCGCGTGACCGAGAATGCGCCCGAGATAACGGCCTGCGATGCGATGACAGTCGCCAGCGTGGCCAGCACGACCATCGGCACCCGTCCCCAATTCGGCACCATCCTGAAGAACGGGTTGGAGACGGATCTTGGATCGTGCAGGATCAGTGCTCCCTGCCCGAGGTAGTTCAGCGTCAGCGCCGGGAAGACGACAGCGAACCAGGCGCGGCGGATCGGCGGCCGACCGAAGTGCCCCATGTCCGCGTACAGCGCCTCCGCGCCAGTGATCGCCAGCACCACCGCACCCATGGCCACGAACGCGATGTAAGGATGGTCCGCGATGAACGTGACTATGTAGGTGGGTGACAAGGCCCGCAGGATGTCAGGATGCTGAGCGATCTTCGGCACGCCCATCACCGCGAGCGTCACGAACCAGAGCACCATCACCGGTCCGAAGAACCGGCCCACCTTCTGGCTCCCGTAACGCTGCACCGCGAACAGCACGGTGAGGATCGCAACACTGATCGGCAGCACGAGATGGTTGACGCCGGGTGAGGCGACCTTGATGCCCTCGACCGCCGACAACACCGAGATGGCCGGGGTGATCACGCTGTCGCCGAAGAACAAGGAGGCGCCGACCACGCCGAGCACCATGGCGACCGACACCAGCCTCCCGGCGCTGACACGCTCGCGGATCAACGCCGCCATCGCCATGATGCCGCCCTCGCCGTCGTTGTCCGCGCGCAAGATGAACGCGACGTACTTCACCGAGACGATCAGCAGGATCGACCAGAACACCAGCGAGATGACGCCGTAAACATCCGACGGGGTCGGCTTCACCACGCCGCCGTCGATGGAGAACACGGTCTGTAGCGCGTAGAGCGGGCTGGTTCCGATGTCGCCGAAAACGACGCCCAGCGCACCCAGGGCGAGCCCGAACGCACCCCCACTGTGCGCAGCGGGATGCGCCGCCTTGCCTCTGTCGCCAACTGAGCGGGGATTGGCTTGTGCAGAGCTCACTCCAGCAGTCTGCCGGGTCGCCGTCGTTCGGACTCGGCCACAGCACGGTGAGATAGCGTCCTGGTCGATGCTCGGCCGTCGATGGCGGACCCGGTCCCCACACGGCGTAACCAGTTCAGCCGCCCCCGGCTGAGGACACGTCGCCCTGCGCGTGTCTCGCGAAAGGAACAAGATGCGTCATCCCCGCTCGATCGCCTACCGCTGTGCCCTCGTTCTGGCGGGCCTGGCGCTGATGGCAGCCGGCACCACGCAGGCTGCGGTCGCTGAGCCGGGGAGTCCTGCCCCCACGCCGATCACTCGCCCTGGCGGTCTGCGGCCTGGCGAAGTCACTGCGGTGGCCGGCGATTGCGAGTTGGCTGGCGTGACGTGCAGGCCGGCGTCACCGCCGCAGTCCTCCTGCTCGGGATATTCCTCGCAGGCAACTCCGCCGGCCACGATCAAGGTGCTCATCCGCACCTCGGACACGACAGTCCAGATACAACCGGTCCCGTTCCAGACCTACGTCGACAACGTCCTGCCCAACGAATGGCCGGCGACCTGGGACGGCGACGCGCTCAAGGCCGGCGCCGTGGCGGTGAAGTCCTATGCCTGGTACTGGGTGACGCACTTCGGCGGCTACCTCAACGGTGACGCGACGAGCTGCTTCGACGTCACCGACGATCAGGACTTCCAGGTGTACAAGGCCAATACTGCGGCGGCCCGCACCACCGCGGCCGTCCACGCCAGCTGGCCGGTCGCTGCTCGCAACGGCGGCGCGATTCTGGAAGCGTCCTATCGCGAGTTCCTGAATTCGGCCACGGAAACGTGCGGGGCCTTCGCCAAGGGAACCCAGCTCAGCCAGTACGGCTCACAGGCGTGCAACGAGGCGAACACCGGTAACAAGTACAACGTCATCCTCGGCAAGTACTACTACCCCGGCCTGGAGCTTGCGACCGCTCGTCAGTTGCGCACACCCCACGACTTCCAGTTCCTGCAGACCAGCACCCGGGTCACGTTCCACGCCGGTCGGTGGGCAATCGACGACGGCTACCCCACGGAGTTCGTCAAGGGCGCGTCCGGCGATCTGCCGGTGATCACGACCGACGGCGACGGCTTCGCGCATGCCGGCGTGTTCCGCCCGTCCACGGCAACCTGGTACTTGGCCGGCCCGACCGGCGCCATCGCCAAGCAGGTGACCTTCGGCCTGCGCGGCGACCTGCCGGTGCAGGCCCAGTACGCGGGGGTGGACCAGCCGACCGTGCTCGCCGTTTACCGGCCCTCCACCAGCACCTGGTATCAAGCCAAACCGACGGGCGGCGTTGCATCGACGGTGACCTTCGGGCTCCGCGGGGACATCCCGGTGCCCGGGCACTACACCGGTAGCGCAGCCAACCACTACGCCGACACCATCGCCGTGTTCCGCCCGTCGAATGGACGGTGGTACTTCCCTGGCGGGAGCTCGGTGCAGTACGGCGTCAAGGGCGACATCCCGATGCCCGCGGACTACGACGGCAACGGCACGACCGACCTCGCCGTCTACCGGCCCTCGACCCACACGTTCTACCTGAGCGGCCATGCGGGCGTCATCTACGGCACGGCAGGCGACATCCCGGTCACCGGCGACTTCACCGGCGACGGCAAGGCAGATCTAGCGCTGTACCGCCCCTCGACGCATGCCTGGTACGTCCGCGGAGCAGCCACCAAGACCTTCGGCGCGGCCGGTGACATCCCGATCGGTAAGGCGCCCTATCACGACTGATTGTCCGTCGGCGGCCCCATAGCGTTGAGTGACGTATCGCGATGATCAGAGACGCGGATTTCGCCGTCTCTGATCATGTGGATCCGTCACTCGACGGAGGAATGGGCGGCTTGGCGGGCGCGTAGCCGGTCGCGCTGTTCGATGAATCTGTTCGCCTGCGCATCGAGGCCCACCAGGAACTCGGCCAGCTCGGTACGCGCCTGCTCCCCCTGCGGCCCGAGATCCTCGCGAGTGAACACCTTCCAGTACTTCAGCACCGGCATGATCACCTCGTCGTGATGCAGGCGCAGGTCGTAGATGCCGGCCTTGGCGATCGCCACCGAGTTGCGGGTGAAGTCAGGCATGCCCGCGCCGGGCATCTGGAAGCCGACCACCTCGTCGCGGATCGCGCTCAGCATCGCGTCCGGATCGCGATCAAGTGCCGCGGCGCCGAGGTTGCGATAGAACACCATGTGCAGGTTCTCGTCGGTAGCGACGCGGGCCAACAATTGCTCAGCGATCGGGCAGCCAGTCGCGGCGCCGGTGTTGCGGTGTGACACGCGGGTGGCGAGCTCCTGGAAGGACACGTAGGCAAGCGCCTGCAGCATGGTCTTGTCCCCGGAGTCGTAGCCGGCCGTCATGTGCTGCATGCGCAGCCGCTCGACCTCGACCGGGTCGGCACCGCGCGTGGTCACGAGGTAGTCACGGATCGCGATGGCGTGCCGACCCTCCTCGGCGGTCCAGCGGCCGACCCACTGCCCCCACGCACCGTCGCGGCCGAAGCGGGTCGCAATCTCGCGATGATACGAGGGCAGGTTGTCCTCGGTCATCAGGTTGACGACCATCGCGATGCGGGCGACGGGGTCGAGCGGGGAATCCTCCGGCGACCAGTCCTCACCGCCGAGGAAGGCGAAGTCGCGGCCGCGGCTCCACGGGACGTAGTCGTGCGGGTGCCACTCCTTGGCGATGCTCAGATGGCGCTCGAGATTCTCGGCGACAACCGGTTCGAGTTCGTACAGCAGTCGCGCCTGGACGCCCGCTGCGGTGTCAGCGGATTCGAGGGCAGTCATGTCTGGAGCCTCCGTCGCTAGCCGAACAGATCCACGGTCAAAGTTACCGTCGGTTTATGAGGGCGTACTTACGGTTACGTTACCGTCGGTTGCCGCCCTGCCCGCCGTGCCTCTCACCTACCGTCCAGTAGCCGCGCGGGTGCCCGCCCGTAAGCGGTCTGTAAGTCGCGCTACGGGGGCCTGGCGAGCAGAACGCCGTTACGGTTTGCCCATGCGATTGCGGCGCGTCGTCATCCCAGTCGGCGCCGCGGCGGCGGGGCTGTTCACGGCCGGGCTGGTCTGGTTCCAGCCCTGGAAGCTCTGGGTCGATCACCGCGTCGACGAACGGCTGCCCGCCATCGCGCTCGCCCCGGCACCGCCATCCGCCGCGGTCTCCCCCAGCCCGCTGACGCCGGCCACCGCGTCGCCGTCCGCGCCGTCGGCGGCCAACAAAGCCGTGGGGCCGGTGCTGCTGTCCGGTGGCGAGCTGATCAGCCACGAGCACCCGAC
>JAOPWD010000452.1 GCA_025965875.1 Pseudonocardiales bacterium
GACGACGCGCTCCAGGACCCGACCTGGGAACGTACCGGGCACACCGAGCGCGGGCGCGACGGCGAGCGGGTGCCGCTGCCGTGGTCCGGTACGACGCCGCCGTTCGGGTTCAGCTCCTCGGATACGAGCTGGCTGCCGATGCCGCCGGAGTGGGGCCCGCTGGCGGTGACCGCGCAGGACGGCGACCCCGATTCGACGCTGTCGCTGTATCGGCAGGCGCTGGCGGTGCGGCGGGCCGAAGTGGACCTGCGCGAGGGCGCCTTCAGCTGGCTGGACGCAGCGGAGGATTGCCTGGCCTACCGGCGCGGTGGCATGACGGTCGTACTCAACGCCGGCTCGGCGTCCGTGCCCATGCCGGCTGGCGAGGTGCTGCTCGCGTCCGGTCCGTTGACCGACGGCACGCTGCCTGCGAACACGGCGGTCTGGCTGCGGGGCTGACCCAACGGCGATCTGTCGTGACTGATCTTCCTGCGCCAGGGCTACCTATGGCGGTGCAGGTGCAGGAAGATCAAACTGGCGCAGCTCCCCGGTTAGCCGAACGGGATCCAGGCTTGGTCGGCCAGCGTGGACATAGCGCTCACCTTGACGCCGGCCGTGGACAGCGTCCAGATGCTGTCGCCGATGACCATGCTGCGCTGAATTCCGCCTTGGTAATCCGGAGCGGTCCTCTGGCCGGCCGGGTGGCTGATCAGGCCGAGGGTGGCCAGACCGGTCTCGCTGACCTTCAGCACGAGCACCTTGCCGCCCACCGACCCGGACCAGGACTGGATCGGCACGACGACGACACCGGTGGCCGGCCAGTACAGGAACGCGTGCGGATCAAGCTGCCCCTCGCCGGGTGCATCGCTGCGGACCACCTGCGCGAGACGGTGCGGCGCCGACGTGTCGCTCACGTCGAACAACGAGACCTGCAGGCCGGCGACGCGGCCCTGGCTGTTCGCCTCCTGGCCGACGCCGATCAGCCGGCCGTCACCGGCGGGGTGCAGGTAGGCCGAGTAGCCGGTCAGCTTCAGTTCGCCGGTTTCGCGTGGGGCAGCCGGGTCGTGCAGGTCGAGGACGTAGAGCGGATCCGTCTGCCGGAACGTGACCACGTAGCCGAGCGGGCCGACGAAACGCACCGCGTAGATCTGTTCGCCTTGGCCGAGTTCACCGACGTGGCCGGTCACCGCGAGCGTGTCCGCGGCCAGCACGTAGACCGAACTGGACGAGGCCAGACCCCCGGATGGCGTGGCGCCACTCCCTGCGCTTGTCGTGGTCGCGACGCGCAGGTATCCGTCGTAGTCCGAGAGTGAATATTGGTTGAGTAGTCGGCCCGGCACGCTGCCTGAGCCGAGGTAGTGGGGTGCGCCCGGCCCGGTGACGTCGAAGCGATGGATCTCGGTCTTCTCGGTAGGCCGCTTGGGCACCGGCCCGGGCCCGATCGCGGGCCCGTCCGCGACGCAGCAGGCCCACCAGTCCGGATTGCTCGCGATGTAGAGACTGGCCTGCGTCCCGTACACCGTGTCGCCATCTGCGGCCAGAGTCACCGGCGACACGTCACTCAAGCCGTGCGCCAAGTCGATCGTGTAGATCGTGAGCATTGACGTGCCCGTGTAATCGGTCGGGTGGCTAACCTGCCCGCACGGCACCGTCCGGGAGAGCCCTGCCGCGGTGACGTAGGTCGGCAGCCAGGCACTGAGCGGAGCCTTGCGCACGATGGCCTGGTTGCGCGCAGTGCGCTGGGCGCCGGTGAGCTTTCCCTGGTCGTAGCTCGGGAACGCGATATTGGGGCCGCTGCGCACGACGAGCCGGATCGTCCAGCCGACCATGCGCGCGTCGACGTACTGGCCGGTGGGGCTGATCGAGTCGAGAACTCGCGGCGGTCCGGACAGATCGATCAGCAGGTACGTCGACTTGATCGGCGTCGGGCCGATGACAACGGGTCCAGCGCCAGCCGAGGGGAGCATCGGCTTAACCGCGTAATCCGGGAAGGACTGCAGGAGCACGAGCGCGCGGTCGCCCGAGACGAGCAGGTCCGCGGGCTGCACACCCCCGCCCGGAAGCTTGAGGGACCCGGTGACCTTCTTGGTGGCGGTGTCGATGACGCGCAACGAGCCATCGGACACGGTGACAATGCGGTCGCCGTTGGTCTTGACGATGTCCGGCTCGTCCACGCCCGCCTCGTGGACGTTCGTTGCCGAATGGGCGGCAGCTTCTTGACCCGGCGCCAGCGGAACAGGCGCGCTGCTGGCGGCAGCCGGGCCCTGCGCGTCGAAGGCGTTGCGATAGCCGCCCCCGTTGCCCCCGAGCAAGCCCCAGGGGCCGACGCTGGCCGCGGTGTGGGCGCGCAGGCCGGCGAGCATGTCCGCGCAGCTGTGGTAGGCCACCAGCGCCATGTTCGCGGGGTGCGCCAGGCTGGGTGGGGTGGCGGTCTTGCCGGGGTGGGAGCCACCTGGCGTCGCGACGGCGACCACGAGGACCGCGGCGGCGGCCACCAGGACGGTCCGTTGCGCGTATATCCAGAAGTCGCGCCGGGGCAGGTGGGCCATATCTCGATTGACGCGGTGAATCGCCGACAAGGTTCGATTCCCGGCCGGCGAATTCGCCCAACCGTCATCAGCGGTGGTGTGCGGTCGGGCCGCCGCCAGCCAGCGGTCCAGTTCGTCAGCCACGCAGTGCCTCCGAGAGTTTCCCGGCCGGGTTGGGGCCGTGGTAGCCGGCGGATTCGAGATAGCCGGCCAGGCGCTGCCGGGCTCGGTGCAGCCGAACCCCGTACGCCGACGGGGAGCAGTCGAGGGCGGCGGCCGCCTCGCCCGGGGTCAGGCCGTACCAGCCGCTCAGCGTCAGCACCTCGCGGTCGTTCGCGGATAGCGCGGCGAGCGTCCCGGCGAACGCCAGCTTCAGCTCGGCAGTGTCCGGGTCGGTGGCACGTGCCGCGTCCTCGGCCAGCCGGGTCACGAGTTGGTCCTGACGGCGTCGGCCTCGGTTCTTGTTCGCCAGCAGCCGCCGGGCGGTCGCGAATAGCCACCCGACTGGTGGCTCGGGGACCGCAGCGGCCTTGCGGAAGGCGATCACGAATACCTCCTGCACGAGATCCTGGGCGGTCTGGGGATCGGTCCGATGGAGGAGGTATGCGAGCACCCGGTCGCCGTACGCGCGAAACCACGCGTCTAGCAGTGCCCGCCGCTCGCCGTCGTCCACGCGGTGAACTCCTCGCTCGACGGCCTTTGTGCCGTCACCTGGTAAGTGTCCGGCGAACCACCCTGCTCTTACGGGCGCGCGCGAAACATTTCAGCGCAGCGCGAGGCCGAGACCGGGACGCTCGGAGTAGACGGAGCCGAATTCGGCGGCGAGCCGGATCCATCGCCCCGCGACGTCGACTGCGACATGCGAGCCGCGGGTCAGAAAACCCATCCTGGTCAGCGCGCTGAGCGCGCGCAGGGTGACCGGTGTGGCGAGCTCGCCACCGGGGGCGCTCACCGTCAGCACGACCGAGTCCAGCAGTGCGTCGGCCACCTCGGCGCGCGGCTGCGCCCCAGGCACGCCTGCGCGTTCGGCGGCGTCTTTGAGCGTCTGCGCGCCGGCCCGGACCAGGCCACGGGCGACCTCGTCGGGGACTGTGTCGATGCGTCGCCAACCGCTGGCCGGTGGCAGGCTGGTGCGCCATTCCGCGTCGCGAGGCTCGGGCGCCACGGTTACCTCACCGTCGAGCCAGGCGAGCATGTCGCTCGCTCGCACCGTGACGTCGAAGACGTTTCCGGCGCGTTCGACGGCGACGGTCCGGGCGACGAGGACACCGAACGGCAGCCGCACGAGCACGGCGACTTGATGCTCAGAGGCCCGCAGCCGCGCCAGGCCCGCTGCGTCGAGGGTCACCGCGCGCCGCAGGACGGGAGCAAGTTCGAGCAGGTCGCCGCGGCTGAGCGCGTCGAGACCACTCACGCCGGTTCGTCGGCGAAACCGGCCAGGATGTCGCGCTCCTCGCTGGTGAGCCGCCGCGGGCGGTCGATCGCGAAGTTGAAGGTGACGACATCGGTTGCCGCTCGCGCGGCGAGAACATCACCGTCGAACACCTCGTAGTGCACGGTGAACGAGGCGCCGCGCACCTGGCCGATCCAGAGCTCCAGCCGGAGTGGATCGGGGTGGTAGACGACCGGCCGCCGGTAGTCGATCTCGTGCCTCGAGATGATCGTGCCGCTGGAGAAGCCGTCGTCGATGTCGCGGGACCGGTCGAAGAACATCGCGACCCGGGCCTGCTCGAGGTAGGCGAAGTAGGCCGTGTTGTTGATGTGCCGATAGGCGTCCATGTCCGACCACCGCATGTGCACCTCGTGCACGAACCGGGCCACCGTGCTCAGTCGCGGGTGAGTTTGCGGTACGTGACGGCGTGCGGACGCGCCGCGTCAGGCCCGAGGCGTTCGACCTTGTTCTTCTCGTAGGAATCGAAGTTGCCCTCGAACCAGTACCATCCCGCGGGGTTCTCGTCGGACCCCTCCCACGCCAGGATGTGTGTGGTCACCCGGTCGAGGAACCAGCGATCGTGGCTGATGACCACGGCACACCCTGGAAACTCCAGCAAGGCGTTCTCGAGGGACCCGAGTGTCTCGACGTCGAGGTCGTTGGTCGGCTCGTCGAGCAGCAGCAGGTTGCCACCCTCCTTCAGGGTGAGCGCGAGGTTCAGCCGGTTGCGCTCTCCACCCGAGAGGACGCCGGCGGCCTTCTGCTGGTCGGGGCCCTTGAACCCGAATGCGGAGACGTAGGCGCGCGACGGCATCTCAACCTGGCCGACGTTGATGTAGTCCAGGCCGTCAGAGACGACCTCCCACACGTTCTTCTTCGGGTCGATACCGCCGCGATTCTGGTCGACGTAGCTGACCTTGACGGTCTCGCCGACCTTGATCTCGCCGGAGTCGGGATGCTCCTGACCAATGATCATCTTGAACAGCGTGGTCTTGCCGACACCGTTCGGACCGATCACGCCCACGATGCCGCCGCGCGGCAGCGTGAAGGAGAGGTCCTTGATCAGCATGCGACCGTCGAAGCCCTTGTCGAGGTGGCTGGTGTCGACCACGATCGAGCCCAGGCGAGGGCCTGGCGGGATCTGGATCTCCTCGAAGTCGAGCTTGCGCGTTTTCTCGGCCTCGGAGGCCATCTCTTCGTAGCGCTGCAGTCGGGCCTTGCTCTTGGTCTGGCGACCCTTCGCGTTCTGTCGAACCCAGTCGAGTTCGTCGCGCAGCCGCCGCTCCAGCTTCTGGTCCTTCTTGCCCTGGACCTTGAGTCGCTCGGCCTTCTTCTCCAGGTAGCTGGAGTAGTTGCCCTCGTACGGATAGGCCCGGCCGCGGTCGAGTTCGAGGATCCACTCCGCGACGTTGTCGAGGAAGTACCGGTCGTGGGTGACGGCGAGGATAGTGCCCGGGTACTTGGCCAGGTGCTGTTCGAGCCACTGCACACTCTCGGCGTCGAGGTGGTTCGTGGGCTCGTCGAGCAGCAGCAGGTCAGGCGCCTCGAGCAACAGCTTGCACAATGCGACGCGGCGCCGCTCACCGCCGGACAGGTGGGTGACCGGCTCGTCGCCCGGCGGGCAGCGCAGCGCGTCCATCGCCTGCTCGATCCGGCTGTCGAGATCCCAGCCTTCGGCGTGTTCGATCTTCTCCATCAGGTCGCCCTGCTCGGCGAGCAATGCGTCGAAGTCAGCGTCCGGCTCGCCCATGGCTGCGGACACCTCCTCGAACCTGGCCAGCGCGCCACGTAGATCGGCCACGGCGTCCTCGACGTTCTCGCGGACGGTCTTGGTCTCGTCCAGCTGCGGTTCCTGCTCCAACAGGCCTACCGAGGCGCCAGCGGCGAGATTCGCGTCGCCGTTGGAGGGCTGGTCGAGGCCAGCCATGATCTTCAGCACGCTCGACTTACCCGCACCGTTGGGCCCGACCACGCCAATCTTCGCGCCAGGCAGGAACGACAGGGTGACATCGTCGAGAATCGCCTTGTCGCCGTACGACTTGCGCACCTTGTACATCGTGTATATGAACTGAGCCACTATTAGTCCTTGATCCGTACTAGGAAGTCATCGGCCGACGATCAGCTCATCGGCCCTCACTTCCAGTGTCCCAGTCGTGTCGAACCCGGCGGCCCGCTACCCCCGTGGGCGCGGACCGCAGGGCCCAACACCGCGCTCAGCTGACGGAGGCAAGCGCCCGCTCGTCGGCATCGCTGGCGGCCGCCGGCTCGTCAAGGGGCACACCCTGTTCGGCCAGATCCAGCCACTCGTCGCTGCGATCGGCGGGGATGCCGTCGTCGTCGACCTCGACATTCACGGTCACGCTCGGCCTGATCACCTTGCGGAATTCGCTGGTACCTCGCGTCAGGTCGTGTCCGACGGCGTTGGCCTCGAGTTCGTAGCTGACCCGCACGGTCTCGTTGAGCTCGTACTCGCGGGAGTAGTAGCGGCCGGTGACGACCACCGGCTGCCCCTTGTGCACCGAGAAAGCGACGTTCTCGGCCATGGCCCGCCAGCACGTGACGTTGACGAACAGCGTTGCGTTGTCGATCCAGCGCTGGTGCTCGCGGTCGAAGCGGCGAGAGGTCGAGGCCACCCGGAAATTGGTGACCGCGTGACCGCTCTTGGTCAGCCGCATACGCGGCGCGTCGACGACGTTGCCGACAATCGTCATGAAGGTGTCGTTCATGGCCCTGCTCCTACTCGTTAGTTCCGGTTGATCCGGTGCACCCTCCCTGGGCATGGCTCCACTGAACCCGGATCGGCTGACTCCGAGCCAGACCGGACCGCAATCTGTGGACAGACGTCGGGCATGTGGACAGCACCCGGGAAGTTGTCAGAGACCGCGGGTAGGGCGCCCGCGCCGGTAATCTGCCCGTGGGCCCCCGTAGCTCAGTGGATAGAGCAGTCGCCTTCTAAGCGATTGGTCGCAGGTTCGAGTCCTGCCGGGGGCACCACTCCCCGACGGCCGAACGGCCGACACGTGGTCGCTGAATAGCCGACCGCGCGCAGCGAACGGTTGATTGCTTGGCCCCGCAGCACCAGCGACCGGCGCCGTAAAGAAGCCGTTTGCCCGCTGCACCTCAGCCCCGCGCCAGATGAAGCTTGCGGCACGAGGGGAATCGCCTCTCAGGCGACAATCGCCAACTTTTCTGGGGGAACTCTCATGCGCCGACCGTCCAAGAAACTCACCATCGCCATCGCCGCAGCCGGCATCATCGCCGTCGGCGGCGCAACCGCCCTCGCCTACTGGACCCAGGGCGGTACCGGCACCGGGTCCGGCAGCACCGGCACCACGACAGCCATCACCGTGAACCAGACGAGCTCTGTCAGCGGGATGTACCCAGGTAGCTCCCCTCAGGCCCTGTCCGGCACCTTCGACAACCTGAACGCCAACGCGGTGACCATCTC
>JAOPWD010000462.1 GCA_025965875.1 Pseudonocardiales bacterium
CGCCACACTGGCCCGGCAGTACAGGATGCCCGACATCGCTGAGCAGGCCCGCGCCGCCCACCGCGCCGCGCTCGGCTAACCCCCCGCGCTTTGCACCTTTCAGCGCCCCAAACCGGTCCGTTTTGGGGCGCTGAAAGGTGCAAAGCGGTTAGAGGAGGTCGGCGATGAGGGCGGCGGCGCGCGCCTCGCCGCCGCCGGTCACCGGCACGCTGGTCACCGGGTTGGCCAGCTCTTGGGTGATCAGCTCGGCCAGGGCGTCGGGGTGCAGGTCGGCGTAGTCGGCGCAGCGACCGGCTCGGTAGCGCTCGAGCCGGCGCCGGACGTGCACCTGCTGCTCGAAGTGGTTACGCAGCGGGACATAAACGAACGGGCGGCGGTTGGCCACGAGCTCCATCGTGGTGGTCAGACCGCCCTGCACCACCGCCACGTCGCACACCGCGAGGTGCCGCCAAAGGTCGGGGACGAAGGCGCGGACGTCGAGGCCGGGGTGCGCCGGCAAGGCGCGCAGGTCGATGCGCGGACCGGCGACGATCACCATCCGAAGGTCAGGCAGCGCGTGCTGCACCACGGGGTAGGCCCCGATGACGCGGCCCAGCAGGGACGCGCCGACGCCGGTGCCACCGACCGCGACGACACACACCTGCTCGTCGTCTCGATAACCCAGTTCAGCGCGTACGCCGGCCCGGTCGGCGTCCGGGACGGTGCTGACCCCGGACAGGTAGCCGACGAAGTCGTAATGCGCCTGCGTCCAGTCGCGGATCGAGGGCAGCCCCGGGCCGAACGGCTCGGTGACGACGTCCTCCAGCTCACCCACGAACAGTGCCCGGTCTCTGATGCGCGGGTACCGGGCGATGTGTTCGAGCATCTCGGCGTTGTAGTCGGCGGTGAGCAGTTCCTCGGCAGCGCCGCCGGAGGCCATCGGCAACCAGCCGACGAAGTCGGTCATCCACACGAACCCGGTGCGCTTGCACTCCGGGTTCTCGTGCAGGTAATAGTCGGTCTCCCACGCCTCGTCGCCGATGACGAGGTCGTAGTGCTGTTCGGCCAGGACGTCGTGCAGTACGCCGAAGTTCGCGCAGAGAATCTCGTCCATCCGCCGGTAGGCCTGGAACACGTGCAGGTCGTGCTCGGTGCACCCGTCCTCGATGTGCGCGGACTCATTGGCCAGCCACGCGCAGGCCGGATGGACCCGCTCGCCATGCCGGTCGAGCATGGCCGTCACCGGGTGCTGGGTGAGCCAGTCGACCTCGACCTCCGGGCGCAGGGTGCGTAGCTCGCTCGCCACCGCGAGGTCGCGGCGAGCGTGCCCGAGTCCGATCGGTGAGGACAGGTACAGCACCCGCGGCGGACGGTTGAGGGCCCGGGTCCAGCGCCGCTCGCGGGTCGGCGCGGGCGCGAGGCGGGTGGCGAAGTCGTGGACGAGCAGGTTGAACCGCACCGGCTCGCGCACGTCCGGCAGGTGCCCCGACCCCTCGAAGACCACCAGCTCGCAACCGAGTGCTTCGGCCAACCGTCTGCCGCCGCTGATGCCGACGACCTGGTCGTTGCTGCCGTGGACGACGAGCGAGGGGCAACGCACTCCTGCCGTGCGAGTACGGAGGTCGGCCCCTAAGGCGCGGTAGAACGCGATCTGGGTCGCCGTGACTGTCTGCGGGTCCGTGTCCTCGAGGGCCCACCGCACGCAATCCTCGCGCTGCTTGGTCGAATGCGGTTCGTTGAATGCCTGGGCCATGAAGAACTCCGCGAACCCCGGCCAGTCCCGTGCCCAGTAGTGCCGATTGTATTTGGCCCAGCCCTCGTCGGTGTCCAGCTCGTCGTTCCACGAGTAGGCCACCGCGTTCGGGATCAGATCGTCGCGGCTCACCGTCGGCGAGACGAAGATGGCACCCAGCACACGCTCGGGATTGGAGCCGGCCAGGTCGAGTGCGTAGCCGGCTCCCCTGGAGACGCTGACGATGAGCGCGGCGGTGGTCTCGCTGGCGTCCAGCACCGCGACGGCGTCCGCCGCGAACTCATGATCTGCGTAGTCGGCCGGCTCGGTCGGCCGGTCTGACAGACCACATCCCCGCCCGTCGAAGGTGATCACGCGGTGATGCCGGGCCAGGTACGGGACCTGCATCTTCCAGCGCCGGGACTGCACGAGCGACCACGCCGGCAACAGCAAGATCGTCGGTCCGCCCGTGCCGAATACCTCGTAGTGGACCTTCACGCCGGACCGGTCGACATAGCCGTCGCTGAGCGGCGCCATCGCACGCATGGCTGTCCCCTTCCCCCTCCGCCATCGTCGTCCCTCGCATTGCAATCGCGCTGCAACGAATTTGCAGCGCGCGGGGCCAAGGTGGCGCTCGACATCAACGGGCACGCCAACACAGGAGGACAACATGGCTATCGACCAAGACAAACTCGGTGAGTTCCTCGGCCGCTTCGTCGGCGACCTCGGGGCGACGATGGCGGCGGGCAACGTCGTCATCGGCGACCGGCTCGGGCTGTACCGCGAACTCGCGGCGGCGCCGGCCAACGCCGACGAACTCGCCCGGCGCACCAGCACCGACCCCCGCTATGTGGCCGAGTGGCTGCGGGGCCAGGCCGCCGGCGGCTACGTCGAGTACGACGCGTCCTCCGACAGCTACTCGATGACCGAGGAGCAGGCGTTCGCGCTCACCGACCCGGACGGCGCCGTCTACGTGCCCGGCGCGTTCCAGCTGGCGCTGGGCAGCCTGCGGGCCGAGCCGCGCATCGTCGAGGCGTTCCAGACCGGCGACGGCGTCGGCTGGCACGAGCACGACGACCTGGTCTTCGAGGGCTGCGAGCGGTTCTTCCGGCCCGGCTACATCGCCAACCTGATTCCGTCCTGGATCCCGTCGCTCGAGGGCGTCGAGGCCAAGCTGCGGGCGGGTGCGAAGGTGGCCGACATCGGCTGCGGGCACGGCGCCTCGACGGTGCTGCTGGCGCAGGCCTACCCCGCATCGGCGATAGTCGGCTCGGACTACCACGAGGGCTCTGTCGAGAGCGCCCGCAAGCGCGCGTCGGACGCGGGCGTGGCCGAGCGGGTGTCCTTCGAGGTCGCCTCGGCGCAGACGTTCAGCGGCAAGGACCACGACCTGGTGGCAACGTTCGACTGCCTGCACGACATGGGTGACCCGGCCGGAGCGGCCCGGCACATCCGCGAGTCGATGGCCCCGGACGGCACCTGGCTGATCGTCGAGCCGGCGGCGCAGGACACCGTCGAGGGCAACCTCAACCCGGTGGGTCGGGTCTACTACGGCTTCTCGACGTTCCTGTGTGTGCCCAACGCGCTGTCGCAGAGCGGCGGCTACGCACTCGGTGCCCAGGCCGGCGAGGCAGCCATCCGGCGGATCGCGACCGATGCCGGCTTCACCCGGTTCCGCCGCTCCGCGGAGACGCCTTTCAATCTGGTGTACGAGGCGCGTCCCTGAGACGCTCGCTTGGTAGCCGACCTCGGGAGTGTGTCCAGTGAGTGCTCAAGCCGACGCCTATTCGGCGGCCTTGGACAGCGCGTCAACACACGCCCGAAAGTGGCTGGCTTCGGTGGGGGACCGGCCCGTCCCGCCCCAGGCAGGTGTCGACGAACTTCGCGCTGCCTTGGGCGGGACGATCCCGGACGGGCCGGCAGAGGCTGCCGACGTCGTGGATCTGCTCGCCGACGTGGTCGAGCCCGGGCTCATGGCCATTGGGTCGGGTCGCTTCTTCGGGTGGGTGATGGGCGGGACTCTGCCGGCGGCGCTGGCCGCGGACTGGCTGGTCAGCGCCTGGGACCAGAACACCGGCCTGCGCTTTGCCACCCCGGGCACCACTGCCGTCGAAGAGACCGCCGCGGGGTGGCTGCTGGACCTCCTTGGCCTGCCCAGCGATGCCGACGTCGGTTTCGTGACGGGCGCGACGATGGCGAACTTCACCGGGCTCGCGGCTGCTCGGCAGCAGGTGCTGGCCGACGCTGGCTGGGACCTCGACCACCTCGGCCTCAGCGGCGGGCCGCGGGTCCGTAGCCTGGTCGGCACCGAGCGGCACGACACCA
>JAOPWD010000486.1 GCA_025965875.1 Pseudonocardiales bacterium
GCGCGCAATGCGTCGACATCGGCGCCGAACGCCTCGACCCGCGGCCAATCCACCGTTGCGCCGCAGCGCTGCAGCCAGTTGGCCACGATCCGGTGCCCGCCCTGCGTGAGCACCGACTCCGGGTGGAACTGCACTCCGTCGATCGGCAGCGTCGCGTGCCGCAGCGCCATGACCACACCGGACGCGCTACGTCCCGTCACCACGATCTCCGCCGGCAGCGCGGACTCCTCGATCGCCAGCGAGTGGTAGCGCGTTGCCGTGAACGGCGAGGGCAATCCCACGAGCACTCCCGTGCCGTCGTGTGCGATGTCGCTCGTCTTGCCGTGCAGCAGCTCCGGCGCGCGCACGATCGGCGCACCGAAGACGGCACCGATCGCCTGGTGCCCGAGGCACACCCCGAACAGCGGCAGCTCCCGCTCGGCGCAGGCGGTGACGAGGGCCATCGCGTTGCCGGCGTCCTGCGGCATGCCGGGACCGGGCGAGATCAGCACTCCGTCAACTCCCAGCTCGTCGAGCTCGGCCGGCCCCACGGCGTCATTGCGGCGCACGATGACGTCGGCGCCGAGCTGACCCAGGTACTGCACGAGGTTGTAGACGAAGCTGTCGTAGTTGTCGACGACCAGGACGCGCGCGCTCACTGGTTGTCCACGGTGACCTGGCTGATCGGCAGGTGCGGCTCGATCCACGGGAACACGACGAACAGCAGCAGCGCGCAGACCGCAGCGACCAGCAGCAGCACTTGGAACACCTTGAGCGCGAGCACCCCGGGCAGGTGCCGCCAGATCCAGACGTACATCAGGCACCCGCCTTGCCGTAGAGCGCGTCGATTGTGGCCGGCATGCGCGATCCCGACCGCGCTGCGGTCAGCTTGGGGTTGAGTAGCGCGTGCACGATCATCCGCTGGGTGGCGGTGAACTTCGGATGGCACGTGGTCATCGTCATCAGCTTTTCGGTGGGCTGGGTGGCCGGATGGTTGGGCACCGGCAGGATCACGTTGCCGTCGCTGGGGGAGACGATCTCGCGGCCAGGGACGCCGTCGGCATCGAGCGCGTTGATGTCACCCTTCGCACCCTTCACGACGTACACGAACCACGTGGTCTTCGTCTCGACGATGACCGTGTCGCCGGTCTTGAGCCGGTCGAGGTTCAGGAACGGCTCGCCTTTACCGACCCGGTGTCCGGCCACCGCGAAGTTCCCGGTGCCCCCCGGTAGCGCGGTGCCGACGTAGTGTCCAGGCCCCTTCTGCAGCGACGCATCATCAGTGCCTTCGACGACGGTGAACGCGAAGTCCTTGCCGAAGCGGGGAATGTAGACGTTGGCGATGCCGTCACCGATCGGGATGCCGACGCTGCCGCCGCCGGGCAGCGCGAGCGGGTCCTTGCCCTGCGCCCATTCCTTCTCGAGGGCGCTGTGCACCTTGACCTGCTGGCGGTGCGCGAAGACGTTGGTGATGTAGACCTCGTAGACGACGAACAGCAGAATCACCATGCCGGCCGTGATCAGGGTCTGGCCGATACCCCGCAGCGCGAAGCGAATCCGGTCACCCACAGTGGTCGACGAATCTCCGGCGTGCGAGGGGACGTGCGGGGGCGGGTCGGCGACCGCGGTGCTGCCGGGCTCATCGCTCACTTCGGTACCGCCTTTGCGTACGTGAGCCCGATTGGTCCGCGGAACGCGGGCAGATCGAGCCGATCCTGCGACTCGACCGTGTACCCGAGGCCGTAATAGCCCGCCGCTTCCTTGAACAACTTTACGCCCGGTGACTTGTCGAGCCTGCCTTGCATCGCCTGGTACGGGCCGATTGCCGCGACCCGGAACGGCGGGGAGTACACGTCACCGTTGAGCAGCAAGGTGTTCCCAACGCAGCGCACCGCGCTGGTCGCGATCACCCGCTGGCCCGCGATCGTCATCGCCTCGGCCCCACCGGCCCACAGGGCATTCACCACGGCCTGCAAGTCGGATTGGTGCACGACGAGCTGGTTGGGGTCGACCTCGACACCGGCCGGCGCCGAGGATGCATCGTTGAGGATGACCACGATCCCCGGACCGCGCACCGCAGTCTGGCCGCCCGGGGCGAGCAGCGGAGTGACCTTGGCCTGGGCGGCGGCGACGGCGGAATCGACCTGGCCGGCGTCACGGGTCGCCGCCGAGACCTGAGCTTGCAACGCCGCGAGGGTGGCGTCGGCGTCCTTGACTTGCCCTTCCGCGGCGTGCACCAGGTCCTGAAGATTGGCGGTTACCGGGGACCGCAGCTCGGTGCCGCGGGCGTCGCGGTGACTGGTGGCGAAGCCGAAGCCGGCGAGCAGGCAGATGATGGGGACGAGCAGCCGCCAGGTCGATACGCCGCGTGGGACGCGCAACGCGGACAGCCGTTGACGGATCGCGTCGGGCACCGGCCAGCCCCTCCCGTCGTGGATGATCATGCGAGCGCCCCGCCCGGACGCCGCCCTGATGTATGGCGTCTACGCTAACGGCTGGTGGCCCGCGATCGGTCACCCGCCCGGGCCTGCCCCTGGCGGCGTCTCAGCAGGAGATCCACGTGCCCAAGTCAAAGGTTCGCAAGAAGAGCGACGCCCCCCAGCGGCCGCAGTCGCTCGGCCCGGCGAGCAAGGCGCTCGCGCCGAGCCCGGCCTGGTACCCGATCGTGATGGCGGTCGTGCTGGTGATCGGCCTGGCGTACCTGGTGGTGTACTACCTTGCCGGCCAATCCATCCCGATCATGAAGGACATCACCGGTTGGAACTTCGCCGTCGGCTTCGGGATCATGCTCGTCGGCCTGGTCATGGCCGTACGCTGGCGTTAACCGGCTATTCACCGGCGGTTAGCGCGCTGGATTACACGGTTGTAAGTATATCCCCAGGTGTGGATAACCCTGTGGACAAAGGACTCGATGGGGGCGCGGTGGACAACCGGGCCCCCATCCTTCGTTTCGGCCCGGACCGCCGACTGACGGCGTTGTCCGGCGTTCTCGCGCTGATCGCGATCGTGGCGGCCGTCCTCGCCTCCGATCCGGCCGGGCGGTTGCTGCTCGCCGGGGCCGCGCTCGTGCTGCTCGCCTACACGGCCACCGATCTCATCTACTGGCCGCGGCTGACAGTCAGTGCCGACGGCCTGCTCGTCCGGACGCCGGCAACGCGTGGCCCCATCCCGTGGTCCGAGGTCGAGGCGATACGCGCCGACTCTCGCCAGCGGGCCGGCCTGCGCAGCGTCACCCTCGAAATTGACGCCGGCGACCGACTCGTAGTCTTCAGCCGACGTGCGCTGGGCGCCGACCCGGCCGATGTCGCTGGCCTGATCTCAGCCTTTCGGCCCTGAGACGGGTGACGGGAACGTCACGGTACGCACCGCGACGATCACGATGATGAGCACGGCGAGCGCGGCGAGGCCTGCCACCTGGGTCCGCAGGCTGACCCGTTCCCGGACCTGCGGCAGCCCCGCGATCGCCAGCGTGGCCAGCGCGCCCGCGATGAAGCCGCCGATATGCGCCAGCTTCGAGATGTTGTGGATCGAGAACGTGAAGACGAAGTTGAGCACGATGATGCCGATGAGCCATTGCGCGTCGAGGCCGAGTTTGCGCACCAGCACGAGCGCCGCGGCGAACAGGCCGAAGACCGCACCGGAGGCGCCGACCTCGGCCGTGGAAACCTGGCCCCATGTGTACACCGCGGCCGAACCGCCGAGAAGGCCGATGAGGTAGACCAGGGCGAAGCGCCATCGACCGAGGAGTCGCTCCAACAACGGGCCGATGATGAACAGGGCCAGCATGTTCGACGCGATGTGCAGCAGGCTCACGTGCAGGAACCCCGACGTGATGAGCCGGTAGTACTCGTGGTTGTTGTGAATGCTGTTCGGGAACAGTTGCCAGTCCCTGAACAGCCACGAGGACCCGTCGCCGGGCTGCGTGATGCCCTTCACGGACTGCGCGGCGGTGATCAGGTAGACGATCACATTGGCCCCGATCAGGCCCCACGTCACGAACGGCGGTGAGTTCATCAGCCGGGCGCCGACGGCGGTACGCGGCTGGCGGACCGTCTTGTTGGCCAGTCCGACGTCGTCGGGGCAGTGGAAGCCGACCGATGCCGGCCGCATGCAGTCCGGGCAGATCGGCCGGTCACAGCGAGTGCAGCGAATCAGCGTCTCGCGGTTCGGATGGCGATAACAGTGCGGCGCCGGCGGGGCGACCTCGCTGTGCGGCGACATGTCGCCGTCAGGTGGCGTCATTCCCCGGCCGGCTCCACGGTCACCGAGTTGATGGTGACGTCCTGCGCCGGCCGGTCACCCGGACCAGTGGCGGCAGTGGCGATCGCGTCGACGACGGCGCGGCTGTCGGCGTCGGCCACCTCGCCGAAGATCGTGTGCTTGCCGGTGAGGTGCCGGGTCGGGGCGACGGTGATGAAGAACTGGGACCCGTTGGTGCTCGGGCCCGAGTTGGCCATCGCGAGCAGGTAGGGCCGATCGAAGGACAGCTCGGGGTGGAACTCGTCGGCGAACCGGTAGCCCGGGCCTCCGGTGCCACGGCCGAGCGGGTCGCCGCCCTGGATCATGAAGCCGGCAATCACCCGGTGGAAGATCGTGCCGTCGTAGAGGCGATCGGTGGTCTTCTCGCGCGTGCCTGGGTGGGTCCATTCGCGCGAGCCCTGCGACAGTTCGACGAAGTTCTTGACGGTCTTCGGCGCGTGGTTGCCGTAGAGCTGGACTTTGATGTCACCTGCACTGGTGTGCAGCGTGGCGTTCTGGGTGGCAGACACGGGCGAACTCCTGCGGGTCGGGGCGAAGGGATCTCGTCAATCCTGCCACGTGCCCCAGACGGCGTGTCTCGCTCGGCCGAGCTCAGAACTTAGCTGCGATGGCCTGGGCGATGAGCAGAGCATTGAGCGAGGTGTCCTTGCGCTGCGTCCGCACGAGGACCATGACCTTGCCTTTGGCGAAGACGCAGGCCCAGTCGCTCGCGCCGTCCGGGCCGAAGAACCTGGTTCGGTACATGACCGCGTCGACGCCCGGCACGATGTCCTTCTTGCCTTCGGCGGCGGTTCCGGTCTGACTGGTCAGCACTATCGCGTCGTGGGCTTGAGCGCTGGTGGGGAAGGTACGGGTCGTGATCTCGGCGATGGCTTCGTAGGGCGGCGCGTAAAAGTAGAAGCGGCAGCCGACCGGCTTCATCGTGGTGAGCACCGTGGTGCGGTAGACCCGATCGCCCTCCAGGTCGGCCATGCTGTTCGGCCCTTGGTCCTGTGTGGACAGGATGTACGGACAGGCCTTCTCCACCTCGCCGGCCGTGGGCTGCTGGCCGGGGACGAGCGGGGCCAAGGTCGTCGCCGGTTTCGGCTTGAACGGCGGCGGTGCCTTGGACGTCTCGGTGACGGTCGCGTGCACGGTCGTGTCCCGAGTAGTGGTGACGACGTGCTGCTGCGCGGTACACGAACTCAGCGAGACGGTGAGCACGACGCCGCCCAGCAGTACGCGGGCGGTTCTCACCGAGGACGACCGGCAGCGACGCGGGCGGCTTGCTCGGCCAGCGAGTCGTCGAGTGGCTCGAGGTCGGTGTCGCGCCCGCGCCGGGACAGGGCACGCCGCAGCAGGTCGTCGGCGAACTGCGGGCTCTTGGCCAGCACCGGGCCGTGCAGGTAGGTGCCGATCACGTTGTCGCGCACCGCGCCCTCGGTCTGGTCGCGGCCGTTGTTGCCCCGCCCGAGCTGGGTGCTGCCGAGCGGGCGCACCCCCGGGCCGAGGTCGGTGAGCCCACTGTGGTTCTCGTAGCCGACGAGGCGCCCAGCGTCGTCGGTGTCGACGTAGTTGTTGCCGATCAGGCGCTCGGCCTGGCCGGTCGTGACGATGTCGAGCACGCCGACGCCCGGAATGCGCCGGCCCTCGTGGGTGATGAACTCGTGCCCGAGCATCTGATACGTGCCGCAGATCGTCAGCATGACCAGGCCGTCGTCGGCCATGGCCCGCAACTCGGCGCCGCGGCCGGCGAAGTCCGCGCCGATCTCGCCCTGTGCGGCGTCCTGGCCGCCGCCGCCGAGCAGGATGTCGGCGTCGTGCGGCAGCGGGTCGCCCACGCTGACCGCAGCGATCTCGACGGGCAGGCCGCGCCATTTGAGCCGGCGGGCCAGCACGACGACGTTGCCCGTGTCGCCGTAGATGTTCATCTCGCGCGGGTACAGGTGGATGAGCTTCACGCCGCCTGCCCGATCCGCAGCAGGATCGCATGCAGCGCCCACATCGCGGTGTAGGTGCTGAACACGACTACGTGCCCGCCCTCCGGCACTGCCTCGACGGCCGAGCGCACCGCCTTCTCCAGGTCGGGTTCGACCTCGTCGACGGACACGTCGTCGTAGCGAAGCCGCACCGCCATGTCGGCGGCGCGAGTGCCGGACGTCGAGCGGCGCGCGTCACCGATGGCAGGCGCGACCAATCCGGTGAAGTCGACGTCCCACAGCCACGACACGTCGCGGCCGTCGGCGTAGTCGTCGTTGATCGCGACGACGATCGCGTCGGCACCGGTGACGCCGTCGAGCGTGCGCAGCGTCTGCCGGAAGCCGGCCGGATTCTTGACCAGTTGCAGCACCAGGCGGCGGCCGTCGATGTCGAAGGACTGCCCGCGCCCGAACGCCGGCGACACGTTGCGCAGCCCGTGCAACACCGTCTCGGTGTCCATGCCGAAGGTGAGCGCGAGAGCTACGGCGCCAGCTGCGTTCTGCGCGTTGTGTGGCCCGTCGGCGCGCAGCAGCACCTCGTGATCGGCGCCCCCGAACCGAAGCGTGATGTAGGGCTGCTCGCCGGCGGGCAGGCCGCGCAACTCGGCACTCGCCGGGTGCTCGGACATGAACACCGGCCCGCCGTAGAGCTCCTCGTCGTTGGGGAACAGCGCCCGAAGTTCCGGGGCGACGCCGTAGTAGCTCACCTGCGCGGTGGTCCGCCCGGCCAGCGCGGCGACGCGTTCGTCGTCGCGGTTGAGCACGACGTGCCCGGTGGTTGCGGCGGCCACGGCACCCAACAGACCAGCCGTGGTGTCGATCTCGCCGAAGCGGTCCAGTTGGTCGCGCATGACGTTGAGCAGCAGGGCACGTCGCGGCGGCACCAGCGCGACGAAGCGCACCGCCCAGGCCTCGTCCAGTTCGAAGACCGCGACATCGTAGGGCAGCTCGCCGCTCCAGGTCGCGTGCTCGACGGTCGCGGTGATCGCGCCGCGGACGAAGTTGCTGCCGGTGTCGTTGGTCAGCACCCGGTATCGCTCGCCCAGGATCGTGGCGATCATCTTGGTCGTCGTGGTCTTGCCGTTGGTGCCGGTGATCACGACGACGCCCTCGGGCAGCCGGGCCATAGCGCGGGCCAGGAAGCTCGGAAACACCTTCTCGACGACCAGGCCGGGCAGTGCGTTGCCGCGCCGGCCCAGCGCTCGCAGCGCCATCAGGGTGAGCTTGCCGAGCCACACCGCAAGCAGGTTCATGATGCGACCAGGCTACCGGCGGCTGTTTTCCCCGCTGCCCACCGGTGCGCCCGACCGTCTCCCCGCTGCTGACCGGATGGAGGTCGGAAAACCGAGCAGCAGCGGGGACAAGACGGTCAGGTGGCCGGTATCGCCGTCAGCCAACCTGAGTTCGGGCTACCCACCCCAGTGACGTTGTCCCAGCCCTTGGTGACCGTGAGGCTGGAGTCCTGGTTGAAGGCGCGCACCGAGTAGAGCAGGCCGCCCGACGCGTCCAGGCCGTTGGCGTAGTCGACGCGCACGTCGCCTGCATCCTTCGGGGTGCCTTTGACGTCGGTGAACACTCCGCTCGTCGCGTTGCTGTAGATCACCGGGTTGAGCAGGCCGACGCCTCCACCGGAGTGCTGCAGCGTCAACGCGGTCATGCCGGCGAACAGCGGCGCCGCAAGGCTGGTGCCGCCGATGCGGAACTCGCCGTACTTCACGCCCTCGGGGAACGTCTGCGTCTCCCCGATCAGCATGCCGGTGTTCGGGTCTGCATCCAGTGCGACGTCCGGGACCATGCGGGCTCCCGCCGGCGCAATGCCATTCTGGTAGGCGGGCTGGTCGAACAGTGCCGACTCGCCGCCGCCCGCGCCGTACAGGAACCCGACCGGCGTCCACGACTTGCCGTCAGCGGACAGGTTGTACTTCTGGGTGCCCCAGCCGGTCTCGTAGGCCAGGCTGCCATCGGCGCCGATCGCGGTGGAGGTGCCGCCGACACTCGTCACGTACGGGTCGGACGTCGGGTAGTCCGCCTGCTTGAGCGCGGAGCTGGCCAGCTCGTCGCCGTTGTCGCCCGAGGAGTACATGAAGGTGATCCCCTGCATCGCGCCCTGCATGAACACCTGCTCGTAGGCGGCGACTTGGTCAGCCGACTCGTTCTGCTCGAGGTCGCCCCACGAGTTCGAGACCAGCTGCGCCTTGTTCTCGTCGACGACGCGGGCCAACGTGGCCAGGAAGTCGTCGTCGAAGCAGCTCGCCGACGCGTAGTAGCGGATCTTTGCGCCCGGAGCCATGGCATGCACGGCTTCGACGTCGAGGGTCTCCTCGCCGTACCAGCCCGACGGGCCGCACTTACCCTGCCGGTTGAACGCAGCGTGCGGAGCCTGGGTGAACTGGCCCGCAGTGTAGGCAGCGTCACCGTGCGCGGCCGCGTACTGCGTGGCGTCAGCCTGGATCGTCGGCGCGGCGTAGGCGTCGGTGATCGCGACCGTCACACCGGTGCCGTCGAGGTTGGTGTTGCCCTCGTAGGCGGCCCGGAACTGCGGGCCGGTGTAGCCACACGGTGCGTAGGGCAGCACCTTTCCGTTGAACGTCGGCAGCGGGGTCTTGAAGTCCGCCTTGACCTTCGCCTGCAGTTGACCGAAGTAGATCGAGCACGGTCGGGCGTTGCGAAAGCCGGCCGGCGGCGGGGCGGCGGCGGTGTTCGTCGGCGCCATCGTGTTCGACGTGGTGTCCAGACCGGTCACGGTCAGCACCGACGACGCGAGCGCGGCCGGCACCGTGAGCGCGGCGGCGGGAGCCTGCACCGTCTGGCCGTCGTGGCGGAAGCGGTCGATGCTGCTGCCGAACGCTTTCTGCGCCGCGGCAACCGTGCCGCTGACGGAGACGTAGCGGTTCTGCGGCTCGACGCCGGTGACCTTGAGGCCGGCGGACTTCAGCCAGGCCGACACCTGGTTGACGCTCGCGCTGGTTGCACCGAACTGGGCCTGGTACTGAGCGACGGTCAGGAAGTGGCGGTAGGACGCGCTACCTGGTGTAGAGACGGCAGCGGTGGCTGCTTTCAGCGCGGCGAGACCACCCTTGGGGGCGAGATAGACCCGAACGCTGACAGCCGACTTCGCGTTCGCGTGCCCGAGGTTTTGGGCGTGGGCCAGCCAGGTCGGCTTGGAATTTGGCACGGCCTTGGGCGCCGGCTGGGCCTGGGTGGCTGATGCCGCCACCAGCATCCCGGCGACGAGTGCCGACGCTGATACCAGCGCCGCCGTGATGGTGCGTTTGTGCATGCGTTGCCTCCACTCGTGATGGATCGATTGCGGTGCAGGTCGAGCCGAGGTGGGCGCGGGCACCGAGCGTCGACGCTAAGCGGTGCTGGATATGGCGCGAAGCGTTGCCAACTGTCCATTTCCTGCATGCCGGAAGTGTCCACATTGTGGAGTCACAGGCAACGCCGTGACAGCGCAACGCGCTTACCCATCAGGGCGAACTTGGTGAGCGCTGCGGACGTGGCTTCGACAGCAAACACGGTGACCTCATCGCCGGGTTGCGGGGTCAGGCGGCGATCGTGACGCCCAGTTGCTTGTCGGCCGTCAGCCGACCCTGGGCGGAGCCGGCGAACCGGCCGGACGTGGGTGCGACGTCGGCGTAGTCGCGGCCGGCCGCCACGGGCAGGTGCCGGGAACCGGCCCGGCAGCCGTTGCACGGGTCGAAGGCCACCGCCTTGGCCGAGTCGCCGTCGGGCACCACGACCTCGATCCACGCGTGCGTACCGCTGTCGCCGAGGAGGTGACCCGAGATGTAACGCGCGGGTATCCCAGCGGCCCGGCAGATCGCCAGCGCCAGGTGGGCGTGGTCCTGGCACACGCCGTGCCCGCCGGCCAAGGCCTCGGCCGCCGTCGTCGTGTGATCGGTGACGCCGAACTTGTATTTGATCGCCGTCTGGACCAAGGTGCAGCATCGCTCGGCGAACTCCAGGCGGTCGCCTGAGGCGGCGCGCAGGCCCGCAGCCAGATCGCGGATCGCGTCGTCGGCCGCGGTGAGCCGGGTGGGCAGCAGCAGCCGCGGATCGGTCAGCGCGGATAGCGGCAACAGCGCGTCGAGCCGAGGTCCGGTCCGCTCCACCACGGCGGTGAGGGCGAACTCGATGGAGGCCGGCACCACGTCGATGCCCACCTGCACCACGACGTTGCCGTACCCGTCGCGACGGTTGCGGATGAGCGCATCGGGGACGGACACCTCGACGCTGTGCAGGCGCCGGCGCAGGCTGCCGTGCCGGGCCCGCGGCACGACGACGAGCCGGTGGTCGAGGTGGAAGGCGGGGCCGTCGTAGTCGTAACGGAAGCGCTGGCGCAGGACATAGGTGACCTTCGCGGCGGCGTCGAGATCCAACCCGGTGGCGTCCAACAACGGACGGTCGAGTTGCGCGCGCGCCTCCTGGGTCATCCTGTCCCCTCCACCTCGTCGGACCAGACCTTCATTGCGGTGAGGGTCGGCGCGCCGTACGTCGTCACCATGGCTACGTCGAGAGCGTCCCGCCCGCGGCCGATGAGAATCCGGCCCTTGCGCGGCTGGTTGTTGCGCGGATCGAACGTCCACCACCGGTCGCCGAGGTAGACCTCCATCCACGCGGCGAAGTCCATCTCCGACGGCGGCAGGACGACGTCCATGTCGGGCAGGTAGCCGAAGACGTAGCGGGCCGGGATGTTCAGCGCGCGGCAGAACGTGATCGCCAGATGGGCGAAGTCGCGGCAGACACCCTGCCGGGTCGCGTACACGTCGGCCGCCGTCGACAGCGCGGTGCTCGTGCCGTAGCCGAACTCGAGGTGGCCGTTGACGTGGTCGACGATGGCCTGGACGCGGCGGTAGCCGGGCTTCTGCCCGCCGAAGCGCTGCCACGCCTCGTCGGCCAGGACGTCGGGCAGGACGTAGCGGCTGGGCAGCGTGTAGTGCAGGGCCTCGTCGGGCAGGTCCGTGACCGGTACCTCCGAGGCGTCGAGGTCGACCTCCTCGGTGGCGTCGGGCACCGAGACGAACGCGTCGTAACGCACGATCGACGGCCCGGCCGGCAGGTTCAGCCGCTGGCAGTCGTTGCCGTACAGGTCGGTATAGCCGTGGCGGGGTAGTTCCGGCGTCGTTTCCCACGCCTGTCTCGTGACGGTCGCCGGGCCGGCTTCGTAGGGCTGGACCTGGAAGACGGCAGGCGTCTCGATCGCAGCCTCATACCTGAACTCACACCCGACTCGTAGATGTCGCATGGAGCTCATTGTCGAATGTTGCCCTTCTCTTGTTACCGACGGGTTACGAAGTGGAGCCGTAACAGTCGTCTGATACGAATTGACCATGGGAAGTCTCTTCGATAGCTACCACAGCGTGGCCTACGACGAGATGTTCGCCGGCGACGGCGCGCCGCATCCCCACACGAAGGCGCTGTTCGACGCACTGCAGTTGTTGTCCAGCGCCGATCTCGAAGAACGGGTCGGCGTCCTGCAGCGCAGCCTTCGTGACCAGGGCATTACGTTCTCGCACGCCGGCCAGGAATGGATCTTCCCGCTGGACCTGATCCCGCGCCTTATCCCGACGGCCGAGTGGGAGCTGATCGAGGCGGGCGTGATCCAGCGGGTGCGTGCTCTCGAGGCGTTCCTCGCCGACATCTACGGCGCACGTACCGTGCTGGCCGACGGCATCGTGCCGCAGGCGGTGATCGCCAGCTCGACGAACTTCTACCGGGCCGCCGCCGGGCTGGAACCGGCCAACGGCGTGCGCGTGCACATCGCCGGCATCGACCTCATTCGCGACGGCGAGGGCGTGCTGCGCGTCCTGGAGGACAACGTGCGGGTGCCGTCCGGCATCTCCTACGTCGTGGAGAACCGCCGCACGATGGCGCGCGTCTTTCCCGGCCTGTTCCTCGAGCAGCGCGTGCAGCCGGTGGCCCAGCACATCGCCCTGCTGTTCGCGGCGCTGCGCTCCTCGGCTCCGGCGGGCGTCGACGACCCGACGGTCGTGCTGCTCACGCCCGGCGTGTACAACTCGGCCTACTTCGAGCACGCCTTCCTCGCCCGCAAGATGGGCATCGAGCTGGTCGAGGGGCGCGACCTGTTCTGCCGCGACAACGTGCTCTACATGCGTACGACGAGCGGCGAGCGCCGGGTGCACGTTCTGTACCGCCGAGTCGACGACGACTACCTCGACCCGGTTCACTTCCGCTCGGGGTCGGTGGTCGGCTGCCCCGGCGTACTCAACGCGGCCCGGGCCGGCAACGTCACCATCGCCAACGCGGTGGGCAACGGCGTGGCCGACGACAAACTGATCTACACCTACGTGCCCGCGCTCATCGAGTACTACCTCGGCGAGAAGCCGGCGCTGCCCAACGTGCCGACCTACCGGCTCGACGAGCCCGAGGTGCTCGAGGACTGCATCGCCCGGATCGACCAGCTCGTGCTCAAGCCCGTCGACGGCTCCGGCGGGTACGGGCTGCTGATCGGCCCGCAGGCAAGCGAGGAGGAGATCGAGTCCACGCGCGCGCAGGTGCTCGAAAACCCCCGTGGCTGGATCGCCCAGGAGGTGGTGATGCTGTCGACCTCGCCGTCCCTGGACGGTGAGAAGCTCGCGCCGCGCCACGTCGACCTGCGCCCGTTCGCCATCAACGACGGGGGTCAGGTGCGCGTCCTGCCCGGTGGGCTGACCCGTGTCGCGCTGCGCGAGGGCAGCCTCGTCGTCAATTCGAGTCAGGGCGGCGGATCCAAGGACACCTGGGTACTCACGTCGCGGCCCGTTCGGGGTGACGAGCCGGACCCGGTCGCGCCGATGCCGACTCCGGCCGTCAAGGCCAGCGCGCCGGACCTCGGTCCCCAGTCGGACCAACCGCAACAACAGCAGCAAGGCTGCGCGCCATGCTGAGTCGGGTCGCCGAGGCGCTGTTCTGGGTCGGACGCTACGTCGAGCGCGCCGAGGACACCGCCCGGCTGCTCGACGTGCAGTTCCACCAGGTCGTCGAGGACCCGGCGACCGACGAGGCAGAGACGTGCCGGGTGCTGGCCGCGGTCATGGGCGTCGAGGCCGATCCGCCCCATGAGATCCGCGAGACCCTCGAGGTGCTCGGCTATCAGCGCGACAACCCCAGCTCGATCGTCGGTGCCCTGCTGGCCGCGCGGCAGAACGCGCGCGGTGCGCGCGAGTCGCTGTCGGCCGACATCTGGGAATGCCTCAACACCACCTACCACGAACTGCCGCTGCGCATCGAAGCTGCCCGTGCATTCGGTCCGGCACCGTTCTTCTCCTACGTTCGGCAGCGGGCAGCGATGCTGGGCGGGCACGCCGAAGCCACCATGAGCCGCGATCACGGCTTCGACTTCCTGGTGCTCGGCCGCAGCGTGGAGCGGGTCGACATGACCGCGCGCCTGCTGGCCGCCACGGTGAGCACCCCGTCGCCCGAGGACGGGTGGATCGCCACGCTGCGGGCCTGCTCGGCCCACGAGGCCTATCTGCGCACCTACCAGCGCGGCGTCGAGCCGCAGCTCGTCCTGGAGTTCCTGCTGCTGGACCGGCTGTTCCCCCGGTCGGTGTTCCACGCGCTGGTCGTCGGCGAGGAGGCGCTCACCCGCCTGGATCCGATGGCCACACAGGGCCGGGCCGGCAACGACGCGCGCCGGGTGATCGGCCGTACCCGCACCGACCTGGAGTTCCTGCCGTCCGACGCCGTCCTCGAGGACCTGCCCAAGCGCCTGCACGACCTGCAGACCGCCATGTCAGAAGTCAGCGACGCCGTCAGCCGCCGCTTCTTCGGCGACTCCACCATGATCGGCTGGAGCTTGGAGGAGTCCCGCCGATGAGCTGGCGCATAGCGGTGCGGCATCGCACGGGCTACGTCTACTCGACGGCGGTCCGCGCGTCCTACAACGAGGCGCGGATGACGCCCGCCTCGAGCCGCGGACAGCAGACGCTGGAGTCGCGGCTGGAGGTCACGCCGGGGACGCGGCCACTTCGCTACGTCGATTACTGGGGCACCGTCGTCGACGCCTTCGATGTGCACGTCCCGCACAGCGAGCTCGTCGTCACTGCGTCGTCCGTCGTCGAGACCGCCGGCCAGCTCGACCCGCCGCCGCCCATCGGGTGGGATGCGGTCACCTCGGCCGAGGTTGCTGATCGCTATGCCGAACTGCTCGGTGCATCGCGCTACGTCTGCTTCGAGCCGGAGGTGACCTCGACCGGCGCCTCGTTCGCCGCCGCAGCCCTGCCGGCCGACGCGGCCCTGCAGGCGGTCGCCTGGTCGCACGAGCAACTCGGCTACGAACGGGGTTCGACCGGAGTACACACCACGTCGGCCGAAGCCCGCGCGGCCGGCAAGGGCGTCTGTCAGGACTACACCCACCTCACCCTCGCGGTCCTGCGCGCGATGGGGCTGCCGGCCCGGTATGTGTCCGGCTACCTGTACCCGACCGCCGGCGACGCGGACACCACCGTTGGCGTGAGCACGAGCGGTGAGAGCCACGCGTGGGTGGAGTTCTGGGCCGGGCAATGGGTACCCGCCGATCCGACCAGTCTGGCCGCCGTCGGCGAGCGGCATGTCGTCGTGGCGCGGGGCCGCGACTACGCCGACGTCCGGCCCCTGTCGGGCGTCTATCACGGCCCGCCGGCCGAATCCCTGGGCGTCGAGGTGGAGCTCACCCGCCTGCGCTGAGGTCTGCCCGCCGCTCGCTACCCTTCAGGAACTCGCGTGGCCCACACTCAACATCGATGCGGGCGGAAGGGACATCTCGATGCAGGTCCCCCCGGTGGGCAGGAGTTGTCGAGTCACCCCGATCGTCGCGGCGTTGACGCTCTCGCTCATGATTGCCGGCTGTACCAGCGCTTCGGGCGGTCACGCCACCACGGCCGCAAGCCAGAACACCATCCCCACCACCCCGAACAGTGCCTCGGGATCGGCGCCGACTTCCGGTCTGCCGACGTCGACACCGCCCGTACCGGTCCCGCCCAAAACGAGCACCATCGTCATTCCGCCGAACTTGTGCGCGGCCACCGACATCGCCCAGAACACCGCCGATGCCTATATGGGCGCCCTGAGTGCGGGCGACGAGGCCCAGGCCCTCAAGTGCGTCTTCCCGCACACCGTTCCCGGCGCGGTGACCCATGGCCTGGTCGCTCATGTGTCGGGCACGGCGGTGTACCTGCCGGCAGGCCGTAACGGCCCGACCGTGTTCGGTTACAAGGGCAACGGCAAGACCGTCCTGGTCACGGTCACCCGCGAGGCCGACCACAAGACGTGGGTGACGAAGGTTGACGTGACGTGAGCCAGCAGCGGGCCTCGTTGCGTGTTTGACTTCTGTGTGGTGTCCTCGACCCGTCGAGCGTTCGACGGCGCTCGCGCCAGGGAGTCACCGTGATCGGCTTGATGGGTGCGGCAGCCGTGCTGCTCGGCGCGGCCGGGCTGGCCAAGACGATCGGGCGCGTCCCGGACCGTCCCGCGGTGGTTGCCGCCCGCATTCCGGTGCTCGATCGCTGGACCGGCCCGGCGAGCGCTCGCGTCACCGGGTTGGGCGAACTGCTCGTCGCGGTGCTCGCCCTGGCGGTCGGCGGGCGCGCCGGTGCCGCGTTGCTGATGCTCGCCTACCTCAGCCTGACGGCCGTCTCGTGGCGCATGATGTCTGTTGCGGCGGGCCAGGACTGCGGCTGCTTCGGCCGGCCCACCCCGGTCACCCACGCCCACACCGCGGTCAACGCCCTGTTCGCGCTCGCCTGCGCCGTCGGAGTGGTAATCGCGCCCGGGAGCCTGCCGTCCGAACTGCGCGCCCAGCCGTGGGCCGGCCTCCCGCTGATCCTCGCCGCCGTCCTGCTGGCCTACCTGGCCTACGTCGTCATGACGATCTTTCCGGAACTGATCCGTGCACGCGCCCTCGTTGCGGCCCGCCGATGATCGCCCTCGTCACGGTCGAGACCGTGGTTCTGGTCATCCTGAGCGTGCTGGTCGTGGGGCTGCTGCGCGGGTACGCGACGGTGCTGTCCCGCCTGCACGAACTCGACTCCGGCAGCGGGTCGGCGGCCCCGCCGTTCCGGACCATCCCCGAGGTGCCCGAGCCGGTCCAGCAGCGCATCGAGGGACGGGCGGAGTGGGCGCCGGCTCATGACATCGAGGGGGTGAGCCTGACCGGTGAGATCATCTCGGCCCGGACGGTCGGCGTCGAGCATGACACCGTGCTCGCGTTCCTGACCTCCGGCTGCGAGGGCTGCGCCGGCTTCTGGCAGGAGTTGGAGAAGGACTGGGCGGTGCCGGGCGGCAGCCGGGTCCTTGTCGTCGCCAAGGGCCCGGAGCACGACAGCCCCGAGCAGTTGGCCGGCCTCTGCCCGCCCGGCGTCGACCTCGTCATGTCCAGTCAGGCCTGGACTGACTTCGGCGTGCCCGGGTCGCCGTACGTCATGGTCGTCGACGGGCGCACCGGACGGGTGAAGGGGGAGGGGTCCGGCCAGTCCTTCAGTCAGGTCGGCGGCCTCATTGCGCAGGCGGTGGGAGACAGCCGGCGTCGCATCGTCAAGCCCGCAGCCGATCGGGAGCGCGAGGAGGACGTCGACCGCGCCCTGCTCGCGGCCGGGATCACCCCGGCCGACCCCAGCCTGTACGGCACGTTGCCGGACGGCCCGAGCACCTCCGACGCCGGCGCGGGGCGGCCGCGATGACCCCCCGCCTGTCCGGCCACGGCCTCGACATCCAACTGCCCGCGCGCTGGGAGGGCCGCATCTACCAGCGCACGGCGCCAGCGGTGTCGCCCGCCACGGCGGCGCGGACGGCGGCCATCAACTCGCCCGGCGGGCAACCCCACCCCGTCATGCACCTGGCGAACTTTGCGCTGCCGGCGTCGCGCGGCGACTTCGGCACTGGTGCGGTCGAGACGATGGGCCCGCAACACATCTTCGTCGCCGTGGTCGAGTACGCAGCCGACTGCCTCGACACCGCCCTGTACGCGCCGCGCGGGATCCCGACGCTCACCGCCGCGCAGTTCAACCCGAACGGACTGCAGCGGCGGATCGTCGGGCAGTCGGGTTTCCAGCACTTCTTCACCGAGGGCGGCCGGCCGTTCTGCCTCTACGTCGTCCTCGGCTCGCACCGGCACGCCGCCGCCCTGTGCGGCGAGGTCAACACCGTGCTCGGACGCCTGGAGGTGGTGCCCGCATGACGGCCATTGCAGTGACGCGCCCCTCGAGTCTCACCGAACGTCTGGTCAACGCGATCGCGCGGCGCAGCGAGCGACGCGCCCCGAAGACCACGCGGCGCGGGTTCATGGGCGGCGCTGCGCTCGTCGGTGCCGCACTTGCCGTGGACCCCTGGGGTTACCTGACCCGCCCGGCCAGCGCGCTCGCCACGATCTGCGGCGCGGACAGCACCTGCGGGGCCGGCTACACCGTGTTCTGCTGCACGATCAACGCCGGGCGCAACGCGTGCCCGCCCGACTCGTTCATCGGCGGCTGGTGGAAGGCCGACAACTCCTCGTTCTGCGGCGGTTCGGCGCGCTACTACGTCGACTGCAACGCCTTCCGCGACGGCCGCTACAAGTGCCACTGCAACCCGACCACCTGCGATCAGCGCCGGGTGGCGTGCAACCAGTTCCGGTACGGGCAGTGCAACACCCAGATTCCCTGGACCAGCACCGGTCCGGTGCTCTGCCGGCTGGTGTCGTGCACCCCGCCGTGGGTGCAGTACGGCGGGACGTGCAGCAGTTCCAGCGCCACCGACAACAACACGGCCACCCACTCGGCACCGTGCGTCGTCGCCCGGAGTCCACGCGGCACGATCGACAACGTCGCCACGACCGGCAACTTGGTTCGGGTCACGGGCTGGGCGTATGACCCCGACCAGCCGTCCGCGTCGATCCGGGTGGCGCTCTACCGCGACGGCAGGGCGCTGACCGTGATCAGCGCCAACCAGCCGCGTCCGTCGGTGAACGCCGCGCTGCACATCACCGGCAACCACGGCTTCAGCATCCCGTTCAATGCCAGCAACGGCGTGCACCAGATCAAGGTCTACGCGGTCAACGTCGGCAGCGGGAGCAACACCGTGATCGGGACGCGATCGGTGAACGTCAATCCCGGTTCGCCGCCGCGCGGGCACGTCGAGCCGATCAGCCGGGTGGGCCACATCGTCCACCTCACCGGCTGGGCCTACGACCGTGACGTGCCGGGCTCACCGGTCAGGATCGTCGTCTACCAGGACGGCCATGCGCTGACCGTCGTCAGCACCACGGTGCAGCGCGACGACGTCAACCGCGCCTTCGCGATCACCGGCACCCACGGCTTCAGCGTCCACGTCAACGCGACACCCGGGCTGCACAAGTACCGGATGTACGCGATGAACCTCGGGCGTGGGCAGGGCAACCCGCTGATCGGTGGCCACGACATCTTCATCCCCGCGGCGGCGGCACCGGCGGCCGCGGCGATCACGGCGGCGACGAGTCCCGCGGGCCAGCTCGACGCCGTGACCTCGAGCGGCACCACGGTGCGCCTGACCGGTTGGGCCTACGACCCGGACCAGCCGGGCACCGAGATACCGGTCGCGGTCTACGAGGACGGCCGGATCCTGCACTGGTATCCCACCGGAGTCGCCCGCCCCGACGTGAACGCAGCCCACGGCCTGAGCGGCAAGCACGGCTTCGACATCACCCTGAGCGTGGGGACCGGCGTGCACAGCTTCACCGTGCACGCGGTCGACGGCGCCGCGAATCCCGTCCTCGGCAGCCGCAGCGTGGCCGTCAACCAGACCGCGCCGCTCGGTCAGGTCGAGCACGTCACGGTGCTCGGTCGCACCGTGCGCATCACCGGCTGGGCCTACGACCGTGACGTGCCGGGCTCACCGGTCAGG
>JAOPWD010000034.1 GCA_025965875.1 Pseudonocardiales bacterium
CGCTTCGATGTGGACAGCCTCGCGACCGGAATCGCGGGCCAGATAGCCGTCGACCACGCTCTGCACGTCGGCGACCTGCAGCGACCGCTCGCTGGCCAGCGCAGCTCCGCGGTCGAGGTTCGCGGCGCTGGCCGCGCCTGCGGCCGCCGCTCCGTCGCACACGTCTTGCAGGCCGCGCTGCTGGACGAACGCGTCTCCCGCCGCGACCGCGCCCGCCACCGTGATCAGCGCGATGATGAAGAAGCCGAGGATGAGCGGGATGGTCGTGCCGCGGTCATCACGGGTTCTCACGAGGTCACCACTCGATAGTCGTCGACGTGGACCACGTAGCGACCGACGGCCGTGACCCCGCGACCGGCAAGCACCGACGGCACGGCGGGCAGCGTCGCGTGCCGGGTGACGCACACCGCGAACTGCGCGCCGGGTGCGACGCGGGGCGTGATCGCCGGCGCGGAACACCCCGAGCCGGACGGCACATACCGCACGACAGCATCGTTCGGCAGTCCCTGGGCAGCGAGCGCCAGCCGCACTGCAGCCGCCACCCGCACCTGCGCCTCGGCCGGCCCGCTGCTCGTGGCAAAGGCACGGCCCGCCTCGCGCGCGGCCTGCGAGACGGCGAGTTGGGTGCGCTGCACCGCGGCAACTGCGACGATCAAATACACGAGCGGCACCATCACGATCACGGCCACGAAGACGAACTCGATGATCGCGCTGCCGCCGTCGCCGCCGCGATCACCATGGGCGGCGCGCCGGAGCCGCTGGGCCGCAGTCACGGCGGGCCTTCCTTCAGCGACGACGTCGTGACGTCGATCCACAGGGGCAGGGCGAGGGGAAGGAAGGTCAGCTTCAGTCGGCCGCGGCAGTGCACCGTCGCCACGGTCAGACCTGACGCAGAGTCGGTCGTCGTGCTGCCGTGACAGGGGATGCGGCTGCCCGCACCGGAGCCGATCCCTTTGCGGATCAGCTCGTCGGCGCGCGGGCCGCCCGATGCCGGGTCGACGCCGGCGTTGGCCGCATACCGCGCGGCGTCGGCGGCCGACGCCGCCACGATGTTGCGTGCGTAGAAGTACACCGCCACTTGCAGCACGGCGAACAAGAGAAACACGAGCAGTACAGACATCATCACGAACTCGATGACCGCGGCGCCCCGATCGGTGTGGCGCGTCGCTCGATGGTCGCGGGCAGCGCGCAGCAGCGCCACCAGCCGGCGGGCCACCGGCTACTTGCTGCTCGTGACCGAGTCGAGCGCGTTGCCGATCGCGTCCTTGATCTGCGGCTCGAAGACGGCCAGGATCGCCACGACCAAGATCGCTGACATGACTGTCACCATCACCCAGCCAGGGACGTCGCCGCGCTCGCGATCACTCCCGCGGGCGCGGCTGCGGGCACTCGTCACCCACGCGGCCAGGAAGTCCAGACTCATCATCGGGTTTCTCCTTTGTTGTTCGGTCAATGCGCGAGCGACGTCAACGTCACCAGGCCGGGGTACAGCGCGAACAGGACCGTCACGGGCAAGATGAGAAACACAACCGGCACCATCATCGAAATCTCCTTGCGACCGCCTGCCTCGAGCAGCGCGCGCTTGCCGACCTCGCGCACGTCGACGGCCTGGGCTCGCAGCACGTCGGCCAGCGGCGTCCCGCGTTCCATGGCCACGACCAGCCCTTGGATGAAGCGTGCGAACGATTCGAGCGTGGTGCGCTCGGCCAGTCCGGTGAGAGCAGCGGTGAGTGGCTGACCGGCGCGGGCGCGCGCGAGCGCAGTGTCGAGATCGCGCGCCAACTCGCCGCCCGTGAGCCGGCAGACGCGTTGCAGCGCCGCGGCCGGCGCCTCGCCTGCCACGACAGCCAGGGCCAGTAGGTCGGCCAGCACCGGGAACTCCGCGAGCATCGACTGCTCGCGGCGCTGCAGTTCCTGGGACAACCACCAGTCCCGGCCGAGCACCCCGCCGATCAGTCCGGCGATGGCCGCGCCGCCGACCAGCACGACGTCGACGTGCCCGTGCAGCAACCCGAGCAGCCCCACGACAAGCGCGCCGCCCACCATCGCGCAGGCACCCCAGACGACCTGCTCGATCCGGAACTCCTCCACCGTCAGCCTGCTGCCGAGCCCGGCCAGACGCCGGCGGACGGACGTTGCGCCGCCGACCACACGCTCGAGAACACCGACTACCTCACCGAGGGCCGGACCGAACAACCGGCGCGCGACCGCGAACGGCGTCGACGACGCGGACGGCCGTTCCAGCAGCCTGGACGGCGGGGCGGTGTCGCCGAGGTAGGGCGCGACGCGATCGACGAGCCGGATGGGTCGCATCGGTGGCGCGGCGCGAACGGCGAGCACCACGCCCGAGGCGGCGAGCAAGCCGAGCAGCGCGCCCACCAGCCACGACGTCATCGCAGGACCCGCTGGTCCTCGGGCAGCCGCCCGATCCGCAGCATGATCCGGTAGGCCACGACGCACACGACAGCGCCGATCGCGAGCAGCAGGCCGCCCCGGGCCGAGTCGTAGGCCACGAGTGTCGTCGACTGGGTGCCGAGCAGGAGCAGCACCGCCCACGGCGCGGCCACTGCCAGCCTCGCGGCATTCACCACCCAGCCTTGCCGCGTCTCGAGTTCGGCGCGGGTGCGGGCGTCGGAGCGCAGCAGTTCCGACAGCGTGCGCAGCACCGTGCCCAGGTCGCTGCCACCAACTTCGCGCGCAACGCGCATCGTCTCGCACACCCGATCACCCACCGGATCGGCGAGATCGTCCTTGAGCGCGTCGAGACATTCGCCGAACCGTCCGCTCGCGCGGTAGGCGGCGCCGAAGCGGGCGAACGGCGGGCGCAGTTCGACGGGTCCGCGCAAGGCCAGCGCGGACAGGCCCTCGGGCAGTGACATGCCGGCGCGCACCGCCGAGGCCAGGTTGTCGATCGCCTCGGGCCACAGCTCGCGCAATGCGACCTGCCGACGCCGACGCATCCGGCGCAGCACCATCACCGGCGCGAAGAACCCGAACACACTGAAGCAGATTGCCACCGTGATCGTGGACGTGATCACGAGGACGAGCACCAACGCGAGCGCGGCCGCGAGCACCTGTGCGCCGAGAAGTTGACCGGAGCCCACGCCGTCGACCCCCGCCTGGCGCAGCAGGTCGGTACGGCGGGCCGGCCAGCCCGGCGTCGCCGCCGCACTCGGCTGCGGTGCCCGGGATCCGCTGCGCCAGATCAGCAGCAGGCCGGCCCCGAAGACGAGGCCGAGCAGCGCACCCATGTCATGCCTCCCGCACGACGTGCACCGCGGCCGTGTCGCCCCGGTGCCCCAGGGTGTGGATCAGGTCGATGCCGGCGGCCGCGTAGCGCTCGGGATGCGGCGGGTAACCATCGCCGCGCTCGAGGCGTCCCTTGCGCACGGTGAAGATGTCGCTGGTCTCGATGACATCGGCCTCGACCCGGCCAGTGACGCCCACGATCTCGCGCACCCGGCGCTGACCGTTCGCGTCCAGCCCGAGATGCACGACCAGGTCGACGGACGCAGCGACCGTGGGCACCACAAACGCGGCGGACACGTTCTCGCCCGCGAGCAATGGCAGGGTGCACATTTTCACCAGTGCCTCGCGTGCGGAGTTCGCGTGCAGCGTGCACATGCCGGGCACGCCGCTGTTGAGCGCGATAAGCAGGTCGAGGCACTCCTCCTGACGCACCTCGCCCACGATCAGTCTCGCCGGACGCATCCGCAGCGCCTCTTTCACCAACCGGCGCAAGGGAATCTCACCGGTGCCTTCGAGGTTCGCCTGCCGCGTCTGCATCGACACAACGTCGGGCAGCCGCAGCTGCAATT
>JAOPWD010000045.1 GCA_025965875.1 Pseudonocardiales bacterium
ATCGGGTCGTCGTACGGCGCAGGATCGGCGTTTGTCTTGCCTGCGCGCACGGCACCGCGAGCTGCTCCAACAGCTCGTCCGTGGCGCCGCGCAGCTCCATCGTTGGCGTGCTGACGCGCTCATCGAGGAGGGGAAACCCATCATGGGCCGCTCCCTCTACCTTCACGGTTGCGGTGGCACGGTCAACTCGTGCGGCGGAAGTCGGTAACGTCCGGGAGCTTCTGAAAGCCAGCCGAAACGTACGTCGCCACGCCGCCGACGTTGCTGCTCGGGGTACACACTGTCGCGCTGGACGACCCCATCTCCTGCAATGCGGCGGCCGCGGCCACGGTGATGGCGCGGCCGTATCCGTGGCCACGGTGATCCCGATGAACGCCTAGTGGTTCGAGCAAACCCGGTCGCCCTTCCCCGGCCGACCAAACCGTCACCGTGGCGACCGCATCGCCATCGCGGTCGTAACCGACCAGGCACCGGGCCCGACGGTAAGGCGGGGCAGCGGCCATCGCGCGCCAGCGCTCCAGAGTGAACGTCGAGTTAGGGAACATTGCCCGCTGCACTGCGACCCGATCCTGAACGATCCGATCCCGAATGTTGTGCGCGTCGATGACCTCGACCCTGAGCCCGCAGTCCTCCACCTGCTCAATCAGTTCACGAGACAACGGGGTCCACGGTTCATCGGCCACCCAACCGCTGCGATGTAGGAGATCTCGAAAGGCAGCGCCGAAGCGAGCCTCGACGGCCCCGGCACCGTCGGGCAGTACGCCCTGCACTGGATCCGACAGATCGGCCAGCATCTGGGCGGCGAACGCGGCGTCTTCGTCGACGCTCGGTGCGATGCCCATGCGGATCAACCCGGCGGCGTCGTCCACCATGCCAACGGCCAGGATCTGCCCGTCACGGGTCCACACCCGGACGGCCTCGGCCAACTCCTGCGCGCCCAGGCTCCAGTTCCACCCAAGGTCACCCGGATGAAGCTGGACCGGCACGCCGGCGTGCTGCCAGACCGCCACCGCCTCAACGATCTCGCTTAACGAGTCCGGCGTCGCAAGCTGCATCGTGATCGACATACACCGACCCAACCACACCACAGCGACGACGCAATTGGTTTTCACCGCCACCGTTCCGGCCCGTGACTCGCGCGCATCACCCCGGCAGTTACCCGATGATCTCCATCCGGGAATACCGCATTTCGCGCAAAGTTCAATCGTGTGCACCCTTAGGCTTGGCGCTGTCGAGCTGCGTAAATAGCCGTCCCGGCGCCCTTCGGCGCTTTTGTGAAGCACTCCCGTGTGAAAGTGGTCAACCCAAACCGCTGACCAGAACAAACATCAACCCAGCCAAGATCAGCCTTACTCTCATGCCGCGATCCGGGCGCCACGGAGCGTGACCATCGGCGTACCGGTAAGCGTCAGGACATGCCGATGAGCGCGCACCCCTGGCTTCCGGAGCGACGTCACGTGACGAGCACGGCGGTGAGCATCGAGAGATACGACTCGTGGGCGAGACGCAGGCTGTCAAGGTCGGACGTCTCGAACCACGCCACAGCGTCGTGCTCGTCCGGCGCGGCGTTGACGGGTGTTTCGGTCCACTTGTCGATCAACCAGATCTGCATGTCGAACGTCGCGGTCCGGATCTCATGCATCGGCGGGCTGGACGGCTCCGATGCCGTGATTCCCAACTCCTCCCGAAGCTCGCGGACAAGGCTCTCTTTCGGATCCTCCCCCTCCTCAACATGACCGCCCGGCAGGTCCCACACGTCGGGATACCAACGGCGTCCGGCGCTTCGATGACACAGCAACACCCGATCGCCGTCGCGAAGAACGGCCGTCACAATCCGGACCGGACCGGAGTCGTCAGCGGAGATCGTCATCGGCACATTCTGACCCATGCGGATCTGCCGCTGTCCGAGCGCGGTGTCCGCCGCCGTGCCCGTCACCATCGGTAACGACTTCTGCCTGGTTCGAGCATCCGACTCTGCCGATGAGGGGACGTGCCGGGGCCGGGCTTCAGCCGCACGAGCCTCGATGCCTCGGCCACCTGCCCAAGGCGCCAGCGTGCGCGTCGCTATGGGCGATTCACGGCGGACAATCCGGCCACTGCGGGCTTGTCTGCGTCGTGCGAGAGTTTCCTACAGCTGACTGTCGGGTGCGTACGCTCGGTTGAGGAACGGTTACGGCCGAATGACGGTCAGTCGGAAACGCCCGGCGGTTTCGGCGGCGTGGGCGACGGCTTTGTTGGGGTCGTCGAGGCCGAATTCCGTGACGTCGAAGTTCGCCAGATCGAGCAGCCCGGACTGGATCAGTTTGATGAGGCTGGTGTTGGCCTGGGGTGGGTACATCCATTGGCCGCGAATGGTGATGTTGTTTCTCATGATCCATGGGTAGGGCAGCCCGAGTTCGTCGCCGCCGAGCATGCCGACGCCACCCATGAGCACGACCCTGCCGTACTCGCGGACGGTCATTGCGGCGGCCCGCACGGGTGTCGTCCCCGCGTGGGGCGGCAGCAGGTCGAGGACCAT
>JAOPWD010000066.1 GCA_025965875.1 Pseudonocardiales bacterium
AGTGGGACCGCGACGAGGTGCATGCGCTCTTCGACGACCTGCAGTTCCGGGTGCTGCGCGAGCGGCTCTTCGCCACGGTGCAGGCCGCTGAGCCAGAGGCCGAGGAGGGCTTCGACGTCGCGGCCACGCGGCTGGGCGTCGACGACGTCGAGCAGTGGCTGACCGAGCACGCGCGTGACGGCCAACGCGTCGGGCTGGCCTTCCGCGGCCAGTGGGGCCGGGGTACCGGTTCGCTCACCGGGATCGCGTTGGCGGCCAACGACGGGGCCGCCGCGTTCATCGACCCTGAGGTGCTCAGCCCCGCCGACGACGCCGCGCTGGCCGCCTGGCTGGCCGATCCTGCCGCGCCCAAGGCAGCCCACGACATCAAGGGCCCGCTGCTGGCGCTGCGCCAGCATGGCTGGACGCTGGCCGGAGTCACCCACGACACCCAGCTGGCCGGTTATCTGCTTCGGCCGGACCAGCGCTCGTTCGACCTGGCCGACCTCGCGCTGCGTTATCTGCACCGCGAGCTGCGCAGCAACGTCGAGGAGTCCGGCCAACTGACACTCGACGGCGGAGTCGACGAATCCGACGACGCTATAGCTGAGGTCGAGACTGTGCGGGGCAGCGCCGTCAGGGACCTGGCCGCCGAGTTCGACGTCGCGCTTGATCGCGACGGTGCATCACGGCTGCTGGCCGACATGGAACTGCCCCTGACGTTCGTCCTGGCCGACATGGAGGCCGTGGGCATCGCCACCGACACCGACGCGTTGCTGAGCCTGCAGACCGAGCTGGGCGCGCATGTGAAGGACGTCGAGCAGAAGGCTCACGAGGTGGTCGGGCGCGAGTTCAACCTCGGCTCACCGAAGCAGCTGCAAGAGATCCTGTTCGACCAGTTCAAGCTGCCGAAGACGAAGCGGATCAAGACGGGCTACACGACCGACGCCGACTCGCTGGCCGACCTCTACGCCAAGACTGAGCACCCCGTGCTCGAACTGCTGCTGTGGCACCGCGAGGTCGCGCGGCTCAAGTCGGTCGTCGACGGCCTGCTGCCGCTGATCGACGACAACGGCCGCATCCACACGACGTTCAACCAGACCATCGCGGCGACCGGCCGGCTGTCCTCCACCGACCCGAACCTGCAGAACATCCCGGTGCGAACCTCCGAGGGCCGGCGCATCCGCGAGGCGTTCGTCGTCGGCCCCGGCTTCGAGTCGCTGATGACCGCCGACTACAGCCAGATCGAGATGCGGATCATGGCGCACCTGTCCCACGATGCCGGGTTGATCGAGGCGTTCAGCACCGGTGAGGACCTGCACACTTTCGTCGCCTCGCGGGCGTTCGACCTGCGGCCGGACCAGATCGACGGCGAGCTGCGGCGCCGGGTCAAGGCGATGTCCTACGGGCTGGCCTACGGCCTGTCCGCATTCGGCCTGGCCAAGCAGCTCAAGATCACGCCGGACGAAGCCAGGGCTCAGATGGAGGCGTACTTCACCCGGTTCGGCGGGGTGCGTGACTATCTGAACTCAGTCGTCGCCGAGGCGCGGCAGACCGGCTACACCGAGACGATCATGGGCCGGCGCCGGTACCTCGACAAGCTCAACAGCGACAACCGCAACCTGCGCGAGATGGCCGAGCGGGCGGCACTCAATGCGCCGATCCAGGGCAGCGCCGCCGACATCATCAAGGTGGCGATGCTCGGCGTGCACCGCGGCCTGGCCGAGGCGGGGCTGCGCTCCCGGCTACTCCTGCAGGTGCACGACGAACTCGTGCTCGAGATTGCGGCGGGGGAGCGCGAAGCCGTCGAGGCCCTGGTGCGCCGCGAGATGGGCGGTGCCTACCAACTGGACGTGGACCTCGACGTGTCGGTGGGCGTCGGTCGCACCTGGCACGAGGCCGCGCACTGAGCGCGGTTCGTCGCCGTCAGCGCGGATCGATCGGCTACAGGAGTTCGCAGACGTAGATCGCGGTGCCGGGCAGGATTGCCCCGCGCAGCGGCGACCACTGCCCCCACTCCTGCGTGTGCCCGTCCGGCCATTCCGGCTCGACGATGTCGACCAGCCGAAAGCCTGCCGCAGCGATCTCGCGCACCCGGTCGCCGAGCGTGCGGTGATGCTCGACGTAGGTCGCCTCGCCGGTTTCGGCGTACTCGACGTAAGGCGTGCGGTCCCAGTACGGCATGGTCGCGGTCAGTCCGGCCGGGCCCGGGTCGTCCGGGAAGGCCCAGCGTGTCGGGTGAGTCGTGGCGAACACCCAGCGCCCACCGGGGCGCAGCACCCGTGCCACCTCGCGCATCACCCGCGCGGAGTCCTCGACGAATTGGATCGCGCCGAACGCGGTGAAGGCAATGTCGAACACCGCCGAGCCGAACGGCAGGAATTGAGCGTCGGCCTGTACCAGCGGAACCTCGATGCCGGTCTCGGCCGCGCCGTCGCGGGCGTGGCGCAGCATGCCGGCGGACACGTCGAACGCGACCGGGTGCGCTCCGCCCTGGGCCAGCCACCGCGAACACATCGCGGCGCCGCAGCCGACCTCGAGCACGACCTTGCCGGCCACGTCGCCCAGCAGGTGCGCGTCCGACTCGCGCAGCCGTTCCGGTGACCAGACGAAATCCGCGGCACCGAGGAACTCTCCATGCGTCGCCTGGTAGCTGTCGGCGTCGGCGTCCCACCAGTTCCGGTTGGCGCGCACCGTGCTGGCCGCGTCCTGTTCGCGACGCGTCACGCCCACCGCATGCGGTAATTCAGCCACGCCGTGATCCTGCCAGCCGGGTGCTCACGTACGGTGAGGCCCTCGACCGACCCGATCGTCTGGAGTGCGCCGGTGGCTATCCCGAGACGGGCGGCGGCCCTCTGGCGGGTCATGTCGATTCTGGACCGCGCTCCGCTCGCGGAGTTGACGCACAAGCAGGTGCGCGCGGC
>JAOPWD010000085.1 GCA_025965875.1 Pseudonocardiales bacterium
CCGCGGCCGACGAGATCACCGCGGCCCTGCTCGACTCCCCCGGCGCCCCGAGCGTCGCCATCCGACTCGACGGCGACGCGGTGCGCGTCGACGTAGTGGGCGGCGAGCCCGAACCTGCCGCGACCCGCGTCGACGACGGGGACGCCAGCGCCCGGATTTCGCTGCGCCTGCCCGAGTCGCTCAAGACCGACGTCGAGACGGCGGCCGGGCGCGAAGGCGTATCGGTGAACACGTGGCTCGTCCGCGCCGCCGGCGCCGCCCTCACCGGCCGTCCGGGTCCAGGGCCCGCGTGGGCCGATGCACCGCCCAGGCGCGGCAGCAACGCGCACCACATCACCGGCTGGATCAACGGCTAACCGACCACCCGCTCAAGGAGAGATTTCATGACCACCAAGACGTTCCCGCTCGACGCTGCGATCAACCTGCTCGGCCGCATCGGCCACGGCTCCTTCACCGTCACCGAGCAAGACGACCTCACCGAGGCCACCGTGACCCTCGCGCCTCGCAGTGAGAACTCCGACCTGCTCGAGAGCACCCTCGTCGAAATGAGCGGGCGCACGCTCTCGGTGCAGACCCCCCGGCAGGGCGGCATCTTCGACCTGGGACTGCTCGGCGGGCGCTCGCGGCGCGAGGCCATCGACATCACCGTGACCGTGCCCAGCGGCACGGCGGTCAAGATCAGCGCCGTCACTGCCGACATCACCGTGACGGGACGCAGCGGCAGCGCCGACATCGCGTCCGGGTCGTCCACGATCAGCCTCGGCGACATCGATGGCGACCTGCGCCTGCGCTACGGCAGCGGCACGGCTCGGGTCGGCAGCGTCTCCGGCTCGGTCGAGGCCCGGTCGGGCTCCGGTGACGCGTCCTTCGGCGACATCGGCGGTGCGCTGTCGGCTGGCTGTGGCAGTGGCAATCTCGACGTCGCGTCGGTGCGTGGCTCGGTTCGCAGCCGGGCCGGCTCAGGCGCCGCATCACTCGGCGCCGTCTACGGCGACGTCGACGTGGCCCGGGGCTCGGGCAGCATCGCGATCGGCCTGCCCGCCGGCCAGCCCGCCCGCCTGGACGTCACGACCGGCTCCGGCCGGGTCGACTCCGACCTGCCGATAGAAGATTCGCCCGCGACGCAGCACAACCCGATCACCGTGCGTGCCCGCACCGGCAGCGGCAACGTGCGCCTGTTCCGCGCGGCCTGATCCGTTCTCAGCCGGCGACGGCCTTGGCCAGGTCAGGCGCGAGGTCGCCGCGTGGCATGACGACGACCTCGCTCAGGCCCAGCCAGTGCGCCGTCACCGCGAGCTCCTCGGCCAACTCGGTGGCGACGTAGTACGGGTCGGCGCCGTCCTCGAGGTAAGCGCCCTGCACCCGCAGCACGCCGGCCTGCCGGTCGGACTTCAGGTCGACCCGCGCCACGAGCGACTCACCCAGCAGGAACGGCAGCACGTAGTAGCCGTACACCCGCTTGGGCGCCGGCGTGTAGATCTCGATGCGGTAGCGGAACCCGAACAACCGCTCGGTGCGCTCGCGGAACCACACCAGTGAATCGAACGGCGATAGCAACGCCCGCGCCGTGACCCGCCGTGGCCGGCGGGCAGCGGGCCAGAGGTAGGTCGGCGCCCGCCAGCCGTCGACCTCGACCGCAACGAGCTCGCCCGCATCGACGAGTTCGGCCACTCGGGCCTTGGAATCCGCGCGTGGCAGCCGGAAGTAGTCGCCGAGGTCGGGCTCGGTGGCTACCCCTTGAGCGCGAGCGGCGATGCGGACCAGGTCGCGCTGGGCGTCCTCGACGCTCGGTGTGGGTACGGCCAGCACCTCGGGCGGCAGAACCCGCTCGGGCAGGTCGTAGTGCCGTTCGAAGTTGATCCGCCGGGCGGCCGTCACCCGGCCGGCCCAGAACAGGTACTCCAGAGCGATCTTGCCGTCGTGCCAGTTCCACATCTGCCCCGCGACGCGGGCCGGCCGGGCGATGCCCGTCTCGCTGGCCCGGATCGGGCCCTGCTCGCCGACCAGCGCGATCACGTCGTCGACGAGTTTGGGGTTGTCGCGCATCACCCGACGCATGCCGCCCCACGCATCGATGTTCGCGCGGTCCATCCGCCACCGCAGCAGCGGCTGGAGTTCGACCGGCACCAGCGACGCCTCGTGTGCCCAGTACTCGAACAGCTCGCGCCGCACCGGGCCGGCGGTGTGGGCGGTGAGCTTGTCGAGGGCGTCGCGCGAGTAGGGCCCGAGGCGGGAGAAGAGCGGCATGTAGTGGGTGCGGCAGAAGACGTTGACGGAGTCGATCTGCAGGATGGCGATGCGGGCGAGCACCCGGCGCAGCTGGCGGGCATCGACGCGGCCGGTGGGGCGCGGGTCGGCGAAGCCCTGCGCGGCGAGGGCGATCCGGCGGGCCTGCGGGGCGCTCAGCCGTTGCGTGGTCGTCATCGCGGCTCCATGACCGCACCCTAGGGCCAGCCGGTGACAGCGGTGTCCCGGCCCAGCCATGGGACGATGCCCGGGTGTTCGAGAGTGTGATGACGCGGATCGGCGACACCGTCGGCGCCTGGCTGTACCTGATCGCCGGTGGTCTCTGCTTCTCCGAGGCCGCGATTCTCGTCGGCATGGTGCTGCCCGGCGAGACGGCATTGCTGGTCGCCGGCGTGTTCTGCCAGCGGGGCACTCTCAACCTCGGGATCATGATCGCGATCGCGGTTGTCTGCGCGATCGCCGGAGACTCGGTGGGCTACGAGTTCGGCAAGAAGTTCGGGCCGCCGCTGCGGCGCTCCCGCCTGGGCCGCTGGGTCGGTGAGCACCGGTGGGCCAAGGTCGACGGGTTCCTGCACCGCCACGGCGGCAAGGCAGTGCTACTCGGGCGCCTGACTGCACTGCTGCGCGCACTGATGCCGTCGATGGCAGGCATGAGCGGCATGCGCTACCGAACCTTCCTGCTGTGGAACGCGGTAGGCGGGCTCATCTGGGCGCCGAGTTGCGTCCTGCTCGGCTACGCGTTCTCCAAGTCGTTGTCCAAGGTGGGCCAGACCCTCACCTGGGCTCCGCTCGTGATCCTCGCTGTCGGGATCGCCGCGTACCTCGCGCTGCACCTGCGCAAACGCCGGATCGAGAAGGCCGAAGCATCCGCGTTCGCCGAGGCCGACGCCGCCCACGAGCACTAGTTCAGCCAGCACTTCCTAACGCGCAAGAGCGCAGACGATCACTACGCTGCGGTCCATGACCGACCCCAACGCTCCGCATTACCCGCACTACGCTCCGCCGCCCGGCGCGTCCGGCTACCAGCCCGCGCAACCGCCGCGCGGACCTGGGCTCTCGGCCCGGCTCGGTGAGCGCGCCGTCCGACGACCCGAGCCGCGCTTGGGCGTGTCCCTTGCCGGAGCCGGGATCGCATTGGCCGTCGTCGGCGTGCTCGTCTGGGGTGGCGACTACCTGACCAGTGGCGGCGGGGGCGGTGGCAGCGGCGACGGCTCGTCGCGGCGCCTGCTCGGGGTCGCGCTCTCCCTTGCCGTGGTCGTGGCGGGCTACGCGCTCGCCATTCGCACGCGCCGAGGGCCGCTGGCGACCGCCGGCGTCGCGGCCAGCGCGCTCGGCGTCCCGGTCCTGCTGGGCTTCCTGACCTTCGACACCGCGCCCACCGGAAACGGGCCACCGTTCTCACTCGACGCAATCGTGCTGGTGTCGGTGCTCGTGTGGCTGGCCAGCTATCTGGTCGTACCGGGCACGCGTGGCCACGCTTTCTACCTCGGCCTGGCTGCCATCGCTACGTGGATCTATCTGCTGGACAAGGCCGAGCCGAACCTGTTCGGCGACGCCTTCGTCGGGTTCATCGTCCTGTTCGCCCCCTCGGATCTGTTCGGCAGCCCCGGGGGAGGAGCGGACTGGACGACGGTGTCGGTGCTCTGCTTCGTCTTCGGTCTCGGGTACTACGCCGTCGCCTTCGTGCTCGATCGTCTCGGACGGTCCGGGCCCGGCGCCGCTCTGGCGGTGGCCGGGTTGCTCGCCACCACTTCGGGCGCAGCCGCGGCAGCGGTCAATCTGCCTGCGGTCGGGGTCGGCCTTCTGCTGATCGTCCTCGGCCTGATCCTCGCTTACTTCGGCTCCCGCGGCGGTCGGCGGTTCACGACCTGGGCGTGGAGCGCGGGCGTCGCCGTCGGCGTGACGGTGATCATCGCCAAGCTGGCCGACCAGAACAGCGCAGCGGCCGGCGTGGCTCTCATCCTGTCCGGGGTTGTCGTCGTCCTCGCCGGCCACGCGCTGACCGGTGTCCTGCACGAACCCGACGAACTGACGCCCACGGGCCACGCGGTCCCCGCGATGGCCGACGGACGGATTCAGTAGGGACTCGGACGCCGCAACGCACCCGTCAGCCGCACCCCAACACTCATTAAGGTGGTCGGTATGGCTGATGTGAGCGTGCGCCCGGCGCGTCCGGACGACGTGGCCGAGGTCGCTCGCGTCCAGGTCGACACGTGGCGCACGTGCTATCTCGCGATCCTGCCCGCCGTGATCATCGAGTCGCTGTCGATCGACATAGCCTTGGCCGCGTGGCAGCAGGCCGTCACCGCGCCGCCCTCGCCCCGGCATCACGTGCTCGTCGCGCAGGACCAGGAGCCGGTCGTCGGGTTCGTCGCATTCGGGCCGGCCGACGACCTGGAAGCCGAGGACCCGGAGCCGGAGACGACGGTCGCCGTCGGCCCGCTGCTCGTCGAACCGCGCTGGGGGCGACGCGGGCATGGCTCGCGACTGCTCGCCGCCGCTGTCGATCTCGCCCGCCTCGACGGCATGGCCCGCGCGATCGCCTGGATCCCGGAGGGCGACATCGTCTCCCGCGAGTTCTTCGAGTCCGCCGGCTGGGCTCCGGACGGTCTGGCGCGCGCGCTGGACACGGGGGCCGGTGAGCTCCGCGAGATCCGGATACATGCCTCATTGGCCGAGGTCCCAGCGTGACGTTTACCGGCATCCCGACGGCAGCGCTGGACTTCTACGAAGACCTGGAAATCGACAACACCAAGGCGTTCTGGAGCGCACACAAGCACATCTACGACGAGTCGGTGAAGGCGCCGCTGGAGGCGCTGGCCGCAGCGCTGGAGCCGGAGTTCGGAGCACCCAAGTTCTTCCGGCCCTATCGCGACGTCCGCTTTGCCAAGGACAAGACGCCCTACAAGACCCATCAAGGCGTCTGGTTCGGCGAGTCGTCGCGCTACCTGCATGTTGCTGCGGCCGGCCTCTACATCGCCGGGGGGTACTGGGACACGTCCTCAGCCCAGGTCGAGCGGCTGCGCCGGGCGGTGGCTGACGACGTGGCCGGAGCCGAACTGGAGCGCGCGATCGGGGCGGTGCGCAAGGCCGGCCTGACCTTGGGCGGTCACCAGCTCACCCGCGTCCCGACCGGGTATGCCAAGGATCATCCGCGAAGCGAGTTGCTGCGTTACAAGTCGCTGGCGGCGCACAAGGAATTCGGCTGCCCGGCCTGGCTGTCGACCAAGCGGGCCCGAACCGAGATCGCCAAAGGCCTGCGCGCAGTGACCCCGTTGGTGAGTTGGCTCGATATCCACCTTGGTCGCGACTGAGTTCATTCCGGCAGCGTTGACATGCAAAAATGACCCCGCTCCGTCTTGCCGAGCAAGGTCACTTTTGCACTATCACCTCGTCGGCCGAGACCCCCGAACCCGGCCGGCAACGGCACCTCGGGTTCAAGGAGACCCCGTATGCCTGAGGTAAGGCGAAGTCTTCCCAGGAAGCTATCCGCTGTCAACGGTTTCGGAGATAACTAGACGCTATGACCCACGGCGGTCGCGCCCATACGGCACGATGCGGGCAAAAGAAACGGCCCCCTACCAATCTGTAGGGGACCGCGCCTCTTGACGTTGCCCGAAAGCTGCTGGCTGTTCAACAACCTCCATGTCCTCGGAAAACGCGCGTCTTCCGTGAACTGATCAACAACTCGAACCATACCGGGTGCTCACAGGTTCGGTTAGGACCAAGGTCCCGAATCCGGCGTCCGATATCGGCGGGTACGCGCTCGGTGCGCGGTAACGACCCGATCGCAGGTCGAACCCGTAGTGCTCAGAGCCCGAGCAGCGGTTCCAGCCCTACCGTCAAGCCGGGCCGCGCGGCGACGTTGCGCACGCCGAGCAGGACGCCCGGCATGAACGAGGACCGGTTCAGCGAATCGTGCCGGATCGAGAGCGTCTCCCCCTCGGTGCCGAAAACGATCTCCTGGTGCGCGACCATCCCTGCGATGCGCAAGGAGTGGACGCGGACACCGTCGACGTCGGCGCCGCGGGCGCCGTCGAGCGATTGGGTCGTGGCATCGGGCGCTGCGACCAGCCCGGCCCCCGCGCGCGCCTGGGCGATCAGTTCCGCGGTGCGCACCGCCGTGCCGCTCGGCGCGTCGGCCTTGCCGGGGTGGTGCAGTTCGATCACCTCGGCCGACTCGTAGTACCGCGCCGCCAGTTGAGCGAAGCGCATCGACAGCACGGCTCCGATACCGAAGTTGGGGGCGACGAGCACGCCCAGTTCGGGCGTGTCGGCCAGCCAGGTCCGGATCGTGTCGAGCCGCTCCGCGGTGATGCCGGTCGTGCCGACGACGGCATGGATCCCCTGATCTACGGCGAAGCGCACGTTGTCCATGACGACGTCGGGATGGGTGAAGTCGACGAGCACCTGGGCGCCGGCGTCAGCGACGCTGAACAGCCAGTCCCCCGCGTCGACCATGGCCACCAGGTCGAGATCCTCGGCGGCGTCGACCGCTTGGCATACTTGCTGGCCCATTCGTCCGCGGGCGCCGATCACGCCCACCCGAATCGGTTCGGTCATGTCCGTCCCTTCAGACAGCGCCGTCGAAGTCGTGTTCGCCGAACGGCCCGACAACGGTCAGGCAACGCGGCCGCGTGAGCAACTCCGCAGCGGCGTCGGTGACATCCTGCGCGGTGATGCCGTCGACGATGGCGAGTAGCTCGTCGACGCCGAGGATCTCGCCGTAGACCAACTCGCTCTTGCCGATTCGGGTCATCCGCGACCCGGAGTCCTCCAGCCCGAGGACGATGCCGCCGCGCGTCTGGCCCTTCCCCCGCTCGATCTCGGCTTCGGTAAGCGAGCCGTTGGCGGCGGCGTCGAGCTCCTCGGTCATCAGCCCGAGCACCTCGTCGGCCTTGCCGGGCTGGCAGCCGGCGTAGACGCCGAACACTCCGTCGTCGGCGTAACCACCGCTGAACGAGTACACGGAATAGGCCAGGCCGCGCTCTTCCCGGATCCGCTGGAACAGCCGCGAGCTCATCCCGCCGCCGAGCGCCGCCGACAGCACTCCGATCGCGAAGCGCCTGGGGTCGTACCGGGAGACCCCGTGTGCGCCCAGGACGAGGTTGGCCTGCTCGGTGTCGTCGGCGACCACCGCGATCTGCCGGGCCGGCGTGTGCGGCGCTCGGGTGTGCTGCTCGCGGGGCGGCTGCGGCGCGAGCGAGGGATCGAGGCGGCCAGCGAATGCGCGCCGTACCAGCGCTACCACGTCGTCGTGGCGGACGTTGCCGGCCACCGACACCACCATGGCGTCGGGCGTGTAGCGGCGTTTGTAATAGCCGGCGATCTGGCGACGGGAGAGCCGGCCGATCGACGAGACGGTGCCCAGTACCGGGCGGCCCAGCGGCGTGTCACCGAACAGCGCCGCGGCGAACTCGTCGTGGACCAGGTCCGCGGGATCGTCGTCGCGCATCGCGATCTCTTCGAGGACGACGCTGCGTTCGACGTCGACGTCCTGTGCGGTCATCGTCGCGTTGAGCACGACGTCGCTGATGATGTCGATCGCCAGTGGCAGGTCGCGGTCGAGCACGGTCGCGTAGAAGCAGGTGTGCTCCTTCTCGGTGAACGCGTTGAACTCGCCGCCCACGGCGTCCATCGCGCTGGCGATGTCGAGTGCCGAACGGGTCGCGGTGCCCTTGAAGAGCAGGTGCTCGAGGAAGTGGCTCGAGCCGGCCAGACTCACCGTCTCGTCGCGCGAACCGACGGGAACCCACACGCCGACGCTGAGGCTGCGTACGCCGGGCTGGGCCTCGGTGACGATGCGCAATCCGCCCGGCAGGACGGTGCGGGTCATGGCGCCGCCGCCGGTGGCGTCGAGGCGTCGGGTGCTCGCCCGGCGAAGTGGGCGTGCAGCGCTGGACGAAGTCATCCAGCGATCCTAGGCGGTGGCGAGATTACGGTCGGACGCCGCAGAAGGCCCTCTCGTGCCGGGAGTGTTCGACCGGGAAGAAGCCGGGTCGCAGGCTCAGCAGATAACCGCCGGCGGCGACCAGCATCCCCCGTAGCAGCGGCAGCCGCAGCAGCCAGCCGGTCGGTCCGAAAAGCGGTGCTACCAGCCAGGCCAGCACGCCGGCGGTGACGAACGCCGCCGCTCGGTGACCCGGCCCCCGGGCACCGACGAGCAGCCAGGCGGCGAGGGCCGCGACCGCGAGCGTGGCGATCAACCAGGCATCCCACAGCAGGGTCGTCTGCCGCAGCCACGCGGTCGGCAGCAGGCCGAGGGCGAGCAGTGCGGCCCCGGCGCTCACGGCGCCGAGCCGCGGGGCGATCCGGTGCCGAGGGTTGCGCTCGTAGCAGTCCAGGGTGGACAGCGGATGCTCGGCGAGCATGGCGCGGCGGTCGGTGTAGAGCCGCGCCGACGGGTAGTGGGCAGCGACCCGCTTGTGGGTCCATGACGCCACGTTGGGATTGAGCCAGATGGCGTCGATGCGCGCATGCTCGGCCCGCACGCCCTGCGTGCCCGCGATGACACCGCCCCAGCAGGAGACGACCGCCTGCACGTAACGCATGTGCCGGTTATGCCTGGCCGCCGTCTCGGTGCCGTAGGCGTAGAAGCCGCACTCGCACCCCGGTGCCGGGACGGCGTGCGGGTGGCGGTGATGCTCGCCCGTCGGCGGGGCGCAGGTCGCGGTGTTCGACCCGTCGTACCACGACAGGTTGGAGTACAGCGGCAGCAGCAGCCCGGACTCGTCGACCCGGAAGGTGCGCAGGCCGACGATCTCGCCGACCAGCGGCTCCGAACCGGAGAACTGCGCCACGGGTTATCCCGCGCGACCGCTCGGCGGCTGAGGCACCGGGTCCGGACTCGGCATCGGTCCCGGATCGGGAATCGGCTCAGGCCCGGGCACCGGGAACGGCTCTGGGTCCGGCATCCGCATCTCGCGGCGCATCGTGTCCGGCCGCTCCGGAAGCACTTCGAAATGACGCTGTGGCTGCCCGATATCGCCCATGACCCAGCCCCCTCTTTCTGCCGTCACCGTACGCCGGACGAGGCCAGATCTGTGTATGGCCCGGCCCAGCTGTGGGGGGCAGGGGTCAGCCAGCGGCCAGGGTGCGCTGGGCGAGTTCGTACGTCTCAGGCTGCAACAGCACAAGGCTTGCCGTGCCCGCATTGGGTGCGGCCGCGATCGCGTCGACCGCTTGCTGGATCGCGTCCTCGATCGGCCAGCCGAACGCCCCGGCCGAGATCAGCGGGAAGGCGACCGTCGTCGCACCGAGCTCGGCCGCCACCCGGAGCGACGTGGTGTAGCAGGAGCGCAGCGTCTCGGCGTCGCCGCGCCGGTAGATCGGCCCGACGGTGTGGATCACCCATTTCGCGTGGAGCTTGCCGGCGGTCGTGGCCACGGCCTGCCCGGCCGGCAGGCCGTCGGGGTAGGTCGTGTCGCGGAGCTGGCGGCACTCGGCCAGAACCGCCTTGCCGCCGCGCTTGTGGATGGCACCGTCGACCCCACCACCGCCGAACAGGGACGAATTCGCGGCGTTGACGATCGCGTCGACGCGTTGCTTGGTGATGTCGCCTTGAACGAGTTCGAGCCGCACGGCTACCGCCTGCCCGTCATCGCGGCAGCCAGGCGCCGGGAGAGTCGACCATCTTGCGGACGTGGCTGGGCAGCTTGCCGGTCAGTACCTGCGCCAGCGTCGTCTCGTCCAGCACGCGGCGCAATGCGGCCCGGACCGCCACCCACACATCGGGCAGGTGCTCGGCCACACCGGAGTACGTCGTCTCGTGCGCCCGCAGGCCGCGGATCTCGGCCAGCGGTCCGTCGACGGCACGGATGACCGCGCCGAGGGTGATCTCGTTGGCGGGCTTGGCCAGTGCGTATCCCCCGTCCGCGCCGCGCTGACTGCGCACCAGGTTCGCTCGGCGCAGCTCGCCGAGGATTGCCTCGACGAATTTGCGGGGCAAGCCCTGCTCGCTCACGATCGCGTCGACCTTCACCAGATCGGGTTCCCGCGCGGCCAGGCTGAGCAACGCACGTACCGCATAGTCCGTCTTCGCCGAGATCTGCACAGACGCATCCTCGCAAAGACCACGCGTACTTCGCGCGGGGGCGCGCCCTACGCCGGCACGGACAACGTGGCCGCGAGCGGCGCGGAGCGCAGCCACACCGTCGAGCCGACGCCCAACGCGAGCGTCTCGGCCTGGCCGCGGGTCAGCTGCACCCGCACCTCGTCGGCACCGGCGCGCAGGTCGGCGCGGACCTCAAAGCCGATCCGCTGCAGCCGGATGACCTCGCCCACGACGCCGTCGTCGACAGGCACCGCGAAGACCTCGATGTCGTGTGGGCGGACCAGTCGGTCACCGAGGCGCGTCACCGGCCCCAGGAACCCCATCACGAACTCGTTGGCCGGCTTGTCGTAGAGATCATCGGGACTGCCGACCTGTTCGACCCGGCCGTAGTTGATCACGACCAGCTCGTCGGCAACCTCGAGTGCCTCCTCCTGGTCGTGCGTCACGAACACGGTGGTCACGTGCACCTCGTCGTGCAGCCGCCGCAGCCAGTCGCGCAGCTCCTTGCGCACCTTGGCGTCCAGGGCGCCGAACGGCTCGTCGAGAAGCAGGACCTTGGGCTCGACGGCGAGCGCCCGCGCGAGTGCCATCCGCTGCCGCTGACCGCCGGAGAGCTGGGACGGCAGCCGGTCGGCGAACTGGGACAGGTGCACGAGGTCGAGCAGCTCCCCCACTCGCTGCCGGATCTCCGCCTTCGGCCGCTTGCGGATCTCGAGGCCGAACGCGACGTTGCGGTAGACCGACAGGTGCTTGAACGCCGCATAGTGCTGGAACACGAAGCCGACGTTGCGCCGCTGGGCCGGCACCCTGGTGGCCTCGACTCCGTCGATGTGCACCGTGCCGGAGTCCGCGCTCTCCAACCCGCCGATGATGCGCAACAGCGTGGACTTGCCGCCACCGCTAGGCCCCAGCAGAGCGGTGAGCTGCCCACTGGCCACGGCGAGGTCGACGTTGTCGAGCGCGACGAAACTACCGAACCGCTTGACGATCCCGACGGCTTCGATGCTCATGTCGATACCGCCGCAATCGCAACTCTGGCCCGCACGGAGGTGAGCAGCTTGCTTCCGGTTCTCATGTGGCGGTTTCCTTCGGACGGATGAACGACACGACGACGATCGCGACGACGGCCACGGCAATGAGGACGAGCGATACCTGGTAGGCGCCAGGTTCGAGCTGCTCGACCCGCTCGTCGACGAGCAGCGTTGCGGTCTGGGTCTGCCCCGACCCGCTGATGTTCCCGGAGACCACCTTCACCGCGCCGAACTCGCCGATCGAGCGCGCGATGCTGAGCACGACGCCATACGCGAGGGCCCATTTGATCGTGGGCAGCGTGATCCGCACGAATCGCTGCACTGCGCTCGCGCCGAGCACCCGCGCGGCCTGGTCCTGGTCGAGGCCCTCGTCCTCGAGCACTGGGACGACCTCGCGCACCACCAACGGCAAGGAGACGAATGTCGTCGCGAGCACCATGCCCGGCACCGCGTAGATGATTTCGATTCCCCCGTTGTGCAAAGGCACTCCGAACCAGCCGTTGTTCGGACCGTAGACGAGCACGAGCGCGAGGCCGACGACGATCGGCGACACAGACATCGGCAGGTCGATCAGGACGCCGAGCAGCCGCTTGCCCGGGAACCGGTAGCGGGTAAGCAACAGCGCGGCGCCTACGCCGAACACGGTGTTGATGACCACCGCCAGGCCGGCGACGATCGCGGTCAGCCGGAATGCCTCGATCGCCTGGGCCGAACTGATCGATGACCAGAACGCCTCGCCACCCTGCTGCACCGTGCGCCAGGAGATGACCACGAGCGGGACCACGACGAGCGCAGCCACGTACGCGAGCGCGACGGCACGCAGGCCGTAGCGCGACCGGCCGGCGGAGAGGCTAGCCACGGCGCGCCGCCCAGCGTTGCAACAGGTCCAGGCTCACGATCACGGCCAGGCTCACGACCAGCAGCACGGTCGCGGTCGCTGCCGCGCCCGCGTAGTCGAAGTTCTGGATCTGCTGGTACGTGTACATCGACGAGACCCTGGCGCGGTTTACGCCACCGGAGATGAGCAAGACCGAGCCGAACTCACCCATCGCCCGGGCGAACGCCAGCGCCGTGCCCGACGCGATCGCGGGCACGATGACGGGCAGCACGATGCGCCGGAACGAGGTGAGCGAACCGGCACCGAGCGATGCCGCGGCCTCCTCGGCCTCGAGGTCCAGTGCGATCAGCACAGGCTGCACCGTGCGCACCACGAACGGCAGCGTGACGAACAGCAGGGCGAACACGATGGCCCGCTGGGTGCCGAGCAGGTCGATGCCGATCGGGCTGGTCGGGCCGTACAGGGTCAGCAACACAAGGCCGGCGACGATCGTCGGCAGCGCGAACGGGATGTCGATGACCACCTCGACCAGTCGGCGGCCCCGGAAGTTGTCGCGGACCAGCACCCAGGCGATGAGCGTGCCCATCACGGCATTGATCGCGCTGATGGCCAGCGAGCTGAGCACCGTGAGCCGCAGCGCGGCGACGGCTCCGGGCGAGCTGACCGCGTCCCAGAAACCCGTCCAACCGCCGCCGGCACCTTGGGCGACAACGGCGGCGAGCGGGATGAGGACGAGCAGGCTCAGCCAGGTCACCGCCACACCGAGACCCAGCCCGGATGCCGCCCCGAGACGCGCGGCGGACGCCGAACGGGGGGCAGCGCGCGGAGGCGCGGTACCCCCCGGAACAGGCGCGGTCTGAGTCAGGCTCACCCGACCTCGTTCTCGATCTTGATCACGATGCCGTTCTTCGCGTCGAAGAACTTGTCGTTGACCGTCTTCCACCCGCCCAGGTCAGCGATCGTGGTCAGCTTGGCCACTGTCGGGAACGGCTGGGACGGGTCGTTGGCCCCCTTGACCGTTCCCGGATCAACGTTCGCAACGACCGGCCGGAAGCCTTTGCTGGCGAAGATCTGCTGGCCCGGCTTGCTCAGGACGTAGGTCAGGAAGTCCTTTGCGGTCTGCGACGCCTTGACCGTGACGGCGGCAGGGTTCTCGATCAGGATCGATTCGGCGGGGACGATGTAGTCGACGGCCGCACCCTTCTGCCGTGCCGCGATGGCTTCGTTCTCGTACGAGATGAGCGCGTCGCCGGTGCCCTGCGCGAACGTGGTCGTCGCGTTCGCCCCGCTCGACGGCTTGCTGATGACGTGCTGGAAGAAGGACTTCAGGTAGGCCTGGGCGTCGGCATCACTGCCGCCGTCCTTGGTCACGTGCGTGTACGCGGCGAGGATGTTCCATTTCGCCGAACCGGACGACGCGGGGTCAGGCGTGACGATCTTCACGCCGGACTTCACGAGGTCTGCCCAGCCGGTGATGTGCTTCGGGTTCCCCTTGCGCACGACGATCACGACAACCGAGTCGGAGACCATCCCCTTCGTGGGGCCGGTGTTCCAGTCGGCGGCGACGAACTTCGGCACGAGCTTGGTGAGGTCGGGCTGCAGCGAGTACGCCACGTAGTCGGCCGGCTGTCCGCTGGACACGGCCTTGCTCTGGGTCCCGCTCGGGCCATAGGACTCGGAGAAGCTGGCGCCCTTGCCGTTCGGGGTCTTCTCGAAGGCGGTGGACAGCGCGTCGTAGGCGGGCTTGGGCACCGAGTACGCCACGATCGCTACCTTGCCAGCGCTGCTCTTGGCCGACGATGAGCAACTGCTCACGCCGATCGCAGCGGCGGTGGCCACGGCGAGCATCGCAACCATTCGGTCGCGTCGTGAGCGGGTGCTTGTCATCCGGTTTCTGCCTCTCGTTTGTCGAGGGAGGCTATTACTCCCATCGGTTCGCTAGACAATACTGCAGGGAACACTGCCGGGTCACCCTTGGGCGTGGGTCAGCTCACGTCCGTGGACGGTGCGGGCAACGGCGTGTGCGGCGCGGCCGGCGCCGGGATCAGCGTCTGTGGTGCCCGCGCCACGAGCGGCAGCGGCGCGATGGACACGACGGCGCTCACGAGGAAAGTCGCGGGATAGCCGAACCCGTCGGCGATCCAGCCTGCCGCAACCGGGCCGATCACCGCCCCCAGGTCGCCGGACATCTGGAACACGGCGACCACAGTCCCGCCCCGGCCACCCACGACGTCGCCCATCAGCGCGCCCGGCGCGACCGAATCGGCGGCTCCGGCCACACCGAGCAGCGCCATGGCCACCAGCAGGCCGACGACGGTCGGCACACTGGGCAGCAGCAGGAAGCCAATGGCGCCGATGAGCAGGCCGATGATCATCACCGGGCGCCGCCCGCGCGAGTCGGCTATCCGCCCGAACGGCAGCAGCAGGGCGCCACTGACGATGCTCACGACGAGAAATGCTGCGTACACCCAGCCCGAGCCGAGCTCGAGCCGGTCGGTGACGAACTGCGGGACGATCGCCGTTCGGGCACCCACGACCGCCCAGTCGCCGGCGAAGGAGGCAGCCAGCGCCGCGACGTAGGCCGGGTTGTGCAAGGCGGCACGCAGCGGCAGGGCTGCCTCTCGCTGGGCCTGTTTAGTGGCGAACTGGCTGTGCCGCAGCGTGCTCAGGGCCAGCGTGCCCGCGACGACCAAGGTGCCCGCGTACAGGAAGAACGGCGCCCGCAACGAGAAGGTGGCGACGGTGCCCACCGCCGGGCCGGCGATCATGCCGATCAGGAACGACCCGGCCCAGGCGCCTTGCGCCCGGCCGCGCAGGTGGCTCGGTGTTACCCGGATCAGGATGCTGGCGGCGCTGACGCTGAACATGATCGAGCCGACCCCGCCGATACCGCGCAGGACGAGCAGTTGCCAGTAGGCCTGGGCGAAGCCGGCGAGCAGGCTGGAGACTGCGACGACGATGATCCCGGTCGCCAGCATCACCCGCTCCCCGAACCCGTTCACCAGTCGCCCGACGAATGGGGCGGTGAGCAGTCGCATCAGCGCGAACGCGCTGATGACCGCCCCGGCGGCTGCCTTGCCGACGCCGAACTGACGGGCGAACAGCGGGATCGCCGGGGCGACGATGCCGTAGCCCAAGGCCACCATGAACGCCACGATGATGAGGGCGCGCACCTCGGTCGGCAGGCCGGCCAAGGTGCCCCGGAAACGACTGCGTCGCGCTCCCCCGGCCTTGACGGCAGGAGAGCGCGACACAGAAGCTTGCGAGCTAGTCGTGCGGGCGGATCAGGCCTCAGCCTCAGCCTCAGCGGCCGGCGACCCGGGAGCCGGCGCGTTGCCGGCGTCCTCGTCGACGAGCACCAGGCTGATCTTGCCGCGCTGGTCGATCTCGGCGATCTCGACCTGGATCTTCTCGCCGACGTTGACGACGTCCTCGACCTTGCCGATGCGCTTGCCGCGACCCAGCTTGCTGATGTGGATCAGGCCGTCCTTGCCGGGCAGCAGCGAGACGAACGCGCCGAACGCGGCCGTCTTGACCACCGTGCCGAGGAACCGCTCCCCGACCTTGGGCATCTGCGGGTTGGCGATGGCGTTGATCTGGTCGACCGCCGCCTGGGCGGAGAGCCCGTCGGACGCGCCGACGTAGATCGTGCCGTCGTCCTCGATCGTGATCTGCGCGCCGGTCTCGTCCTGGATCGAGTTGATCATCGCGCCCTTGGGTCCGATGACCGCACCGATCTTGTCGACGGGGATCTTGACGACCGTCACGCGCGGCGCGAACGGGCTCATCTCATCCGGCTCGTCGATGGCCTCGGCCATGACGTCGAGGATGTGCAGGCGCGCGTCGCGGGCCTGCTTGAGCGCCGCCGCGAGCACCTCGGACGGGATGCCGTCAAGCTTGGTGTCCAACTGCAGCGCGGTGACGAACTCTCGGGTGCCGGCGACTTTGAAGTCCATGTCGCCGAACGCGTCCTCGGCACCGAGGATGTCGGTGAGCGCGACGTACTCGGTCTTGCCGTCGACGGTGTCCGAGACAAGGCCCATCGCGATGCCCGCGACCGGCGCCCGCAGCGGCACACCGGCGTTGAGCAGGGCCAGCGTCGAGGCGCAGACCGAACCCATCGACGTCGAGCCGTTGGAGCTCAGTGCCTCGGAGACCTGACGGATCGCGTACGGGAACTCGTCGCGGCCCGGCAGCACCGGCACCAGCGCACGCTCAGCGAGCGCACCGTGGCCGATCTCGCGGCGCTTCGGCGAGCCGACCCGGCCGGTCTCACCGGTCGAGTACGGCGGGAAGTTGTAGTTGTGCATGTAGCGCTTCGTGCGCTCGGGCGAGAGCGTGTCGAGCTTCTGCTCCATGCCCAGCATGTTCAGCGTCGTGACGCCCAGGATCTGCGTCTCGCCGCGCTGGAACAGCGCCGAACCGTGCACTCGCGGGATGACCTCGACCTCGGCCGAGAGAGTGCGGATGTCGGCCAGGCCGCGCCCGTCGATGCGCACCTTGTCGCGCAGGATGCGCTGGCGCACGAGCTTCTTCGTCAGCGCGCGGAAGGCCGGGCTGATCTCCTGGAAGCGGTCTTCGAAACGCTGCGAGAGCGCGTCCTTGACCCCTGCCTTGATCTCGTCCAGGCGGGCCTCGCGCTCCTGCTTGTCGCCGATCGTCAGCGCGCCGGCGAGTTCAGCGGAGATCTCGGCCTCGACCGCCTCGAACACCTCGTCGGAGTAATCCAGGAAGACCGGGAACTCGGCGGTCGGCTTGGCCGCTACGGCGGCGAGCTCGGCCTGCGCGCGGACGACCTCGGCGATGAACGGCTTGGCCGCCTCGAGACCCTCGGCCACGACCTCTTCGGTCGGCCGGGTGGCCCCACCCTCGATCAGGGCGATGGAGCCCTCGGTGGCCTCGGCCTCGACCATCATGATCGCGACGTCGCCCGATTCGAGCGCCCGGCCGGCGACGACCATGTTGAAGGTGGCCCGCTCCAGCTCGCTGTGCGTCGGGAATCCGACCCACTGGCCGTCGATTAGCGCGACGCGGGTTGCCCCGACCGGGCCGGAGAACGGCAGGCCGGACAACTGCGTCGACGCCGACGCGGCGTTGATGGCGACCACGTCATACGCGTGGTCGGGGTTGAGTGCCAGGACGGTGATGACGACCTGGACCTCGTTGCGCAGGCCCTTGATGAAGGTCGGGCGCAGCGGACGGTCGATCAGCCGGCAGTTGAGGATCGCGTCCTCGCTGGGCCGGCCCTCACGGCGGAAGAACGAGCCGGGGATGCGTCCCGCGGCGTACATCCGCTCCTCGACGTCGACGGTCAGCGGGAAGAAGTCGAACCCCTCGCGGGGGGACTTCCCGGCCGTGGTGGCCGACAGCAGCATGGTGTCGTCGTCGAGGTAGGCGACGACCGAACCGGCAGCCTGCTTGGCCAGCCGGCCGGTCTCGAAGCGGATCGTGCGGGTGCCGAACTTGCCGTTGTCGATGGTGGCGACGGTCTCGAAGATGCCGTCGTCGTTGGTGCTGGTTGTGGTCTCGGGCTGTGCAGCCACGGAGTACCCCTCTCGTACGTCAGGCACGCGGACGAGGTCGGTTGACCTCGACACGTTGCCTTGTTTGGCGCCGGGCGCCACGTGCGACATACGAGCTGACACCTCTAGCGGGTGCCGGTCTTCGATCGAAGCGGGCGGGTCGAGCTATCGACCGACCGCCACTACCGAGGACCGGCTCCTCGAAGTCGCAAGGACGCGCGTGTGCGTCCGGCTGTGGATTTTCAGTTGTGAAGCGAGGAAGGGACTGACCCCGAATGGAGTCAGTCCCCTTGAGCTATCGGCGCAGACCCAGCCGCTCGATGATCGACCGGTACCGGTTGATGTCGGTCTTGGCCAGGTAGTTGAGCAACCGGCGGCGCTGGCCGACCAGCAGCAGGAGCCCCCGGCGGCTGTGGTGGTCGTGCTTGTGGAACTTCAGGTGCTCGGTGAGATCGCTGATGCGGCGCGAGAGCATCGCAACCTGTACCTCGGCCGAGCCGCTGTCGTTCTCGACGGAGCCGTACTCGGCGATGATCTGCTTCTTGACGTCGCTTGCCAGTGGCACGGACGACTCCTTGTCATGTCGGTGCAGGGCGCCCCACCGGAATGAGTCACGGCGGATTTGGGTGTACGCACGCTGCGCAGGGCGAGCTCACGCGCGCCTGATACATAGGTTACCAGCGAGGCGCCACGAGCGACGAATCGCCTCGCTGTGCCCCCCACCGGGACAGGTCAGCGCATCACGGCGCGGGCCTGCTCGACGTCCTTGGCCATCTGAGTGACCAGGTCGTCGATTCGGTCGAACTTCTCCATCCCGCGCAGCCGCTCGACGAACTCGACGCCGAGCGCGTCGCCGTAGAGGTCGCCGTCGAAATCCAGGACAAATGCCTCGACCCGGCGCTGGCGTACCTCGAAGGTCGGGTTGGTGCCGACCGAAATCGCTGCTACCCCGAGCGGTGGGCCGGACACGGTGCGGCCCCACTCGTCCAGCCGGACCACCCGCCCGGCGTAGACACCGTCGGCCGGCACCGCAGTCCAGGCATCGGTGCGCAGGTTCGCGGTAGGGAAGCCCAGTTCGCGGCCGCGCTGGTCACCGCGCTCCACGATGCCGTCGACGCGGTGCGGCCGGCCCAGCGCGTGCGCGGCGGCCGCCATATCGCCGGCCTGGACGCACGAGCGCACGTAGGTCGCGCTGAGCGGGGTCTCGCCGTCGCCGTCGCGCAGCAGTGGGATGCCGTGCGCGCTGAAGCCGAACGTCGCGCCGAGCTGACTCAACGTGGCAACGTCGCCAGCCGCCTTGTGCCCGAACCGGAAGTTCTCGCCCACGACCACCGCGGAGGCGTGCAACTGCTCGACGAGAGCGCGGTGGGCGAACTCGGCGGGCGGCAGGCGGGAGAACTCGAGCGTGAACGGCAGCGCGCAGAACACGTCTATGCCGAGTTGCTCGACCAGCTCGGCACGCCGCACGATGCTGGTCAGCACCGGCGGGTGCGAGCCCGGGCGGACCACCTCGGACGGGTGCGGCACGAACGTGAGCAGCACGCTGGGCACGCCGCGTTGCTTGGCCTGTTCGACTGCCTGGCCGATGATCTCGGCGTGGCCGCGGTGCACGCCGTCGAACACGCCGATCGTCACGACGCAATGGCCCCATCCGGTGGGTACCGAATCCAGTCCTCGCCAGCGCTGCACGTCGCGCAGCCTAGTAGCGGCCTCGTCGCGGCCGTTGAGTGACGTATCGCGAAGATCAGAGACGGCTCCTGAGGCGTCACTCAATCCCGGGATACGTCACTCAACGAACCGCCGTCGGACTAGCCCGCCGCGGCGAAGACCAGCACCGGCTTGGCGCGCCCGCCATCCTCGACGAGCAACGCGGCCACGGTGCCGTCCGGCGCGATCGCGCCGTGGGTGCCGGCGATTCCGCTCAGCTCGAG
>JAOPWD010000125.1 GCA_025965875.1 Pseudonocardiales bacterium
GCGATCGGGCCGCTCTTGCACAAGCCATCTTGTACAACAGTGGTTGTCAGATCGGTAGTTGCGGAATGTCCGGACGCTGTTTCGGCGTTAACGCAAGATCACGACTTCCTTGATTGAAGGGTCTGCGCACCGATGCTGACGATGTACACGACGACCTGGTGCGGCTTCTGCTCGCGTCTGAAGTCCGGTTTGGAGCACGCGGGCATCGCGTATGCCGAGGTCAATATCGAGCTCGAGGACGGCGCTGCCGAGCTGGTGATGTCAGTCAATGGCGGCAACCGCACCGTGCCCACCGTGGTGTTTCCGGATGGCAGCGCGCTGACGAACCCGAGCATCGCCGAGGTCAAGGCGCAGCTGGCAGCTTGACCGGCGCGTATCGACCGGTCGAGGCTGCCCGACTGCCACACGTGCTCGCCGAGCAGCTCCACGTCCTGCCGGTACCTGGCCGAGCGTTGCGGGTGGGCATCGACGGCCCGCGGTGCGCGCAACCCGCGTCCCTCGCGCACATTCTGGTTACGCCGCTGCGGGCCCTCGGCCGGGCCGCTGACCACGTGGCTGCCGAATCGTTCTGGCGGGACGCGTCGCTGCGCCTGGAGTTCGGCCGCGAGGACGTCGACTCGTTTCCTGACTGGTTGGACGCCGGCGCGCTGTGCCGCGAGGTGCTCGACCCGCTCGGCCCCGATGGCTCGGGCGCGTACTTGCCGTCACTGCGTGATCCGGTGACGAACCGCGCCACCCGTGCCGCCGCCTCGCAGGCGGCACCCGGGGCGATCGTGCTGGTCAGTGGCGAACTGCTGCTCGGTCGCGGCCTGCCCTTCGACTTCACCATCCATTTGTCGATGTCGACGGCCGGCCGCGCGCGCCGCACCGACGCCGAGTGGCAATGGACGTTGCCCGCCTTCGAGCGCTACGACACCGACGTCCGGCCCACGGAACTCGCCGACGTCGTCATCCGCGTCGACGACCCGCGTCATCCAGCAATCCGGCCCTGACCGTCAGCTGTATTTGCCGGTCCAGGCCAGCCGCCACGTGTTCGGGCCGATCAGACCGTTGGGCACGAGCCCGTTGAGACTCTGCAACCGCTTGACCATGGCCAGCGTGTTCGGGCCGTACTCGCCGGTGCCGACCGGAAAGAATCCCCGCGCATGCATCCGGTCCTGGAATCGCTTGATCGACGCGTTGCGGTCGCCGAAGTGATACCAGCGCGACCCGGGGAACGCCGGAATCGATGACGCCCTCGGCTTGGGCGTCGCCGCGATCGCGATCGTGTACTTGCCGGTCCAGGCCAGCCGCCAGGTGTTCGGGCCGATGTAGCCGTTGGGCACCAACCCGTTCAGACTCTGCAACCGCTTGACCATCGCGAGCGTGTTCGGGCCGTACTCGCCGGTGCCGACCGGGAAGAAACCCCGCTTGTGCATCTGGTCCTGGAACCGCTTGATCGAGGCGTTGCGGTCGCCGAAGTTGTACCAGCGCGACCCAGGGAACGTCGGAATGCCCGAAGCGGAGCCTCCCGATGAAACGCCCGCCCGCGGCACCTTGATGTCACTGATCCGCCCCGAGCGAGCGTCGCCGTCCTCACGCAGGCCGACGATCCCGGCGCATTGCCACGGCTGCCAGCCGCGCTGGCGGTACAGGATGAGCGCGCGAGCGTCCTGCTCGGCGGCGGAGGCGCGATTCGGGTAGCCAGTGCCGCCCACGCTGCGCCAGGTGGACAGGTCGAACTGGTAGGCGCCGTAGTGATTGTTTCCGGTGTTGATCGAGTAGTTGTTGCTCGACTCGCACATTCGCAGCCGGTACCACGCGTTGGCCGACGGATCGGCTGACGCGCTCTGGCCGGGCACCATGACCACGGCGCTCGCCGCGGCCGCTGCTGCGATGATCCCGATCCAGCGTATCCGCCCGGCGTGTCGCGCCGGGCCAGGCTTGCTTTCGATATATGTTTCGTTCGCAGCAGCCTGATCGAAACCCTTGTCAAAAAAGGACAGTTGCTGTCCCGGGCGGTGGCTCATACCCATCGGTCCGCGTCCTTCCCGCAGCACCCGCGCGCCACCGCGACTTGCGCGACAGCACGTGCTTCCCCGGGCGCGAGCGACGGCTTGTTGCCGCCTCATCAGCCACAACCGTCACACAGGTCTCACTGGTGCGCAAGGCCAGGCTCAGCCGGACAAGACCGGGGCCGCCGGAGATGGTCTCCGGCGGCCCCGGTCTCTACGGCCGATTCGGGGTCGGCAATCAGTCGCTGGGCTTGTTCTCTGCTCGCCCGGTGCCCGGCGTGTGCGAGGGTCCGACGCCGCCGTCAGAGTCAGGGCCGTCAGGCGTGTCCGCCGCGGGCTGCTCGTCGGCCGGCGAGGCCACCGGGCCACGCGGAGTGTCTTCCTTGGCCGGGCCCTTCATGTCCGGGTCGGTGACCGGCGCGGTGGCGCCTGCGGTGCGGGCCCCGCCCTTGTAGGTGTCCTGCTCCTCGCTGGCCCCGGTCTTGCGACCCTCGTACGGCGGGAGCGCGGAATCGGTTTCGATATCGATCGGCGTCGACCGATCCGTCGGGTTGTGCGGGCCTGTCGTACCTGTGTGTGTCATTGCCCTCTCCGATTCGTCGGGTGGTCTGGACTCAGGGGGTCTGCAGGTTGGGTGCGTCGTCGTTGGCATCCTGCGGGTCCACGGACGTGTGGTCGCGCGCGTCGGACGTGTCGGCCGGCCGGTGTTGCGATCCCGGCGTGACATCGCCCTTGTCGCGAGAGCCGGGTCCGCCGCGCTCGTCCTGCGGTTCCTCTTGAAGCTGCGTGCCTGGTTCCTCGCTCATGTTTCCTCCTGGACTAGGTGGAGTGCCTTGGATGGAGGCGATGGTTCCCGCAGGGACTGAGGAATATGCACGAAAATCCGCCCTACTTTGCGATATTCCGCCGCACTCAACGGGAACATTCGCGCCGCAAGAATTACGCGGGCAGTTCGCCGGCCAGCCAGAGATCGATGAGGTAGCGCGAGATCGACAGCTTGGGCGAGACGCCCTGTATCCGGACGTCAGGATCCGGTTCGGTGCCGGTATCGACCCACTCCGCGGCCTGCTCCACCTCGGCCCGGGTGAACCAGCCGGCCTCGGCCATCTCGACCGGATCCAGATCGATCGTGGGGTCGCCGTCCAACCGGGCGCTGAAGCCGAGCATCAGCGACGCGGGGAACGGCCACGGCTGGCTCGCGACGTAGCGGACGTCGCGCACCACGATGCCCACCTCCTCGAACACCTCGCGCGCGACGGCCGCTTCCAGCGATTCCCCCGGCTCGACGAAGCCCGCCAGCGTCGAGAACCGGCCGGCCCCCCACTGCACACCGCGGCCGAGCAGGGCGAGGTCGGCACCGTCGTGAATGAGCATGATCACCGCGGGGTCGGTGCGCGGGTAGTGCTCGCTGCCGTCGGCCGGGCAGGTGCGGGTCCAGCCGCTGTTCGACTCGACGGTCGGGGTCCCGCACAGCGGGCAGTGGGTGTGCCGCTGGTGCCATTGCTCGAGCGCGATCGCGCTGGTCAGCAAACCGGCGTCGAGATCGTCGATCGTCGGCCCGAGATCACGCAGCGTCGGCCAGTCGTCGTCACCGTCGCGCTCGACCGTGGCGGTGAAGTAGGGAACTTCGCCGACGAGGCCAAGGAAGCGCCGCGGGGCAATGTCATCCACCGACGACGGGTCGCGAAAGGCCAGCCGGGATACCCCCGCCGCGTCGGGTTCGACGGGGGTCGCAGACTTCGGGCTGATGACGAGCACGCGGGACCCGGTCCAGGCCTGCGCGAGCCAGTCGGCGTCGGTACGCCGGTGCGAGGCCCGGTCGTAACCGGCCCGCGACAGCAGCGGTCCCTGCGCCGAGGTCACGGCTCGGTGGTCACCGGGACGAGCGCGGCCAGTGGCGCGGTGATCGTCTGCGCGTCGCCGACCACGACACTGGTGAGTCGGGCCGGGGCCAGGAATTCGGCCGCGGCGGCACTCACGTCGTCGACGCTGGTCGCCGCCAGGTTGCGCGGGTGCTCGATCATCCAGTCCAGGCCGAGGCCGAACGCGGCCAGCGCCGACAGCGTCGAGGCCAGCCCGGCCTGCGTCGCCGTGGACAGGGCGAGCGTGCCGATGGCGTACTGGCGTACCGAGTCGACCTCGGCCTCGGTCACGGGCAGCGACGCGATCTTGCCGAGTTCGTAAAGGGTTTCGAGCAATGCCGGACCGGTGACCTCGGTCGCGACTTCGACGTCGAGCATGAGCGACGAGCCGAGGACGTTGTGTTCGATGCGGCTGTGCGGGCCGTACGTGTAACCCTTGTCCTCGCGGATGTTCTCGGTCCAGCGCGAGGAGAAGTAGCCGCCGAAGATCATGTTCGCCAGCTGCAATGCCGGGTAGCGCTCGTCGGTGCGCGACAAGGCGGACGCGCCCATCCGCAGTGAGGACTGCACCGAGCCGGGGCGGTCGATGATCAGCAGCGGGCTGGGCTCGGGCCCGGGCAGGGCCGGGATCCGGCCGACCGGTGCTCGGCCGGTCCAGTCGCCGAGCGCGGCCTCGACCTGGTCGAGCGCCCGGGCGGGCGAGATGTCGCCGACGACGACGAGCACCGCGCGGCCGGGTCGGACCATGTCAGCGTGCAGCTTGCGCACCTGGGCCGGCGTGGTGGCGGCGACGGCATCGGGCTGCGGCAGGCTGTGCGTGTACGGGTGCTCGCCCCACATCCGGTGCGACAGCGCTTCGCTGGCGACCACACCGGCTCGCGAGCGGGCCATCGACAGCTTCTCGACGAGACGGTCGCGCTCGGTGGCCACCTCGTCGTCCGGGTAGGTCGCGTCGTTGAGGACCGTGGCGAGCAGGCCGAGCAGCGGGCGCAGGTTCGTGGCCAGGACATTGCCGGCCACCATCAGCCGGTCGGCGTCGACGCCGACCGAGAGATCGCCACCGAGCGCCTGCACCGCGGCGGCGAGTCCGGCCCGGTCGTAGCCGGCCGCGCCGGTGAGCATCGAGTCGGACAGCAGTGCCGAGCGGGCCGAATGAGTCGCGCGGGCCGAGGCAAACGGCAGCCGCAGCCTCATCTCGACAATCGGAACTCCCGGCTTGCGGACAGCAATCACCCGCAGTCCGCTCTCGGTGGTGCGTTCGGAGACGGTCAGCCGCTTCGGGGTGCGGGGTTTGGTCAGGGCGGGAACGGTCATTTCGCACCTCCCGCGACCAGCTCGAGTACGGCTCGTCGATCCGGACGTAGCTCGGCGGCGGCCTTGCGCACGGCGTCCTCGGTGACGGCGGCCAGGCGGCCCGGGAGCTCGGCAATCAGCTCAGCGCGTCCGTAGATCAACTCGAACTTGGCGAAGTTGAGCGTGCGGGAGAGCACTGCGTCCATTTCGCGCAGTAGCACGCTGATCAGCCGGGTGCGCACCCGGTCGAGCTCGCCCGGCGCGAGCCCGTCGTCGGCGACACGGGCCAGCTCCTCGTCGATCGCGCGCAGGATGGCTTCGAGCGATCCGGCGTCCGGGTAGTGCGCGGTGATCGTCAAGGCGGTGGGGTCGCGTTCGTCGAAGGGATCACCGAATTCGCCGATGTAGGCCGCGATGTCGGTGACCAGTTGGTCGCGCTGCACGAGCCGTTGCTGCAGCCGGGAGGCGTCGCCGTCGCTGAGTATCTCGGCGAGCAGCACGTGGGCCAGGTGCTCGTCCAGATCGCCGACCGGGTCAGGCACGCGGTACCCGATCGCGACCGCCGGGATCGGCGCGTGCGGGTCGTCATGGGTGGCGCGGCGCTCGCTCTGCAGGCGGGGCTCGGCGAAGCTGGGCCGCTTCGGAGCGCGCCGCTTCTTGATCCCGCCGAAGTGCTTCTCGACCAGCTCGAGTGTCTCGTCCGGGTCGAGATCGCCGGCGACCGCGAGCACGGCGTTGGCCGGCGCGTAGTAGGTCCGGAAGAAGTCGCGGGCGTCCTCGACTGTCGCGCCCTCGAGGTCCTCGAACCCGCCATATCCGTTGTGCGAGTTGGCGAAAGTGTCGAACAGGACACTCGGCAAGTAGATCCAGGGGAAGCCGCCGTACGGACGGTTCATCACGTTGACCCGGATCTCGTTCTTCACGACCTCGAGCTGGTTGGCCAGGTTCTCCTCGGTGATGCGCGGCGAGCGCATCCGGTCGGCCTCGAGGAACAGCCCCCGCTCCAGGGCGTTGGACGGCAGCGCCTCGAAGTAGTCGGTGTAGTCGAAGTGGGTGCTGCCGTTGAACGTGCCGCCCGAGGACTGCACGTAACGGAAGTGCTCGAGCTTCTCGAGGTTGGCCGAGCCCTGGAACATCAGATGCTCGAAGAGGTGCGCGAAGCCGGTGCGCCCCTCGGGCTCTGACCGGATCCCGACGTCGTACAGCACCGCCACCCCGACCACGGGCGCGGAGCGGTCCGGCGCCACGACGACACGCAGACCGTTGTCGAGAGTGTGATGAGTGAGGTCAAAGGCAGGACTGGGCAACTTGATCGGACGCGACACGCCGCCCACCCTACGGGGAAACCGCAGCTCGGCTCGGTCAGGTCGCTCCCAGACCGCTGCGGCCCAACCGGGCGAAGCCGGCCCAGAGCAGCGCGGCTGCCTCGGCACCCTTGTAGAGCATGGAAAGGTTCACCTTCTCGTTCGGCGCATGGATCTGGTCGTCCGGCAGTCCGACGCCGAGGAACACCATGGGCGCGCCGAGCGCCTGCTGGATGGCAGCCTCGGGACCGCTGCCGCCCTCACGGGTCGGCAGCACCGGCAATCCGGCGAACGCTTCGCTGATCGCGTCGGTGAGCGCGCGGTACGCGGGCGTGTCCAGCGGCACCAGACACGGCGCCACCCCGCCGCCCTCCCAGTCGATTTTCGCCTCGATTCCCTCGGGCGTGTGCTCGGCCACGAACGCGTCCACTGCCTTGATGATGTTCTGGGGCTGCTGGTTGGCCACGAGGCGGAAGGACAGCTTCACGAACGCGTCGCTGGGCACGATCGTCTTGCCGCCGGCGCCCTGGTAGCCGCCGCCGATGCCGTTGACCTCGGCGGTGGGGCGGGCGCCGATGCGCTCGAGGGTGGTGAAGCCGCGCTCGCCGTGCAGCGCCCGCGACTTGGCTACGCCCAGGAATTCGGCGTCGTCGACAGGCACCCTGGCGAACAGTTCGCGCTCGATACCGGTGAGCTCGAGGACGTCGTCGTAGAAACCCGGTACCTGCACCCGGCCGTGCTCGTCGTGCAACGCCGCGGCCAGCCTCGCGATCGCGGTGGCCGGGTTGGGAATCGCGCCGCCGAAGACGCCCGAGTGCAGGTCGAGGTCAGGGCCGTGGAACTCGACTGTGCAGGACGCCATGCCACGCATGCCGGTGACCGTGCTGGGCTTGTCGGCAGCGATCATGCCGGTGTCGGTGATGACGACGACATCGCAGTCCAGACGAGTGCGCTGCGCGGCGAGCAGGGCCTCGAAGTTCGGTGAGCCGGACTCTTCCTCGCCCTCGATGAGGAACTTCAGCGAGACGGCCGGGGTGTCCCGTCCGGTCGCGGCGAGGTGTGCCCGCAGGCCGAGCAGGTGGAACAGCAGTTGGCCCTTGTCGTCGGACGCGCCCCGGGCGCGCAGCAGGTCCCCGTCGATGGTCGGATCGAACGGATCGGTGTGCCACAGTTCGATCGGGTCGACGGGCTGCACGTCGTGGTGGCCGTAGACGAGCACGGTCGGCGCGTCGGCGTCGGCACTGGGCCACTCGGCGTACACCGCGGGCAGGCCCGCGGTGGGCCAGATCTCAACGGTCGGGAAGCCGACCTGGCGGGCGGCCGCGGCGAGCCAGTCGGCGCTGCGGCGCACGTCGTCGTGGCGCTCCGGCTGGGCGCTGATCCCAGGGATACGCAGCCAGCTGTCGAGATCGGCGAGCAGTTCGTGGCGGTGTTCATCAACGAAAGTACGAACGTCAGTCATGCCCGCGACGCTAGCGGCTGGTGCGCGGGGGCTTGTCCCGGGGAGTCGCATGTCCCGCTATTTCCGCGGATGGCCACGAATGTCCACGAACGTCCCGCGCCGTCCTGTTCTGTCGCCGTTAACTGTTGTACTCGGAGCCCTTCCAGGGACCCAGTCTTCGGACGGTCGAGGATGAGGGAAGGAGCCGGGCTTGACGTTTCCGAAGATCCTCTTGGGTGTCCCCCTCCTGGTCGCCGGCATGTATGTGCCCGCCTTTGGCAGCACGGTGCACAAGCCTGCGACCGGTGTGATCGGGATGACCCACGAGGGATATTCCAAGAAGGCCGTGACCATCCACTCCGGCCAGCGCCTGACGTTCGCGAACAACTCGCGCTTCATTCACATCGTCGGCGTGGGCAGCGGCGGCCATCTTGAGGTCCCGAAGACAGAGCCGGTGAGCAGTCGTCTGCTCATGGAGCAGAACGACACGTACACGACCGGCCAGTGGAATACCGCAGGCACGTACTACCTGACCTGCTCCGTCCACCCAGAAATGACCATCAAGGTCGTCGTCAAGAACTAGCCGGCGACCCCCGGGATCAGCCCAGCCGGGTTGGCACACAACAGAAAACGAGTTCTCGGAGGGGGGTAACCATGTCGGCTTTCATTAGCAGCGTCAAGCACGCTCGCTACGCAATGGGGTCACTGACCGCGGTGCTGTTCGCAGCCTCCAGCGGCGCGGCCTTCTAGGCGGCCCAGGTTCCACCGGACCGGCGTCGTCGCAAGCCCGACGGCGCCGGTCGCGGGCACTGACACGAGACGGAGCAGACATGTTCGACACTGGGGTCCGGCAGTTCCGGATGGCGATGGGCATGGTGTGGGGCCGCCGACTCGACACCGCCAATCTGGCCAGGCTCGTCGAGGACGCTCTCGCCACCATCGCCGAGTTCGGCGAACCGGGAGCCGACGTGCGCGTGCTGCTCGACGGACCGCTCGCCGATCCGAACGCACGGCAGGACTTCGCCAACCGCGGACTGCGCCGCACTGCGCGCCGGCTGGCTAGCCAATCACCTTTCTACGCAAGACGATTCGCGGCCGCCGACGTCACGCCGGACACGATCGACGTCGAGGTGCTGCGCACCATCCCGGTCACCGTGAAGCGCGATCTCATCGAACGCCAACGAGATTTTCAGTGTGCGGACGTCGCGCCGTACCTCACCACGCGTACGACCGGGACGACCGGTCGTCCGGCCGAAATCTGGATCTCGCGCTACGAACTCGAACTGTGGTCCGGCCTCAGTGCGCTGACGGGTGTGCTGCGCGACGAGATCCGGCCTGGTGACGTCATGCAGATCAACCACAGCTCACGCGCGACCGCCTCTGTCCACCTGAGCGCAGCAGTCTGTCGCCTGGTCGGCACCGGGTGCCGAGTGCTCGGCGTCGTCCCCCCGGACGAGGCCCTCGACAGTCTGTGCGACGGCAGGGCGACCCTGCTCGCGACCAGCCCCAGCTACCTGGGCGAACTCGTGGTGGCCGCGCGGCGACGCGGCATGGGTCCATCGGACTTCGCGCTACGGCGCATCGACGCCGGCGGGGAGGTGCTGTCGCCGAGCCTCAAGGCGGCCGCCGTCGAGACTTTCGGTGCCGCACGCGTCAACGACGCGTTCGCCATGACCGAGGTAATCCCCGTCTCTGCCACGACTTGCACGCAAGGTCACCTGCACCACGACCTCAACATGGGGCTGGTCGAACTGCTGGACCTCGACACCGGCGAGCCCGCCGAGCCCGGTGCCCTCAGCACAGTCGTGATCACGCCCTACGCCCCGTACCGGGAGTGCATGCCGGTCTTTCGGTACGACACGCGAGACGTCGTCCGCAAACTCGATGACGAGCCACTCACCTGCGAGATCGCCGGGCTGCCGGCCACGAGTGCGATCGTGGGTAAGGCCGACCAGATCCTGCGGCTCGGCACGACCGTGATCACGCCTCGAGCACTTGTTCAAGCGGTTGAGGCCTTGCCGACACAACCCTGGCCGGCCCGCTTCCACGCGAGCATCAGCGACGGCCGCGTGCTGCTGACCCTGCCCGCCGCTGCCGTCGCCGGCCTCGGTGAGGCGGCCGCACGCCAGCACCTGCTCGAGCACGGTCTGGACGTGGATCTTGAATTGGTGGGCGATGCCCAGGGCAAATCGTTGCGTCCCCTGCGCAGTGACCTGCATGAAACGACGTTTCTCGCCCGCCCGGCGCTAATCGGAGAATGACATGCTGCTGCAGGACTCCCTGGTATTCCCCACGATTTTCGAGCTGATCCTCGCGGTCTCTGCCTCGGTGCTGACGAGCCTGCTGGCCTTGGCGTACCTACGGCGGATACGCCTGGAGCGGCCGGCGATCGGCACGTTCAACGGCCGCGACATCGCGACCCTGTTCGTGTTCATCGTGGGGCTGCCGCTGCTCTATATCGTCCTGCCGCAGTGGCTCCTCACCACGTTCCTGACCCTGACATTCGTCGCCGCGGTCTCGATCGGCTACCGGCCGCTGCTGAACCCGACCCGACTCTGGCCGGCCATCGGCTTATTGGTCGGGGTGAATTTCTGGCTCGCCCGTACGCAGCTCGGCACCGTGCTCGGCTGGCAGGTGTACTGGATCGAAAACGGTGTGCTCGTCATCCTCGCCGCGGTAGCCGTGGCCAACCTCTACGTGCAAGGCGGCATGCGACTCAAGCACGTCGCGTGGTTCGCCCTGATCCTCGCGGTCTACGACGCGATCTTCACCCTGAAGTGGCCGGTCACGAACAGACTGGCCGAGCGATTCCTGGGCTACCCGCTGAACCCCTCGGTCGGCTTTCGGATGGGTATCTACAACGCCAGCCTCGGGCTGGGTGATCTGCTGGTCTACGCCCTGTTCCTGATCGCCGCATACAAGGCCTACGGCCGACTCGCCGCTCGAATCTCGATGGTGATCATCGTGACCTTCGGTGCCGTCGTACCGAGCCTGGCGCCACTGCTGTTCCGCGAACTCATCGACGCTCGCACGGACCTGATCGTGCCCGCGCAGTCGGCGTTCGGGCCGATCGCCTTCCTGTGCTACCTGTGGCTGAAACGCAGGTTCGGGCCCGAGCGCACCACGAGGGAGTTCCTCGCCAGCGAGGACGTACCGCAGTCGACGCCCGCCGCGGCGCTCACTCCACCGGTTGCGGTGCCCGAACCCGCCTCGGCCTGAACTGCGGGCGATACGGCGCCATTGCGACGATCTTGTCCGGTTTGTGTCCTGCGCAATAGGGTACTGACAGCGACGCACGACATGCCGAGCCGCATACCGGCTCCGCTCGGTCCGCCCGTCCCGTGTGCGGAGGGAGGCACGACGTGGTGGACGACCACACCTCACCTTCGGGCCCCGATCCCGCTCGCGTGCGAAGTCTCGACGATCTTGCTCGGGAACTCGGCCTGCTCCGCTCGCGGGCCGCGCGGGGCACCCGGTCAGCCAGGGTCAGCCTCGAAGAGCTGGCCGCCCGGGTGGGCGAGCCGAGATCGACCATTCACGCCTACATCAGCGGCAAGCGACTGGCGCCGACGCAGATCCTGGATCGAATAGTCATCGCGCTGGGCACTACGTCCGCTGAGCAACGCGAGTGGGCAGAGGCTTGGTACCGCGTCGACGCCCATCGCGACGCTGCCCACCGGGTCGCCGACCGAGGTCCGGCCCGCGAGTCGGTGCCGCGTCAACTGCCGTCGACGGTCGACACCTTCATCGGCCGAAGCGAGCAGATTCACCAGCTCGACGAGATGCTGTCCCGTCGACAGTCCGGGGCGATCGCGGCCATTTCCGGGACGGCGGGCGTCGGCAAGACGGCGTTGGCGCTGCATTGGGCGCAGACCAGGAGCCAACGATTTCCCGACGGCCAGCTCTACCTCGACCTGCGCGGCTTCGATCCGGTTCGGCCGATTCAGCCCGGCCAGGCGCTGGCCCGGCTGCTTCGCGTCCTCGGGGTCCGGGGCGAGGACGTCCCGCGTGAGACTGATGAACGTGCCGCGCTGTACCGGTCGCTGCTCTCCGGTCGGCGGATGCTGATCGTCCTCGACAACTCCCGCGACACCGAACATCTCCGTTCGCTGCTGCCCGGCACGCCGTCGTGCATGGTGTTGGCGACGAGCAGGGACAGCCTGACCGGGCTGATCGTGCGGCATGGCGCCCGTCGCATCGACCTCGACGCCCTGCAGCTCGCCGACGCGACCGAGTTGCTCCGTGCGCTGATCGCCGCACAGTTGCCGGTCGCCGTCCTCGACCTGACCGAGCCCGATCTCGCGGCGCTGGCCGAGCAGTGCGCCCGGATTCCGCTCGCGCTGCGCATCGCGGCCGAACTCGCGGTCGCCCGGTCCGGTGCTCCGTTGGGCGAGCTGGTCGACGAGCTTGCCGCCGGACACCACGAGCTGGACCTACTGGGCGCAGGTGACGACCCGCGGACCGCGCTGCGGGCGGTGCTGTCCTGGTCCTATCAATGGTTGGCCGCCCCGACAGCGCGAGCGTTCCGGCTCATCGGCCTGCACCCGGGCATCGACCTGACAGCCGAGGCTCTGGCCGCGCTCACCGACACCGGGATGCCCGAGGCGCACCGCACGCTCGGCCAGCTGACCCGGGCGCACTTGCTGCAGCAGAGCCGACCAGGCCGCTACAGCACGAACAGCCTGCTGCGTTCCTACGCCGCGGAACTCGCGCTGGCGGTGGACAACGGGTCAGAGCGCCGGGCGGCGCTGAACCGGCTGTTCGAGCACTACCTGCACACGGCCGCGGAGGCGATGGATCTGCTGCTCGTCGCCCACGGTCCGACCCGTGCTGACCTCGGCGACGCGAGCGAACGGTCGATCCCGATCACCGACCCGGTGTCCGCGCGTCGCTGGCTCGACGCCGAACGCGTCAACCTCGTCCCGGTCGCGGAGCGGGCCAGCCGGCCGGGCGGGCCGCGGCAAACCGCCCGCCTCGCGCAGGCAGTGGCCGCCTACCTCGATCACGGCGGACAGCACGCTGACTCGCTCGTCGTCGGTCTGCCCGATCCGCTGGGCGTGCGGGCCCGGCTGGTCGGGTGCTGATCGGTCCTGCTACGCAGGCCCGGCGATCAGGGTGCGTAGGCCGTCGGCGTCGAGCAGGTCCGCCGGCTGGACCGTTTCGTTGCTGCGTACGTAGTGAAATGCCGCCTGCACCCGGTGCAGCTCGGCGTCGTCGAGGCCGCACAACCGGGCCCAGGCGAGCCGGTAGGCAGCGAGTTGGACGGCTGCCGCGCGGGCGGCCGCACCGGTCGGGCGGCTGCCGGTCTTCCAGTCCACGACCAGCCAGCCGGCATCGACGCTGCCGAACACAGCGTCCATACGGCCGCGAACGATTCGGTCGGCGATCGTCATCTCGAACGGCACCTCGACCTCCGTCGGCGTGCGCGTCGCCCACGCACTGCGTTCGAATGCGGCGCGCAGTTCGGCGAAGTTCGCATCGTCAGCGCCGTCGTCGGCCGCGCCCGGCAGCTCGTCGACATCGAGAAGTGTCGGCAGCTGCCAACGCTGCTCGAGCCAGGTGTGAAACGCCGTGCCACGCCGGGCCCAAGGTGCTGGTGGCCGCGGCACCGGCCGGCGGATGCTGCGGGCCAGCTCGGCCGGGTTGCGCCGCAGCTCGACCAGCTGGGATACCGACAGCTGCGGCGGCAGCGCGACCGTCAAGGCGTCCGAGCCCAACAGCCGGGCCCGTTCTTCAAGCAACACCTGGACGTCGTGGCGCCACACCTCGGCGCGGGCGCTGAGCACGACGTCGAAGAGTGTGTCGGGGGCGGCGAGTTCGGCCCGTACCAGCGCCGCACCGTGCTCGACCGCGGATCGGCGGCCGGTGCCGCGCGGTCCTCCTGGCGGGCCGAGCGGGTCGATCGGCCACAGCCCGGTACGCAGCTCGGCCGTCAACGGGTTGGGCGCGTCGATGGCCGCGGTGAACCATTCGTCGGGCTCGGCGAACTCACGCAACGCGACCAGGTAGGGCGACACATCACGCGGCTTGATCGCGGTGTCCCAGACGAAGCCGGAGGCGAGCAGGACGTGCCGCGCCCGAGTCAGCGCGACGTAGGCCAGTCGCCTTTCCTCATCAGCGTGGCGCGCCACGAGATCGTCGTGGTGCGCCCTGAGCTGCTTGCCCAGTTCGGCGAGATCGGCCACGCCGGCCGGCGAGAACGCGGGCAGTACGTTGCGGTCGCCGCGCAACGGGCCGGGCAGTTCCTGGCGGGCGCGGGTCCAGTTCGTGCCGCGTGGCTCAGCCGGGAAGATCTTGTCGACCAGCCCCGGCACGGCGACGATGTCCCACTCGAGGCCCTTCGCCCCGTGCACCGTGAGGATCTGTACCCGCTCGGTGGCCACCTCGACCTCGCCGGCCTCCAGCCCGTTTTCCTCCTCCTCGGCCGCGTCGAGGAAGGCGAGGAACGCGGTCAACGTCGCGCTCGACGCGTCGCCCGCCTCGCTGACGAACTGGGCGGCCTCGTCGAGGAACCGGTCGAGATGCACCCGGCCGACCGTGGCCCGGTCGGGGCGGGCGAGCACCTCGATATCGACCCGCGACACCCGCTCGACCTCGGCGACCAGTTCGGGCAACGACCCGGACACTCGGCGCCGTAGTCGGCGCAGTTCGCTCGACAGGGCCTGCATTCGGCGGTAGCCCTCGGGCGAGTAATGATCGGCGGTGCCGAGGTCGTCGAGCGCCTCGACGATGCTGAGTTGCTCGTCGTCCGAGGCGGACGCCGCCGCGTCGTCGCCGCGGATCAGCCAGCGGGCTCGATCGCGCAGTGCGGCGAGGTCGCGCGGCCCGATGCGCCAGCGCGCGCCTACCAGCAACCGGGCCAGCGACGTCCCGGAGGAGAACCCGGCCAGCACGCGCAGCGTGGCCACGACGTCGGACACCTCGGGGGTGGTCAGCAGTCCGCCCAGCCCGACCACCTCGACCGGCAGCCCGGCCCCGCGCAGCGCCTCGGCCAGCACCGGGATCTGCGCGCGCCGCCGCACGAGCACGGCGCCGGTGCGGTCCCCGGCCGGCAACGCGTCCCAGGCCACCCGTAGCCGCTCGGCCACCCACCGCGCCTCGTCCAGGTTCGTCTCGGTGAAGGTGATCTCGAGCGTGCCATCGGCTGCACCCGGCCCGGGCCGCAGCTCCCCCAGCGACGCCGCCGTGCGCAGCGGGCCGGCGACCGCGTTGGCGGCGTAGAGCACCGCGCGGTCGTTACGGAAGCTCGTGGCCAGCGGGTAGACCGCAGTCGGCGTGCCGTCGGCGCAGCGGAAGGTGCTGGCGAACATGCCGATATTGCCGGCGCTGGCGCCGCGCCAACCGTAGATCGACTGGAACGGGTCGCCCACGGCGGTGACCGGGTGCCCGTCGCCGAAGAGCCCGTGCAGCATGGCGATCTGGGCGTGGCCGGTGTCCTGGTACTCGTCGAGCAGGACGGCGCCGTAGCGGACGCGCTCGATGGCCCGCACCTCGTCCAGCTCGGCCAGCCGGGCGGCCAACCGCATCTGATCGCCGAAGTCGACGGCCGGCAGCGCCGCCTTGGCCGCCGCGAACTCGGCCACCAGGGGCAGCAGGGCGCGGCGGTGTTCGGTCATGCGCAGGAAGGTGGGCACGTCGCCGGTCTTGTTCAGCTTGCCGGGCAGTGCCATCACCTGCGCGAAGAGGTCAGCGCAGAACGTGTCGACGTCGGCGGCGTCGACGAGGTGGTCGGCCAGCTGGGCGGTCATGAACAGGATGTACTTGACCAGCGACGACGGCGCCCCGATGTCGGGCGGCAGCGGGCCGGGATGGTTGCGCATCACCCGGTCGGCCAGCTGCCACGACACAGCGGGCGACATCAGCCTGGTGTCAGGCTCGACGCCGAGCCGCAGGGCTTGTTCGCTCACCAGCCGGCCCGCGTAGGCGGCGTAGGTGGACACCGTGGGCTCGCCGGCACGCAGCAGGGTCAGGTGTTCGACGTCGTCGGGCGAGTCACGTTGCACGACGTGGCGCCACTGCGCGAGGCGCCGCCGGATGCGCAGGCCGAGTTCGGCCGCAGCCTTGCGAGTGAAGGTCAAACCCAGCACCGCGTCGGGCACGACCTGACGGTTCGCGACCAGCCAGACGACGCGGGCGGCCATCGTCTCGGTCTTGCCCGACCCGGCGCCGGCGATGACGACGGACGGCACGAGACCGGACTCGATCACGTCGGCCTGCTCGTCGGTGGGCGTGGGCAGGCCGAGCAGCCGGCTCAGCTCAGCGGCGCGGATCATGTCGGCACCTGCTGACCGTCAGACTGCAGCGGGCAGCAGGCCTTGACCTCGCAGCGCCGGCAGTCGGCGCCGATGGTCGCGGTGAACTCGCTGCCCCGCAGCCGCGCCGCGACCCGTGCGACCTCGTTCGCGATCCAGTTCGGGTCGTCGGACTCGCCCAGCGCGCCTTGGCGCTGCTCGGCCTCGCCGATCGATGCCAGCTGGACGAGTAGCGCGCCCCCCGGCACGTCACCCGCCTCGAACCCGCCGTGCCGGACGGCTAGCTGGTACGCGCCGAGCTGTGGATGCTGCCGCAGCTCGTCGGCCTTCGGCTTGCTCTTGCCGGTCTTCAGGTCAACGACCACGAGCCGACCCGCGGTATCGCGTTCGAGCCGGTCGACGCGCCCGCGCAGTCGGGCGTCGCCGATGTCGACGGAGAACGGCTCCTCGACCGCGACCAGCTCCAACTCGGCGCGGCTGTCGCGCAGCCAGCCGACGAGCCGGGCCAGAATCTTGGTCGCCCGCTGCCGCTCGTTCGTCGCGTGCCACAGCGCCCCGAAGTCGAGGGTGTTCCACTGCGCGTCGAGCAGTCGCTCCAGCTCAGGGAGGTCGGCGGTCGGCGGCGCCTCGGCCGCCACCGCATGCACCACCGTGCCCAGCGACGCCGAGATCAGGTCGCCGTTCTTGGCGCCGAGATCGGTCAGCAGCGCGCGCAGCTCGCAGCGCAGGAAGGCTTCGATCCGCGACGGGCTCACCGACACTGGGCGATCCGGGTCAGCGACGGGTCGGTCGTCGGACAGCTCGCGCAGGCCCCACCACTGGTCCGGGTCAGCTCCGGGGACGCCTGCGGCAGCCAGCCGGGCCAGCGCGCCGGCCGCCTCGCCACGGTCGTCGTCCGGGGCTGCGGGGTCGCAGGCCACCGACCGCAGCTCCGCGACCAGACCCGGCAGGTGCACGCCGCGCGGCACGATCGCAAGCGGGCGCTCGCCGTCGACAGGATCGATCTCGTCCAGGAATCGGGACGGCTGCTCCTCGTCGCCGGATACAGCCGACACGACGACCCGCGACCGGGCTCGGGTGACGGCGACGTAGAACAGCCGCCGCTCCTCGGCGAGCTGCGGCGCGACGAGCGAGACGCCGGTGGCGTCGCGGCCGGCCAGCAGGTCGACCAGGGCTTCCGAGCCGAGCAGCGAGCCGCGCCGGCGCAAGTCGGGCCAGCTGCCCTCCTGGACGTTCGCGACGCAGACGAGGTCCCACTCCAGTCCCTTGCTGGCATGTGCGGTCAGCACAGCCACGGTCTCGGTCTCGGCAGCGCCGGTGACGAGGGAGTCGCCGGGGATCTGCTGTGCGGCGAGGTGCGCGGCGAATCCAGCGACGCTCTCGTACGGCAGCCGGTCGGTGAATCGCGCCGCCGTCTCGAAGAGCTCGACCACGGCGTCGAGGTCGCGGTCGGCGGTCGCGCCGGACGATCCCCCGGCCCGGCTGGCCTGCGCCCAGCGCCCAGCCAGTCCACTGGCGTCCCAGACCGCCCAGAGGACGTCCTCGGGTGAGCCCTTGGCGAGTAGCGCCCGGCGGCCGGCGTCGAGCACTGCGGCGACACGCTGCACCGGCCGGCGCACGTGCTCTGGCAGGACTGCGGCGCCCAGAATGTCGAGCACGGCGGGACCGAGCAGCCCGTCGGCCGGCTCGGTCATCTGGCGCAGCACGCGGCGCAGCCGACGCAGATAGACGGCGTCCCCGGCTCCGATCGGCCCGAGTAGCAGTCGCTCGGCGGCGTCCTCGGACATCGGGCCCTCGGACAGGACGGAGTCGAGGACGTCGAGCAACATCGCCACCGCGGGCTGCTCGGCCAGCGGCAGGTCGTCGCCGCGGACAGACACCGGCACGCCGGCAGTGGTCATCGCGCGGCGCAGGGTCGCAAGCGCGGTCGTGGTGGACCGGACGAGCACCGCCATCTTCGACCAGGGCAGGCCGTCGAGGTGGGCGCGGCGCAGGGTGCCCGCGACGAACGCGGCCTCCTCGCTCGCCGAACGAAAGACGCCGACCTCGGCGTTGCCTGGCGCCAACCCGTCCGCCGCGACCAGGCGGCGCTGCTCGGCCCGGCCGGGCAGCCGCTCGGCGACCCGGCGGGACGCGGCCAGCAGGGTAGGACCGGCGCGGCGCGACGTGCTCAGCGCAACAACCGGGACCTCGCCGAAGCGCGTATCGACGTCGCGGATCGCCGACTCGTCGGCGCCGCGGAAGGCGTAGATCGACTGGTCGGGGTCGCCGACGAGGATCAGCTCCTCGGCGCCCGCGGCGAGCAGCGCGAGCAGTTCGGCCTGGGCCGGGTCGGTGTCCTGGTACTCGTCGACGAAAATGTGCCGGCGCTTGGACCGCTCGGCCGCCAGGAGGGTCGCGTCGTCCTCGAGCACGCTCAGCGCCGAGCGGATCAGCTCGGCCGGGTCGTAACCGCCGGGGCTGCCGAGGGCCGTGACGTTCTGGTATTCGGCCAGGAATTCACCAGCGGCGGCCCAGTCCGCTCGGTTCCGGGCCCGGCCCAAAGCAGCCAAGGCCGGACCGTCCAAGCCACGTTCGACGGCGCGCATGAGCAGGTCACGAAGCTCGCTGGCGAACGCCCTGGTCTGCAGGGCGGGCTGGAGCGCTGCCGGCCAGCGATCGGCTGGGTTGCCGGCGACCAACTGGCGCAGGATGACGTCCTGTTCCGGGCCGGACAGCAGCCGCGGGGCGGGCAGTTCGTTGGCGACCGCGGCCATGCGAAGCACCCCGAACGCGTAGGAGTGCAGGGTGCGGGCGACCGGCTCGCGCACGGTGCGTCCGAGCCGGGCGGTGACGCGGTCGCGCAGTTCGCCCGCGGCCCGGCGGCTGAAGGTCAGCATCAGGATGTGTTCGACCGGCACGCCGCGGTGCACCCGCGCCACGGCCGCCTCGACGAGCGTGGTGGTCTTGCCGGTGCCCGGCCCGGCCAGCACCAGCAGCGGACCGCGCTTGTGCTCGACCACCCGCCGCTGCGCCTCGTCGAGCACTGGCGCGGTAGCGGTGGCTCGCTGCGGTCGCACGAGCCGGTAGTCGGGGGCGGCGGAGCGGGTCACGGCACCCATCCCAACACGTCGCCCCGACAGTCTTGGACGGCGGCCCTCTGCGCACCAGCCGCCGTTCCGCAAGGGCACGGACCTCCGGGAGTGGATCGACGAAAGCGCCCTGTACGACCTCCATGGAATCGAAGTGTGACCCGACCCGCAGACCCGCGCCGGACAATACGATCGGCCAGGCGGGACGTCAACGAGGCTTGCGGTTGCCCCGGGGCAGGCTCGTATGTTCACCGGCATGGACGAGCGCGCCGGGTTGCTGAGCGTGGGCAGCATCGCGCGCCGGGCCGGGCTGACGAGCAAGGCCGTCCGCCATTACGACCGCATCGGGCTGTTCCGTCCGACGCTGGTCGACGAGGCCGGCTACCGCTGGTACTCCCCCGCCCAGCTCAGGCAGGCCCGGCTCATCGCCGCGCTGCGTGCCGTCGACGTGCCGCTCGACGACGTCCGCCGGTGCCTGACCGCCGACGATGACGCCACGACCGCGTCCGTGCTCGACGCCCACCACCGACGACTGGAATCGCGCCTGGTGCGCATCCAGCGCGACCTGCATCGCATCGGCCACCTCCGCACCGAGGGATTGGAATCCACCATGGCTAGCACTGATGTCACCCCGACGGGCACCGGCACGGCGGAGGACGAGCGCAAACTCGGCGCCGCGCTGTTCAACGCCACCTGGGACCTGATGGAGAAGGAGCACCGCACTCGCGACGACGACGACGCGATGCTGCACATGGCACACGCCTCGCGCCATCACTGGGGCCAGGTCGGGGCGCAGGTGAACTTTGCGCGGGGGGAATGGCAGTGCTCGCGCGTGTATGCGGTGCTGCGCCGCCCGGAGCCCTGCCTGCACCACGCGCAGCGGGTCCTCGACATCTGCCAGGAGCAGGGCCTGGGCGGCTTCGATCTCGCTTTCGCCTACGAGGCACTCGCGCGCGGGCATGCCATCAACGGTGATCCCGACCAGGCGCGCGCATTCACCGAACAGGCGCTAGCGGCAGCCGAGGACATCGCCGAGGACGACGACCGCGAACTGCTGCGCAGCGACCTGGAGACCATCCCCGGGCAGACACGCTTCTGGTGATCTTGTGCGACATCCGTGGTGGTGACGGCGGAATCTGGACACCGTAGCGGACGACGACGGCTAGCTTCCGTCCCAGCGGTGCGCTGCGAGGTCGACGCGGTGACCGATGAACCGGACGCCTTCGCTCAGCAGTCGCTGGCGCTGCTCGTCGTAGAGGTGTGCGGCGCAGGTGCCGTCGGCCCGCAGTACACGGTGCCACGGCACGGTTGCGCCGTCTTGCGCCAGCACCCGCCCCACCATCCGGACCGCCCGACTACCTACGAACTCAGCCACATCGCCATAGGACATCACCCGACCAGGCGGGATCGACTCGACGCAGGCGAGGATCCGTAGCGGCAGGGTTTCGTCAGGCACGCGCACCTTGATACAGCCCTACTGCGTCAACTGCACGCCGACGAGCGGCCCTCCAACAGAGCTCAGTTCGGCCGACGACCGGTTGCAGCCACCAACTTGTCGATCGTCGGCGCGTCGTCGGCGCAGTCGACAGGCGGGGCGAACATCCCGGAGCCGGACAGGTCGCCCATCGCCGATACCGCCGAATAGATCGCCGCCACCAACTCGTCGGGCAGCGGCTCGGTGTAGCCGATCGCCTGGCCGAGATCCCAGGCATGGATGACCAGGTCGAAGATCATCTCTTCCAGGTAGGTGCGGACCGGCGTCGAGCCGCGCGACAGTTCGACCTCGCGGTCCAGCGCACCCGGTGCAGTGAACGCCTCGTTCGACCCGGTCGCGGCGTCGTCCCACTCCTGCGCCAGGTTCGCGCCCACGCCACCGTCGACGGGCAGTGATCGGGATCCCTCGACGACCTTCGCCGCCGACTCCAGGTCCTGCCCGTGCATCAGCGGCGCGGCCCAGCGGTGTTCCTCGATCAGGTGCTCCACGAGGTCGGCCACCGTCCACTCGGTGTCCGGAGTCGCGTTGTCCCACTGATCGTCACCGACGGCATGCACCCGGACGGTGAACTCGTGCTCGGCGGACAGGTACAGCGCTAGCAAGTCATCCATGGCAGTTGTCTACCCCTGCCCGGCGCAAAAACAAACCACGTCAGTACGAAGGCAGGCTGGGGTCGACCTGCTTGACCCACGCCGTGACGCCGCCCTGCACGTGCACGGCGTCCTTGAAACCGGCGCTCTTGACTGCGGCGAGGGTCTCGGCCGAGCGCACCCCCGTCTTGCAATACATGACGATCTGCTTGTCCTGCGGCAGCGCCGCCAGCGCGTCCCCGCGCAGGATCTCGTCCTTGGGCACCAGCGTCGCGCCCGGGATCGAGACGATCTCGAACTCAGCCGGCTCGCGGACGTCGACGAGGTACACCGGCTTGTCGGAGTCGAGCAGTTCCTTGAGCTCGGCGGCGGTGATCGTCGAGCCGAGCGCCGCCTGCTGTGCCTCGTCGGAGACCACGCCGCAGAACGCCTCGTAGTCGATCAACTCGGTGACGGTCGGGTTCTCGCCACACACCGCGCAGTTCGGGTCCTTGCGGACCTTGATCTTGCGGTACTCCATCTCGAGGGCGTCATAGACCATGAGCGAGCCGAGCAGCGGCTCGCCGATGCCGGTCAGCAGCTTGATGGCCTCGGTGACCTGGATCGAGCCGACCGAGCCGCACAGCACGCCCAGCACGCCACCCTCGGCGCACGACGGCACCATGCCCGGCGGCGGGGGCTCGGGGTAAAGGCAGCGGTAGCACGGGCCGTGGTCGGCCCAGAACACCGAGGCCTGCCCGTCGAAGCGGTAGATCGAGCCCCACACGTAGGGCTTGTGCATGAGCACGCACGCGTCGTTGACGAGATAGCGCGTCGCGAAGTTGTCGGTGCCGTCGACGATCAGGTCGTAGTCGGCGAAGAGCTCCATCACGTTGGACGAGTCGAGGCGCTCCTCGTGCAGGTTGACCGTGACGAGCGGGTTGATCTCCAGTACCGAGTCACGCGCCGACTCGGCCTTGGGCCGGCCGATGTCGCTCTGGCCGTGAATGATCTGGCGCTGCAGGTTGGACTCGTCGACGACGTCGAAGTCCACGATCCCGAGCGTGCCCACCCCGGCCGCGGCGAGGTACATCAGGGCCGGTGAGCCGAGGCCGCCGGCGCCGACGCACAGCACGCGGGCGTTCTTGAGCCGCTTCTGCCCGGCCATCGCGACGTCGGGGATGATCAGGTGGCGACTGTAACGGCGCACTTCCTCGATGGTGAGCGACTCGGCAGGTTCGACGAGGGGCGGCAACGACACGGTGTGGTCCTCACTGGCTGGACGGACTGGGGTTCCTATCGGTGGACAACGGCGGCCACAGGGTCAGCATTCCGTCCAGTGTCCCCCGGGCCGCCGAATCCGGCCTGCCAGCGCTCAGTCGTTCTTGAGCGCGATCTCAGTGTTGGCGGGGGTGTCGGGCTGCTCGGCGCCCGGGGCACCCGCTGCGCCCTTGGGATAGGGCCAGGGGTTGGCTTCGCACATCTTGTGCGTCGCCGCCGACCGCAGCCCGAGCGTCTGCTGCATCATCACCGGCGCGAGGCCGCCCGGGAGGCACTGATGCGCGTGCTGGTGGCCGAGGGCGTGGCCGTCCTCGTGGTTGATGAGGTAGACACGATAGGCGTTGAGGTCGCCCACGTAGGCCGCGTCGCCGCGCACCCAGCGGGCGACGTTGATCACCACGCGGTTCACGTTGGACCCGGCCGTGCCGCTCGGCACGAAGCAGGACGTCTCGATCGGGATGTCGTACCCGCACAGGCTGCGGACCGTCATGGACGACACCAGCGTCACGTGGAAATCGGGCGAGCCGGTGTCGACCCGCTGCAACGCCACGCCGCCGTGGCCGGCCCAACTGCGCGGGTCGGAGAGCACGGTCTGCACCTGGCTGGAGAACTTGCTGACGTCGACGCCGGTTATGCCGTTCTCGATCTCGACGCTGTATTTGTGCAGGGTGCCGCTACCCACGACCGGGCCGCTGCCGACGAGCAGGCGGAACGTCCCGGCACCGGTCTTGGTGTAATCGCCACCGGCGGGCAGCGCGGCAGCGGAGAGCACCGTGTTCCGCGCGCCGGAGCCGGGCTGGTCGGACTTGAGCGGGATATCACCCGAGGCGGTCGGCGGCCCTGGCCGACTGGCGACGCCGGGCACCGCGCTCTGGCCTGTCTGTTGTTTCTTCGGCTCGCCGGTCGTCATGAGGGCCAGCACGGTGATCACGATCAGCACCGGTAACGCGTACGCGCGCCAGCCGTAGCGCCGGGCGAAATCGCGCAGCGACTGCAGCACCGTCGGGTCGTCGGGCCGGACGCCGAACGTGGGCGCACTGCGGCGGGCGAGAGTGACGTCGTCGACGCGGTCAGGGGTGAGCGTCTGCGCAGACCTCGCCTGCGGCTCGTCCTCTTCCCATAACGCCACGAAGCCCAGATTGCCACAACGGGCGCGTGCTGATGGTCAGCCGGGGCCCAAAACGCGGGGAGATCTTCCTGCGGGCGCGGCTGGCGGTCAGGCGGACCGGCGCTCCTGCGCCTTCTTCGCGGGGGTCTTTCGCGCCGCTGCCTTCTTGGCCGGCGCCTTGGCGGCGGCCTTCTTCGCCGGCGCCTTCTTGGCTGCGGCCTTCTTGGCGGGCGCCGTCTTGGCCGTGGTCTTGGTCGCCGCCGGCTTCGTCGCGGCGGCCTTCTTGGCCGGCGCGGACGTCTCGCCGCGGCCCTTCTTGGCGGCCTCGACCGACGCGCGCAGTGCCGACATCAGGTCGACGACGGTGCCGGAGCTGGGCTGCACCTCGTCGGCCTCGACGACCTCACGCCCCTCGATCTTCGCGTCGATCACCTCTTGCAGTGCCGCGCGGTAGTCGTCGGTGAACTCCTCAGGGTCGAAGTGGCCGGCCATGCTGGCTACCAGGGATTCCGCCATCTGGCGCTCCTGCGGGCGGATCTCCACGTCATCGTCGAGGAAGCCGAATGACGGTTCGCGCACCTCGTCGGGCCAGATCATCGTCGACATCACGATCACGCCTTCGCGCACCCGCAGCGTCGCGAGCTGCTCGCGATTGCGGATCGCGACCTTGACCAGGCCGGCCATGCCGCTGTCCTCGAGGGCTTCGCGCAGCAGCACGTACGGCTTGACCGCGTTCTTCTCCGGCTCGAGGTAATAGCTCTTCGCGAAGTAAATCGGGTCGATCTCGTCCTGGGGCACGAACTCCAGCACGTCGACGACGCGGGTGGAGGGCAGCGGCAGGTCCGCGAAGTCCTCGTCGGTGAGCACGACCGTCTCCCCGTTGGGTAGCTGGAAACCCTTCGCGATGTCGCCGTAGGCGACTTCCTGGCCGTCGGCCTCGGCGACGCGCTTGTAACGGATCCGGGAGCCGTCCTCGCGGCGCACCTGATGGAAGCTCACGTCGCGTTCCTCAGTGGCGCTGTAGAGCTTGACGCCGATGCTCACCAACCCGAAGGACACGCTGCCTTTCCAGATCGCGCGCATGGGACAACCTCCGGGTGTCGACGGGCACAGCACTCGCTAGATACCAGAATGGTAGGGGTGAACCCGATGTTGGCAACGGCTGTTACCCAACTGCCGACTGAGCCGGGCTGGGCCTTCGAGTTCAAATGGGACGGGGTGCGCGCGTTGATCGACGTCTCCGATCAGGGCGTGATCATCCGCAGCCGGGCCGGGAACGACGTCACGGCCGCGTATCCGGAGTTGGTCGCGCTGGCCAGCGACGTCGAAGACGCCCTGCTCGACGGCGAGATCGTTGCCTTCGACGCCGGCGCTCCGTCCTTCGAACTGCTGCAGTCCCGGATGCACGTGCGCTCGGCCGTCGAGGCGCGACGGCTGGCAGTGGACGCCCCGGTGACGTTCGTGGCCTTCGAACTGCTGCGGCGCTACGGCATTGATCTTTCCAGCCGGCCGTATGCCGAACGACGCGCGACGCTGGAGCGCTGGGCGGCCGAGCGTCCCGACTGGACGATCAGCCCGGTGTTCGACGACGGTGCGGCCACGGCCGCGGCCGCCCATGAGCACGGGCTGGAGGGGGTCGTGGCCAAACGGCTCGACGCGCCGTACCGCGCAGGGATCCGCAGCCCGCACTGGCGCAAGCTGCGGTTCGTGCGGGCCGGGGATTTCGTCGTCGTCGGCTGGGAGGCGGCGAGCGGCTCGGCCAAGGAGCTGAGCTCGCTGGTCCTGGGCTACTACGGTGACGACGGCGAGTTGACCTTCGCCGGCAAGGTCGGCAGTGGGCTGAGCGGGCAAGCCATCACCCGGTTGCAGGCGGCTCTCGTCGCCCGGGCCGACTGCCCGCTGCCGGATCCGCCGGCCCGGACCGCGGGACGGACGGTGCACTGGGTGCAGCCGACCGTGGTCGTCGAGGTGGAGTTCGTCAGTTGGACGGCAGAGGGCAGGCTGCGTCATCCGGTGTTTCGCGGGGTACGTCAGGACAAGCGACCAGACGAGGCGGTAGGCGATGGCTGAGCGGGTCACGGTGGAGGTCGACGGACGGCAGCTGACGCTGTCGAACCTGGACAAGGTGCTCTACCCCGCGACCGGATTCACCAAGGGCGAGGTGATCGACTACTACACCCGGATTGCGCCCGTGCTCCTGCCGCACCTGGCCGACCGGCCGCTGACGGTGAAGCGCTACCCCAACGGGGTCGACGGACCGTTCTTCTTCGAGAAGAACGCAGCCCGGGGAACTCCCCCGTGGGTGCGCACGGTGACACTGCCGGTGCCGGGCTCCACCAAGAACCGGGAGACGATCGACTACGTCGTGGTCGAGGAGCTCGCCACCCTGGTGTGGCTGGCCAACCTGGCCGCGCTCGAACTGCACGTGCCGCAGTGGCGGGTACCGCGCCGCAGCCGCAAGCCGCGCACCGACCTGATCGTGTTCGACCTCGACCCCGGCGCCCCGGCCGGCATCACCGAGTGCTGCCAGGTCGCGCTCGAGCTGCGGGAGCTGCTGACCGCCGACGGCCTGACGCCGGCGGCCAAGACGTCGGGTTCGAAGGGGATGCAGGTCAGCGCACCGGTGTCGGTGGACGATCCCGAGACACCGTCGCGCTACGCCAAGGCACTGGCCGAACGGCTCGAAACCCAGCATCCGGAGCTGATCGTGTCGCGGATGAGCAAATCGCTGCGGCCCGGCAAGATCTTCGTGGACTGGAGCCAGAACAACCCGGCCAAGACCACCGTGGCGCCGTACTCGCTGCGGGCCCGTGCGGAGCCGACGGTCTCCACCCCGGTGAGCTGGGACGAGGTGGCCTCGGGCGACACGCTGCGATTCACCGCCCCGGAAGTCCTCGACCGGGTGGGTGAATACGGCGATCTGTTCGCCGTCGTCCTCGACGAAGGCGCCCGCGCCCGCATTACGCCCAGCATGGCTACTCGCGAGTAAGCTTCGCTGGTTGACCGCCCGTCGTCGCGCCGCAGCGCCGAATCCCGGAGAGGACGCGATGTCCAGCCTTGTCGGTAGCGACTCGTCCGAGCTGGGGCGGGGCGGTCGACTGCCGCGCTCGGCCCGGCGTAAGCAATTGCTCGCCGCGGCCCAGCAGGTCTTCGTCGCCAACGGCTACCACGCCGCCGCGATGGACGACATCGCGGAACGGGCCGGGGTGTCCAAGCCGGTCCTGTACCAGCACTTCCCGGGCAAGATGGAGCTCTACCTGGCGCTGCTCGACACCCAGGCCGAGATGCTCGGCGCCGCCGTCAACCAGGCGCTCGCGGCCACCGACGACAACCGGGCGCGCATACATGGCGTGCTGACCGCGTACTTCGAGTTCGTCGACCGCAGCGACGAGGACGGCGCGTTCCGGCTCATCTTCGAAACGGACCTGGGCAACGACCCGGCCGTCCGCGAGCGCGTCGAGGCCGTTGCGCAGAAGACCATGCAGGCCGTCGCCGACACGGTTGCGGGCGACACAGGCCTGGATCGGGCCCAGGCCGAGCTGCTCTCGACGGCGCTCACCGGCGCGGCGCAGGTCGCGGCCCGCTGGTGGCTGGCCGAGGACCGGCCGATCTCGCAGGAGGACGCCGTCCGGCTGATGGAATCACTGCTGTGGCGGGGCATCTCCAACTTCCCGCGGCAGGGCGAACCCGGGCACTGAGTACCGTTCGCTCTTGGCGCAGCGGCCGGGGCGGATGCGGCCGCGGACCTCGACTACCGTGGCAGGCACAGGTAGCACCGACTGCAGGAGGACCGCGTGGAGGTCAAGATCGGCGTGCTGCACACGCCGCGCGAGATCGTGCTCGAGAGCTCGCAGACCCCGGCGGAGGTCGAAGAGCTCGTCGCGACGGCGCTGAAGAGCGTCGATGGGCAGCTGTCACTCGTCGACGAGCGTGGCCGCAAGGTGATCGTGCCGGCCAACCTCATCGCCTACGTCGAGATCGCCCAGTCCGACGTGCGCCGGGTGGGCTTCGCCGCCGGCTGACGCCGTTTTGACCTGCACTCGTGGTGCTGGAGCAGCACTGGTGCACGTCGAACCAACACAGCTCAGCTGTTGAGCCCCAGCGCGACCATGCGCTCCTCGTGCCGATCGGTGATGCGGCCGATCAGTGCCGACAGCCCAGTCAGGTCACTCGTCCCACCGACGAGCAGCATCATCAGCGCGTCGCGATCGGCCAGCACGTGCTGCGTCTGGCTGATCGCCTCGCCTACGAGCCGCCTGGCCCACAGCGCCAACCGGCCGGCGACTGCGGGATGCGCCGCTACCGCGGCGCGCACCTCGCGCACGGCGAACTCGGCCCGCCCGGCGTCGGTGAGCACGTCGTGGATCAGCGCCCGCGTGGACGGGTCGACGAACTCGGCCACCTCGCGGTAGAAATCGCCGGCCATTCCGTCGCCCACGTAGGCCTTGACGACCCCCTCGAGCCACGTCGACGGCTCGGTCAGCGAGTGGTAGGTCTCGAGAGCGGGGACGAACGGCTCCATGGCGTCGTCCGGCGAGATGTCCAACTCCCGCAGCCTGTCGGCCAGCCGCTGGTAGTGCCCCAACTCGACGGTAGCCATGACCGACATCTCGGCCCGGGCGCCCAGGGTGGGCGCCATCCGAGCGTCGTCAGCGAGCCGGTCGAACGCGCACAGCTCGCCATAGGCCAGTGCCCCGAGTAGGTCGACAAGAGCAGCATCGGCAGGCACCTGCGCAGGGTATCGGGCAGCGACAGGTAGACTTAACTCACAAGAGCACCACGAATCTGCGCGTTGACCGCGGTCACCCTGGCGCCTCCCTCCTAATCGGGTCGCAGGCATCTTCGTCACCAGAGCCACTTCTAGTCGGTCGACGCACCTGTCCTGAGGACGTTAATGACCGACAATTCAACATCTGACCTGCTGCCGGCCCTCCCGCCCGACGACGCGGCCGAGATCGCACCGCTCGCCGCCCGCGCCCCGGTGACCGAGGACAGCCCCGCGTTCAGCGAGTTCGACATCAAGCCCGAGATCATCGAAGCTCTGGCCGAGGTCGGCATTGTCCGCACCTTCGCGATCCAGGAACTCACCCTGCCGATCGCCCTCACGGGCAACGACCTCATTGGCCAGGCCCGTACCGGCACCGGCAAGACGCTCGGTTTCGGCGTCCCGCTGCTGAACCGGCTCAACCTGCCCGGCGGCGTCGGCGCGGCCCCCCAGGCACTCGTGATCGCCCCGACCCGCGAGCTGGCGGTGCAGGTGTCCGGCGACATCGCCGCCGCGGGCAAGAAGCTCGGCGCCCGCGTGCTCACCATCTACGGCGGTCGGGCGTACGAGCCGCAGATCGACGCGCTGCGCAAGGGCATCGACGTCGTCGTCGGTACCCCGGGCCGGCTGCTCGACCTCGTCCAGCAAGGGCACCTCGTCCTCGGCGCGGCCAGCATCCTGGTACTCGACGAGGCCGACGAGATGCTCGACCTGGGCTTCCTGCCCGACATCGAGAAGCTGATGGCGATGGTGCCCGCCAAGCGCCAGACGATGCTGTTCTCGGCGACCATGCCCGGGCCGATCGTGGCCCTGGCCCGCACCTTCCTGAACCAGCCCATCCAGATCCGCGCCGAACACGGCACCGAGACGCCGCGCACGGACCACATCGACCAGTTCGCCTACCGCGCCCACGCGATGGACAAGACCGAGGTGCTGGCCCGCATTCTGCAGGCGCGCAACCGCGGCCTGACGCTGATCTTCACGCGGACCAAGCGCACAGCGGCCAAGGTCGTCGACAATCTGCTCGAGCGAGGCTTCGCCGCCGCAGCCATGCACGGTGACCTCGGCCAGGGCGCCCGCGAGCAGGCCCTGCGCGCGTTCCGCTCCGGCAAGGTCGACGTGATGGTGGCCACTGACGTCGCCGCCCGTGGCTGGGACGTCGAAGGCATCACGCACGTCATCAACTACCAGGCCCCCGAAGACGAGATGACCTACGTGCACCGCATCGGCCGGACCGCCCGCGCGGGTGCGTCAGGCAATGCGATCACACTCGTGGACTGGGACGACCTGCCCCGGTGGAAGCTCATCTGCGACAAGCTCGGCCTGCCGTTCCACACGCCGGTCGAGACGTACTCGACGTCGCCGCACCTGTACCTCGAACTCGACATCCCGACCGAGGCCGGTTCGAACCTGCCCCGCGCTGAGCGCACCCGCGCCGGCCTGGACGCTGAGCAGATCGAGGACCTCGGTGGGCGCCAGCCCAAGGCCGCGCCGCGGCCGGCCCGCCGCGCTTCGGGCGATAGCTCGCCTCGAGGCGAACGCGGTGCCCGCACCGACCGGCCGACGCGCCCGACGAAGGAGCGCAACCGGAACCGCACTCGCGGCGGCGCCACCGTCGAAGCATCGGGCGCACCGCAGGGCGCCAGTACGCAAGGCGAGACCGCCGCGGCCACGGGTGAGTCCCCGGCACCGCGTCCGCGCCGACGCCGCCGTCGGCCCAGCGCCGGGTCGACCGGCGTGAGCAACGCGGCCCCCGCCGCCGAGTGACCGTGCGGCAATAGGCCAGGATTGGTCGTGTGACGGTCGACAAGCCACTGGCTGACAGGCAGCCTGACGAGGAGCCCGACGCACCTGCTCCGTCAGCCACGGTCACCACTACCGCGCCGTGGGTGTCGCAAATGGCCCTCGAGCGCTACGGCCGCCGGATGCGCACCGGTCGCAAGATCTACTTCGCGGTGATTGCCGCGGTGATCCTCGCTGTGGGTGCCATCGTCAGCGTCGTCTGGTTGGGCGGCGAGGCCGCGCACACCTCCCTGACGACGGTCGCCAGCGCCCCGCCGTCAGTTGCGCTACAGACGCCGCCGGCCGCCGTGCGTGAGGTGTGGCAGAGCCCGGACCGAACCGCAGTCGGCACGCCGTACTGGGGCGGCACGGTCGTCACCTACTCCACCGACAGCGTTCGCGGCCGGGACGCGTCGACCGGCGCGATCACCTGGTCCTACACCCGCACCGACCGCACCGTCTGCCAGGCGATCCAGAACCAGGGCGTCACCGTCGCGATCTTCGAGCACAGCGGCAACTGCGACGAGGTCACCGCTCTGGACTCGGGCACCGGGGAGCGCCGGTGGACCCGCACGCTCGACAAGGCCGAACAGGCGAGCCAGCCGGTCAACGGGCATCCCTCGATCAGCGTGACCCAGTTCGCGATCATGGTCACCACGCCGAGTGTGATCTACGCCCTCGACCCGGCCGGCGGGCTGGACCGCTGGGTCTACCACCCCAAGAACTGCACCATCCAGGGTGCGGTCATCGGCACCGACGGCGCGCTCATCAGCCAGACCTGTGCGCACCCGGACTGCGCTGGCCTGAAGTTCTGCGGCACCGGCCCGCAGTTGCTGCTGCGCGATGCCAGTGCGGGGCGCAACGACGACAGCAAGGACAACCCCGACCAGATCAAGTGGAACCTCATCGGGACGACGGCGGTGCCGGCCAGCGCGGACAAGCTGATCTCAGCCGTCGATCCGGCCGCGCGCCAACTCGAGGTGTTCAACGTCGCGAAGGGCACCACGATCTCCCACCTGGATCTGTCCGGGGGCCTCGGCTCCACCGAGGCGATCACCGCGGTGGCGACCGATCGTGCCGAGCTGATCTGGATTGCCGGGACGACCTACGCGGTCGACGTCAACGGGCTGGCCTTCCTGTGGACGGCGCCGACGACGCTCGCGCCGACGGTCACGGCGAAGTCGGGCGTGCAGGGCGGCACTCCCGATCTGGCGGCCTCGACTATCGCCGCAGCCACGTCCTCGGGTATCGCGCTGCTCGATCCGGCCACCGGCGAACCCAACCCGATCTATCCCGTCGGGGCGCCCGCCGCGGGCAGCCGGGTGTATCCGTTCGGGACCGGCTTCGTGGTCGCGGGGTCGTCGACGACGGTGTACCGGTGATCGGCCAACTCGGGGTCGGTGCTGCGCGCAGCGTGCGGATCGAGCTGCCCAGCGGACCGATCGCCGCGCTGCAGGCCGGCACCACTGGCGCGCCGGGCGTCCTGCTGGTGCCGGGCTATACCGGCAGCAAGGAGGACTTCGGGCCGATCCTGGACCCCATCGCCGATGCCGGCTTCCACGTCACGTCAATCGATCTGCCGGGGCAGTACCAGTCCCCCGGCCCGGCCGATCCCGCCGCGTACACGCCGGACGCCCTCGGCCGTCGGCTGCGCGGGCTCGCCGCCGTCCTCGGCCCGCCGGTGCACCTCGTCGGGCACTCGTTCGGCGGGCTGGTGTCCCGCGCGGCGGTCATCGCCGAACCATCGGCCTTCGCCGATCTTGTGCTGGTGGGCTCCGGCCCGGCCGCGCTCGAGGGCGAACGCCGCCAGCGCCTCGAGCAACTCGCGCCGGTCTTCGCGGCCGTCGGCGTTGCTGGCGTCTATGCCGCCATGCAGGCCGTCGAAGCCGCGGCGCCCGGTTACGTGGTGCCTCCGGCTGCGCTCGCCCAGTTCCTCGAAGAACGGTTCCTGGCCGGGTCGCCCGCGATGCTGCAAGGCATGGCCGACGCACTGCGGGCCGAGCCTGACCGGGTGGCCGAGCTGGTCCGCACCGGCGTCGAGTGCCTCGTCATACATGGCGCCGACGACGCGTCGTGGCCCCCGCCGGTCCAGGCTGAGATGGCCGGCCGGCTGGGTGCGCGCTACGTCGTCATCGCCGGCGCGGCACACTCCCCCGCCGTTGAGCGCCCCCAGGAAACCGCCGAGGCGCTGCTGCAATTCTGGGGCAGCAGCGCCTCGACTCCCTCCGTCGGTCGGTCAGCTCAGTGGATGACGAGGTTGCCCCCTTCGAGTGCTCCGCTGACCGAGTAGACGCTGCGGCCGGCGCTGTCCCGGATCGTCACCGAGATCGTGTCCGGCGTGCGGTAGTGACCGCCCTGCCCGTTGTCGACCACGGTCGCCGTGAACGTGTAGCCGGCCCTGCCATTCCACTCGCCGGCTCCGCTCCACGTGGCAGTCAGGAAGGTGCTGGCCACCACCAGTGAGGTGACGGTGGAGCCGTGGAACTTCAGGCCGCGGCCGTTCATCTCGAACTCGCCCTTGAGCGTGCCGTTGTTCTGGAGCATCGCCACGAAGCCGAACGACGTGCCACCGCACCCACCGAGGTGGCCGCCACCTGTCACTTTGCCGCCGGCGTCCGCCGCGACCACAGTGACCGCCGCCGTACCCGCACCGGCGTCGTCATCGAGGACCGTCACCACGACGTTGCGAGCACCAGAAGTGAGGTACGTATGGCTGCTCGTGCAGGTCTTCCCTGAGACGAAGCCATTGGTCGTGGTGCCGTCGCCCCAGGCGATGGCGCACGTCTGGGTGTCATTGCTGCCGGGGTCGACGAACGTCGCCGTCAATGGCACCGCGACACCCACGTTCACCGTGGAGGTAGCGGCGGGCGTGGTGATCGTGACGACCGGCGCGACGTTCGCCACGGTGAGCGCGGTCGTCTTCGACACCGCGGCGTTGACGCCGACGCTGACTTTCAGCGTCAGGGTGTACAGGCCGTCGTCATTGCAGACCACCGTTGTGGCCAGCGTGGCTGGACCGGCGATCGTGCAGCCGGCACCGACGTCGGTACCGGACAGCGGTGTCACGGTCCAGGCGTAGGTCATCGGGTCGCTCTCGGCGTCGACGGCTGTCCCGGTCAGGTAGATCGGGGAACCCTCGGCACCTTGATACGGGCCGCCGGTCGAGATCGTCGGCGCGCTGTTCACCGCGGCGGTCACCGTGATGATTTCCCCGCCGCAGGTCGTCGCGATCCCTGCGTGGGAGCTGTCGCCGCTGTAGGTCGCCAGCCAGTAGTACGTCCCGGGCGACAGGGTGACGGGGTTGGACGGCGACACGACGCCGTTGTTCACCGGCACCGTCCCCGCCTCGGTGATCGCGCCGGTGCAGTCCGGCGTGCCGTAGGCCTGGTAGGTGACCGTGCCGCCCGCGGTGGATGCGGTCGGGCCGGTGAGCGTCGCCTGACCGGTCACGGGGGTGTTGGGAGGCACGCTCACTGAGCTACCGGACTCGCCGCCGCCGAGCAGCGTCGTCGTGATCTGCACCGGGTCGGGCGGGCTGAC
>JAOPWD010000151.1 GCA_025965875.1 Pseudonocardiales bacterium
ACGGGCGGTAGACATGACTGACGTAGAAATCGCTGAGTTCGATCCGGCGATCCGCGAGGCCGACGAGGCGGTCCTCGACGGGGCCTCGGACTTCGCCTTCCTCTCCTGGACGATCGAAGACAAGATCGCGACAGTCGTGCTGAACCGGCCGCCGGTCAACGCGGTGAACCAGCGCATGTACCGCGAGCTGCACCGGTTGTTCTCGCAGGCGGACCGATTCCTGCCCGACGCGTCCGTCGTCGTGGTGGTTGCAGACGGCCCGCACTTCTGCGCCGGGAACGACCTCAACGAGTTCGCGTCCATGACATCGCAGAACGCACGCGAGCGGATGTATCACGCCCGCGAGGCCTTCTTCGCGATCCAGGACTGCGTGCTGCCGACGATCGCCGCGATCCAAGGCGTGGCCATGGGGACCGGCATCGGCATCTCGTCCTCCTGCGACATCATGATTGCCGCTGACGACGCCAGGATTGGCTTGCCCGAGGTCAAGGTGGGCGTGATGGGCGGTCCCCGGCACCTGGCCCGCATGCTGCCGCAGCACATCACGCGCTACATGTTCCTGACCGGAGAGCTGATGCCGGCTCCAGAGATGGCCCGGCTGGGCGGTCTGCTCGAGACCGTCCCGGCCGACGAGCTGCGGGCCCGCGCCCGCGAGATCGCGACACTGGTGGCACGGCACAGCCCGGCGGTCCTGCGCACGGGCAAGAAGGCCCTCAACGAGGTTGAGGAGATGTCCTTGCGGGTGGGCTACGAGCTCGAGCAGCGGCGCACGCTCGAGCTCAGCGACCTGCCCGACGGCAAGGCGGCAATCGAGAGATTTTTCGCTAAAGAGGGATAAACGCATGTACGATCAAGCGCTTGGTTAACAAACGCGTCAAGACGGTGTGCGCGTCATTATTCAGGATCGGAGACCCATGACCGCCATCGGCAAGACGGCTCGTACCCAGCGCGCGGTCGAGCGGGCGTGCCACGAAGGAGCCAAACTCTTCTCCGAGAAGGGCTACAGCGAGACCACGACCCGCGAGCTGGCCGCGGCGATGGATGTCACGAACGGCACCTTCTACTACTACTTCCCAAGCAAGGAAGACCTGCTCCGGCAGATCTGCGAGGACGCCCTCGCTGAGATCACCGCCGCCGTGACCAAAGCGGTCGATGGCGCGGAGTCCGGCCTGGACGCCGTGACCCAGATGATCCACTCACACGTCAGAACCATCGTGGAGTCGCGGCACTCGCACACGACTATGCTCACCGAGCTGCGGGCGCTGAACGGCGAACACCGGGTGACGATCGTCGCCGCGCGCGACCGCTACGAGTCCCTGGTGCGCGAGATCCTCGCCTCCGCGAAGGCGGACGGCTCACTCAAGACCTCGATCGAGCTGGCGCCGCTGACGCTGCTGTTGCTCAACCTGCTCAACTGGACGATCTTCTGGTACCGCCCGAACATGGGGTTGACCGGGGACGAGATCGCCGATCGCATGGTCACGCTGTTCCTCAACGGAGCGGTCAACCCCGCCTGATAGGTCAGGCGGTTCCGCCGTCGCGCAGCACGTTGCGGCGGATCTTGCCGGTCTGCGTCTTCGGCAGCTCCTCGACGAGGTGCACGACGCGCGGGCACTTGTACGGCGCCAGGCGCTCCCGGACGAACACGATGAGCTCGTCCTCGGCTGCCGTCGCACCGGCCTTCAACGACACGTACGCGACGACGGTTTCGCCGCGATACTCGTCCGGCAGACCGACGACCGCCGCCTCGTGGACCGCCGGGTGCTCGTACAGGGCGTCCTCCACCTCGCGCGGCCATACCTTGTAGCCCGACACGTTGATCTGGTCCTTGAGCCGGTCGACCAGATACACCCAGCCCTGCTCGTCGATGATCGCACCGTCGCCGGTGCGCAGCCGCCCGCGGGGCATGGCCTGCTCCGTCTCCCCGGGCCTGTGCCAGTAGCCGGGGACGACCTGCGGCCCGCTCAGCTCCAATTCGCCCTGCTCGCCAGGCTTGAGCTCGACGCCGGCCGGGTTCACGACGCGCGCCGACAGGCCGGGTAGCGGGACACCCACGGTCAGCGTCCCGCTCGGCTCGTGGACGGGCGCTGGCGTCGCGGGCGGCACTGCGATCACCGCCGAGGTGGTCTCGGTCATCCCGTAGACGTTGTGGATGTAGACCCCGAAGCGCTCCTGGAACCGCTCCACGGTGGTAGGCGGGATCGGCGCGCCGCCGGAGTACAACAGCTTGACGGTGGCGAAGTGCTCGCGCGAGGCCTGGGGCAGCGCGTAGATGGCGTTGAACGCGGTGATCGAGCCGATGGTGAACGTCACGCGATGTTCCGCGAACGCCTCGAGCATGACCTCGGCCTGGAACCGGTTGGCCAGCACGAGCGTGGCACCCGTCAGCAGCGCGATCGACGCGTTGATGACGGCGCCGGTGATGTGGAACAGGGGCGCGACCGCGAGGACCGCGTCGTCGGGGCCGAGGCTGATCCAGGTGCTGTAGCTGCCGATGACGGCCAGCAGGTTGCCGTGGGTGTTCATGGCCCCCTTGGGCGGGCCGGTGGTCCCAGACGTGTACGCGAGCAGGGCCACGTCGTCGAGGTTCACGTCGACCGGCTCCGGCCTGGCGCCACGGAACTTCTCGAGGAGATAGAGCAGGTCGCCGTCTGGTGCCGGGGCGAACCTTTCGACCGAGGCGAAGATCCGCGGGTCGTTGCGTGTCTGGTAGTCCAGCGACGAGGTGCTGACGAGCCACCCGACGGTGCTGCCAGCGAGCGTCTCGGCGAGTTCGTCCACGCTGGCGTCGGAGCAGATCAGGCCGGACGCTTCCGAATCGTCGATGAGCCGGCGCAACTCCTGACGGCGGTACATCGGGTTGAGGACCAGCGCCGTGGCGCCGAGTTTCCACAGCGCCAGCAGGATGATCGGGTACTGCGGGATGTTCTGCAGGTACACGCCGACCCGATCGCCTCGCCGCGTGCCCATCGACTGCCAGGCGGCCGCCAAGGCGTCCGAGGCCGCGTCGAGTTCGCGCGCGCTAAGCGTGCCGTCGAAGTAGGCCACGGCGACCGCGTCCGGGTTCGCTGCCACCCGCTCTGCCCACGCGTCGATCAACGAGCGGTGGCGTACCGGGACGAGCGACGGAACGCCGGCGGGATACAGCGCGAGCCAGGGCTGGTCGGGCATTTTCACCTCCCACCG
>JAOPWD010000097.1 GCA_025965875.1 Pseudonocardiales bacterium
GGCCAACGGCACCAGCGCGCGGTCCCAGGTATCGCTGTCGGACGCGAGCCCGTGGATCAGGACGACCACGGGACCGTCGGCGGGTCCGGCCTCCTGGTAGGAAAGCCGGTGCCCGTCGGCAATCACCGTCCTGCGCTGCACCACCACGTCGAGCGACGGTACGGGACGACGCACCCCGGGCCTGGCTCAGGACGAACCGAAGAACGCGCCGGGCATCACCACGACTGGGCACTCGGCCTGGGCCAAGAGCAGGGGCGCGACCAGGCTCGCCCGCACCGCGGCAACCCGACCGGCCCGCGGCTCGCCGACGACGATCAATTGCGCGCCGTGGGCGGCGGAAAGCAGGGCGGACACCGCGTTGCCGCGCACGGCCAGGCACTCCACCGCCTCGTCGCTGCCGAGCGCCTTCGCCACGAAGCCACGCAGCGTCTCCTGCGCCTCGGCCGCGTAGTCGGTGGAGGCCACCGACACCACGGTGGCCGGCGGACGTCCGGCCGGCGCGGCCGGAGCGCGCAGCGGACGCCAGGCCAGCACGGCACGCACCTTCGTGCTGCGCAGGCTCGCCTCTTCGGCGGCCCAGCGCAATGCGGTCGGCGATCCGGTGTTGGGGCTGACGCCGACGACGATCGGGCCGTCCGGGCGCGTCACGACGACGCCCCGGCAGGCTCCGCGCTGACTCCGCCGTCCGGCCGTTTCACGACCGACAGCGGGGTGGCGATGTCTTCCAGCGATTTTCGCTCGGCGTCCACGCCGCAGAACCACGCGACGAGGCCGCCGATGATCATGACCATCCCGCCGATCACGTAGCCCCACGACAGCGGCGTGCGGTTCACGTGGGAGTTGTTGGCACCGCCGATCAGGTGCCCGAACAGGAACGGCGCCACGACACCTCCCGCACCTTGTGAGATCGCGAAGAAGAACGAGATGGCCTGTCCGCGCAGTTCGAGCGGGAAGATCTCGCTGACCGTCAGGTACGCCGCCGAGGCACCGGCCGACGCGAAGAAGAAGATCACGCACCAGAAAGCAGTCTGCGTCGTCGCGTTCAACGAACCGGAGTGGAAGAAGTACGCGGAGACGAGGAGCAGCAGGCCGGACAGTCCGTAGGTGAACAGGATCATCTTGCGGCGCCCGATCGTGTCGAACAGATGGCCGAGCAGCAGTGGGCCGAGAAGGTTGCCGATCGCGAACGGGAAGAAGTAGTAGCTGGTGTGCGCCTTGGAGACGCCGTAGAAGTGCTGCAACACCAGCGCGTAGGTGAAGAAGATGGCGTTGTAGAGGAACGCCTGCGTCACCATCATCGAGAACCCCAGGACCGAGCGTCTCGGATACTCTCCGAAGAACACCTTAGCCAGTCGCACGTAGGAGATCTGGTCGACCGGTATCACCTCGAGCGCCTTGCTGTCGTCCACAGGCTCGAGGTGGACGCCCTCCGCCTCGACGCGCGCCTCGATCTCATCGACGATGCGGTCGGCCTCGTCGTTGCGGCCGTGCGTCATCAGCCACCGTGGGCTCTCCGGGATCGTCCGCCGCAGGAAGATGATCACAATGCCGATGACCGGCCCGATCAGGAACCCGAGCCGCCAGCCCAGGTTCGTGGGGACGCTGCTGCTGAGCAGGTAAAGGTTGGCAGAGGCACCCAGGGCAGCGCCGGCCCAGTACGTCCCGTTGACCGCGATGTCGACCCGTCCGCGGTAGTGCGACGGGATGAGCTCGTCGATCGCGGAGTTGATCGCCGTGTACTCACCGCCTATGCCGGTTCCGGCGATGAACCGGAAGACGAGCAGCGACCAGAAATCCCAGGAGAAGCCGGCCAGGCCGCTGGCGATCAGATACACGGCCAAGGTGAGGATGAACAGCTTGCGGCGGCCCAGCTTGTCGGTGATCCGGCCGAAGACGAGCGCGCCGACAACCTGGCCGGCCAGGTACACCGAGCCGGTCGCACCCACTTGGGCGTTGGACATGTGCAGGGAGGCCTGGTAGCCGGCCTGCGACACGATCTGGATCTCCAGGCCGTCGAGGATCCAGGACACCCCCAGCCCGACCACCACGAGCCAGTGGAATCGCGTCCACGGCAACCGGTCCATCCGAGCCGGCACCAGGCTGCGAATCGGGCGGACTTCGTTCTCGACGGAGGTGGTGGCCATCGCGTTCACTCATTTCTCAGGAGCTGAACACGGCGTATATGCCCGATCTAGCGACTTTCTATCCGAGTCGAGGATGTGGATATGACGCGTCCTGGACGGGCATGCTGCGGTGGACGACAGGAGGGCGCCGCGTGGCAGATCCGTCCGCGGCGACCATCGCCGCGATCAGCGAGTTGTATGAGGACGCCGAGCGCTGCGCCGAGTCGGCCGGCCTGGTCTACGTCGCGACCGACGAGCCCGGCATCCAGCGGCTGCGGCACGGCCGTGGGTTCAGTTATCGCCAGCCGGACGGCAGGCGCATCACCTCCGCGGACGTCAAGCAGCGCATCGTCGAGCTGGCCATTCCGCCGGCCTGGCGCAACGTCTGGATCTGCCCGTCCGCCGACGGCCACATCCTGGCCACCGGCGAGGACGACCGCGGCCGCAAGCAGTACCTGTACCACCCCAAGTGGCGGGCCTTGCGCGACCTGCTCAACTCCTACCGGCTGATCGTGGTGGCCGAGCAGCTGCCTACGATCCGCGCCCACGTGAGCGCCCAACTGCGCCGCCGCGTCTTGGACCGCGACCGGGTCCTCGCGAGCATGGTGCGCATCGTCGACGCCTCCGGGATCCGGATCGGCAGCGAGGTGTACGCCGAGGAGAACGACAGCTTCGGGCTGACGACGCTCACCCGCCGCCACGTCGACGTCCGGGGTGCCCGCACCGAGTTCGACTTTCCGGCCAAGTCGGGCAAGCAGGCCCGCATCGAGCTACGCGACCAGCGGGTGGCCAGCGTCGTGGCCCAGCTACGCGAGCAGCGCCGGCGCCGCCTGTTCACCGTCGACGGCAAGCCCATCGATGCCAGCGAGGTGAACGAACTGCTCTTCGACCTGACCGGTGAGCACATCACAGCCAAGGACTTCCGCACCTGGCGGGGCACCCGGATTGCCTTCAATCACCTGCGCTCGCACCGCGGCGACGAGCCGCAAGCCGCGGTGCTGGCCGCCGTCGACCTCGCGGCCGACGGGCTGCACAACACCCGTGCCGTAGCCCGCGCGCACTACATCCACCCGCACCTGCTGGACACATTCACGGCGGGGACGTTCGACGGCTACCTGAAGAGCACGCGGGCAGGCAAGCGGGAGCTGCTCGAGGCCGACGAGCGCTCGCTACTGGGGTTCCTACGCGTGCTGTTGGCGCACGAGTACGACGCGAGCTAGGTCAGGCGGCTCGGGGGCTGCGCTTGGGCGCTGGTTTGTCCGCGACCGCAGGCTCGGCGCTGCGCCGGGCGTCGGCCACGACGTCGGCGTCGAGGCCGAGAATGTCGAGCAGCAGCCGGCAATCGTCGGCATCCGCGGCGCTCGCAGCGACGACGAGGACGGCCTTGCGCTGCCATTCGGTGTGCAGTAGTTCTTCGGCTTCCATGCGAGCTACGTCGTTCGCTGAAATTGGTGTTCCGTCGATTGCCATCGCCCCGATGCGTCCAGTCATGGGACGACCCTTCCCCGATCCGGTGCGGTTCAAACGGGGTGCGGGCGACGGGTGTGCGTCAGTTCGTGGACAGCTGTACGACCGAGGCGAAAAAGTCGTCGATCTGCTTGATCACGCCGGCAAACTCGTCGAAGTCGACCGGCTTGGCCACGTAGACGTTGGCGTGCAGGTCGTAGCTCCTGGCCACGTCCTCGGCCGCCACCGACGTGCTGAGCACCACGACCGGGATGCGGCGCAGCGACTCGTCGGCCTTCAGCTCGGCCAGGACCTCGTGCCCCGACATCCGGGGCAGGTTCAGGTCGAGCAGGATCAGGTCGGGACGCTTGGCCCCGGCGTAGCGGCCCTCGTTGCGCAGGTAGGCCATCGCCTCGACCCCGTCGCTGACGACGTCGAGCTGGGTAGCGAGGTTGCCCGCCCGCAGCGCCTCCTGGGCGATCACGACGTCACCCGGGTCGTCCTCGACGAGCAGGACGCCGAGCGTTCGGCCGACCAGTGCGTCAACGGTCACGAGCAGGCCCTTCCGGGAGCGTAAAGCGGAAGGTAGCACCCACGGTCGCACCTGGGTCGAGCCAGATCCGGCCACCGTGGAACTCGACGATCTTGCGGCCCAGCGCCAGCCCGATGCCGGTGCCCCCGTACTCGTCGCGCAGGTGCAGCCGCTGGAAAATCGCGAAGATCCGATCCTCGTACTGGGGGTCGATGCCGATGCCGTTGTCGGCCACGGTGAACAGCCAACCGTCCGGAGCCTGCTCGGCGCTGATCCGGACCACGGGCGGCTCGGTGCCGCGGTACTTGACCGAGTTGCCGACCAGGTTCACGAACAGCGCCGTGAGCAAGGTCTGATCGCCCCACACAGCGGGCAGCGCGTCGTAGCGGATCACGGCGCCGGCTTGGCTGATCTGGTCCTCCAGCTCGACGGCCACGCGCGCCAGCACCGCGGCGGTGTCGACGCGGGCGAACGCTTCGGTAGTGCGGCCGACCCGCGAGAACGCGAGCAGGTCGTTGATGAGGGCCTGCATCCGCTTGGCCCCGTCAACGGCGAAGTCGATGTACTGGCGGGCCTTGTCGTCGAGCTGCGCGCCATACTGGCGTTCCAGCAGCTGGCAGAAGTTCGCCACCTTGCGCAGCGGTTCGGACAGGTCGTGCGAGGCGACGTAGGCGAACTGCTCGAGATCGTCGTTCGATCGGGCCAGCTCGCCGCTGCGCTCGATCAACTCCTGACGGGCGGCCCCGGCTCGGGCGAGTTCGTCGGCGATGCGCCGGCGCATGGTCTCGACATCGGAGCCGAGCCGGACGAACTCGGGAGGGCCGGTGGGCACGATGAAGCGGTTGAGGTCGCCGGACGCGACGTCTCGGGTCTGCCCGCCGAGCGCATCCACCGGGCGCAACACCCAGCGATGCAGCCCGCGCCACACGGCGACCGCGGCCAGGACGATCAGTCCGCCCGAGATCGCGAGCGCGACGATGAAGTAGTTCTTGGCCGTGCGGCGCGTCTCGACCGCGTTGTTGCTCAGCTTCGTGACGGACGCGGTGAGGGCAGCGGATCGCGTGCGGATCAGGTCGAAGCGCGTCTTGCCGGTCGCGCTGTCGACCTGGCTAGCGGCTCTGGGGTCACTGGCCCGGACGAGCCTGATGAGGCTCGCCGCGGTACCCGTGCGCCAGGCCTCGGCAGCCTGCTGGAACGCGGTGAGTTGGTCGAGTTCGTGCTGGTGCCCGGCCAGGTATCCCTTGAGCCGCGCCGCATCCCGGGCCTGCTTCTGACCGAAATCGAAGAACGGCTCCAGGAACTCGGCGCGGCCGGTGAGAACGAAGCCGCGCACGCTCGTCTCCTCGTTGAGCAGGTCCGCGAGCAGGGCCTGGCTGGCCAGGACGGCCGGCTGCCACCGGTCGATGACCTGCTGGCCCCGATCCGCGAACCGGAACAGCGAGACGCCGATGACCACACCGAGCCCGGCGAGCAGCACGCTCAACAGCGCAAACGAGGCCCCCACCTTTCGCCGCAGACTCCATCGGCGTCGCCTGCTCTTGTCGCCGGCACCAAGGGCAGCGCTCGTCAACCCGGGCTCGGTCGGGTTGTGATCACGACGACGGCGGTGTCGTCCGCGGACAGGTGCGGCGCACTGCCGACGAGCGTCGGGATCCAGGTGCGGGCCGCCGCGCCGTCGGCCGCGCAGGTGGTGACGGCATCGACGAGTTCACCGATCCCGAGATCGACGTCGTCGACGAGCTTGCGGTACGCGTCGAGAAGTCCGTCGGTGTAGAGGATCAGCGACGAGCCCGGGTCCAGCGAGACCTCGGTCTCGGGCCAGCCGGCGCGCGCTCGGGCCGCGGCAGCACCCGGCGCATCGACGCCCAGCGGCGGGCCGACCTCGACGTCGAGGTACGTCGTCTTGCCGTACGCGCAGCGCAGCGGCGCGGGGTGCCCGGCCACTCGCAGGTGAACCCTCGCGGCGTCGACGTCGATCGTGACGTCGCAGGCCGTGACGAACCCCGGCTGGCCGCCGCTTTCGGTCTTCAGCAGCAGCGCGAGCGTGGGCAGCACCTGGTCGTCGGCCGTCCCGGCCAGCACGAGCGTGCGCCAGGCCACCCGCAGGTGGACGCCGAGCGCCGCCTCGTCCGGGCCGTGCCCCATCACGTCACCGATGACGGCCCTGATCAGCCCGTCGCGGGTCTCGACGACGTCGAAGAAGTCGCCGCCCAGGACCGCGTGGTTGTGGCCTGGTTGGTAGTAGTTGGAGCACTGGACAGCGTCGGTATGCAGCAGTGGCGTGGGCAGCAGACCGCGCTCGAGACGGGCCTTCTCGGCCGAGCTCTGCCGGGCGTCGCGCAGCTGCTGGCTGGTGAGCTGGGCCCGCTTGCGCTCGACGGCGTAGCGGATCGAGCGCACCAGCAGGTCAGGCGTGATGTCGTCCTTGACCAGGTAGTCCTGGGCGCCGATGGCCAGCGCGTCGACGCCACTCGGGTCGTGGCGGCCGGTCAGCACGATGACCGGGGTGTCGGGAGACTCCTCCACCACGGCGAGCAGGGCGCCCAATCCGCTCGCGTCGGGCAGACCGAGGTCGAGCAGCACGCACATGGGCTGGTCGGCCAGGGCGGCACAGCCCTCGGCCAGCGTGCGTTTCCAGGTCACCGAATCGGCGGCTATCCCGGCCTGTTCGAGGCTGGCCTGCACGAGTACGGCGTCACCGTGGTCGTCCTCGACGAGCAGGATCCCGCGATCGGCACGGCTGGGCGGTACGGGAGGTCCGCCCGTGCCACCCATGCCAGCCCCCGTCGCCGAGTCCGACCGTGCGGCCGAATCGCAGACTACCCGGGCGCCGACCATAGCCGACGGATCACTGACACCGTGGCGGCCTACGTTCTCAAGCAGCGGGGACGGACTATCCGGACTAATCTCCGTGGCGACAGCCAGGATCGAGTCAGGGGGACGCGGTGCCCGAGTTGGCCGCCGACGTGGCGCGCGTAACGCTGTTCGCCGGGCTGGCCGAGAACCAACTGGCCACGCTTGCCGATGCTGCGCACAGTCGGCGATTGGCCCGCGGTCAGATCCTCTTCAGCGAGGGCGAACCGAGCGACTACCTGTTCCTCGTGCGGTCCGGACGGCTGCGGGTCTTTCTCGCCTCACCGCGCGGGGAGGAGCTGACGCTGGCGGTGGTCGATCCAGGTCAGACCCTTGGCGAGCTGTCGGTGCTGGACCGGCAGCCTCGTTCGGCGAGTGTCGACGCGCTGGAGGCCACCGAACTGGTGGCAATCGCGGGCGACGACGTTCGCGCGCTGCTCGAGACGAATCCTCAAGCGTTGCGGTCGGTGGCTCTGGGATTGGCCGCCTCGATGCGCCGGTTGAACGGCACGGCGGCCGACCTGGTCTTCCTCGATCTGCCCCGGCGACTGGCCAAGCTGCTGCTGGCCGAGTCGAACTTGGGCGCCGACGGGACGATCAAGAGTCAGTTGGGCATGAGCCAGTCCGGCGTGGCGGCCCGCTTGGGCGTCACCCGCCAGTCGCTCAACCGCGCACTGTCCGGGTTGGCGCAGCGCGGCTGGATCACAGTCGCCGGAACGCTGGTCCAGCTCGACGACGTCCCCGCGCTGATGCGCTTCGCTGACAGCTGAGTGGCGCCCGGACGCCAGTCAGGGCGTCGCGACCCCCCGGCTCACGACGCCCTGACTGGTTATCGAGCACTGCCGAGATCGGCCGTGTCCCTCCCGTCCCACTCACGTCGGGCGGTGTCCTGGGCCGCCCGCCGTGATGTTGCACAGCATTTAACGTCGGGGGCTCGTGCGCAGTCGCACGCCCGACAGAGCACCTGTCGCGCACCCGACAGGGCGGTGAGTGCGCTGAAGTGGTTGCACGCTGAACCTTCCCCAGCCCGACCGGGACGCGTATTTTCAGACCATGGCAGCGATCCCCGACACCGTGCACTGGCGGGGGGTCAACCACCTCGCATTGGTCACCCCTGACATGGACGCCACCGTGCGGTTCTGGCACGGCGTCCTGGGCGCGCGACTCGTGGCCACGATCGGCACCCCGGCGTTCCGGCACTACTTCTTCGACATCGGGACCGGCAACACGGTCGCCTTCTTCGAGTACGCCGGGCAGCACCTGGACCTGTACGCCAAGCCGGCCGGCGTGCCCTACGACAAGGCCTCGCAGTTCGATCACCTGTCGCTGAACCTGCCCGACGAAGAGGCGCTGCTGCGGCTGCGCGACCGCCTCAAGAGCCACGACTGCGAAGTCACCGACGTCATCGACCACGGCTTCATTCGCTCGATCTACTTCAGCGATCCGAACGGCATGGCGCTGGAGGCGTCGTGGTGGACGCTCGACGCCACCGGCCGTCCCGCCGACTACTCCGACGAGCGGCTTTTCGCCGACCCTGACCCGGTACCGGCGGCGGCCGAACTGCGCGGCTCCGGTGTACTCGAGCACACGGTGTCGACCCGGCTTGTCGACGGGATCATCGAGGACATCTACCGCCCCGGTGTCTGAGCCGGCGGGGCACGGGACGATCCCGCACCTGCTCGCCCGAGCCGCAGCCCGCGACCCAGACGGCACCTGGCTGCGCACCGACGACCTCGAGCTGACGTTCGCCGGCGCTGCCGCCGCGGTCGGCGGCCGAGCCGCCGTCCTGCGCGATCGAGGCATCTGTGCCGGCGATCTCGTCGTCCTCACCGCGCGAACGACGCCGCAGTACCTGCTGGCATGGCTGGCGATCACGTCGCTGGGTGCCATCGCGGTGCCGACCAATCCCGCGTCGACGAGAGCCGAGGTCGCCGGCCTGCTCGCCCAGACGGCGCCCCGCTTGATCGTCACTGATGCGCGACTGCGCCCACTCGTCGACGGGTTCGGCGCGGACGTGCTCGATGTCGACGACTTGGCCGGCGATCCTGCCGAGCTCCCTACCGATGCGGCGGCGCCTGACGACGTCGCCGTGCTGATTCCCACCTCGGGCACGACGGGCCGGTCCAAGCTGGTGATGCAGACCCACCGCGCGTACGTCATGGCCGGTGAAGGCTTCCCGTTCTGGATGGAGCTGAATTCCGACGACCGGCTGATGACCTCGCTGCCGCTGTTCCACATCAACGCTCCGGCGTACTCCGTGCTCGGCTCGCTGGCCTGCGGCGCAGGGCTGGTTCTGCTCCCGCGGTTCTCGGCCAGCGGCTTCCTCGACGCGGCACGGCGACACGGGGCGACGCAGTTCAACGCGATCGGGGCGATGCTCGAGATCCTGATGCGCCAGCCGCGTCGTCCCGACGACGCCGACAACCCGCTGCGCCTCTGCTACACCGGACCGTCACCGGAGCGGGACCGGCAGCTGGCCATCGAGCGACGCTTCGGCCTGCGGATTGTGTGCGGCTACGCGATGTCCGAGAGCCCGTACGGGTTGATCTGGGCGCACGGGACGCGGCCGTTCGGCACGCTCGGGACGCTGCGCCAGCACCCGACGCGCGGTGTCGTGAACGAAGCGCGGGTCGTCGACGGTGCGGGACACGACGTCGCGTCGAGCGAGCCAGGCGAACTGCTGCTGCGCAGCCCCGCCGTGACGCCCGGTTACTGGGGCATGCCCGAACAGACTGCTGAGACGATCACCGCCGATGGCTGGCTGCGCACCGGCGACCTCGTGTCGCGCGACGCCGGCGGCGTCTACACGTTCATTGCGCGCAAGAAGGAGGTGCTGCGCCGGCGCGGTGAAAACCTGTCGCCCGCCGAGGTCGAGGACGCCATCGCGGCGCACCCCAGTGTCGTCGAGTGCGCCGTCGTCGGCGTGCCGTCCGAGCTGTCCGACGAGGAGATCAAGGCCTTCGTCGTGACGGACGGGCCGGCTGACTTCGTGGCGCTGCGGGCCTGGACGGCGCAGCGGTTGGCTGCGTTCAAGGTGCCCCGTTACTGGCAGCGGCTCGAAGCGTTGCCCCGCACACCGACGCAGCGTGTCGCCAAGCACCAACTGCCTGCCGACCGCGCGGAGGACGAGTATGACGCGCAGCAAGCCCATGCCAGCGAGCGAGGTGCGACCCCATGAGCGAGCCGTCCTACCCGACTTCGATCGGTCATTCGGACGCCGACACGATCACCCTGCTCGGCCACGACCTCGCTGCCGACCTGATGGGACAGGTTGGATTCGGGGAACTCGCGTTCTGGCTGGTCGCCCAGCGTCGCCCATCGGCTGGTGAGCTACGGCTGTTCGAAGCCGTACTCGTCGCGCTGGCTGACCATGGCCTCACGCCGTCGGCCATCGCCGCCCGGTTGACCCTGACCGGCGCACCCGAATCGGCGCAGGGCGCCCTGGCCGCCGGGCTGCTCGGCGGTGGGTCGCGGTTCCTGGGCGTGACAGAGGACTGCGGGCGATTCCTCGCCGACGCGCTCGCCGCGCAGGACGGTGCCCCGCCGAGCGACGACGCAGGCTGGGACGCGCTCGCCGCTCGTGCCGTTGCCGCGCAGCATGCCGCCGGCCGCTTGGTCCCCGGCCTGGGCCACCCGGTGCACAAGGCCGGCGACCCGCGCACCCCAGTGATCATCCGCATCGCCGTCGAGGCGGGCGTGCAGGGTCCGCACCTGCGGCTGTTCGAGGCGATCGGCCGTGTTCACCCCGCGATCCTCGGCCGCACCCTGCCGCTCAACGGTGCGGGCGTGTGCGGTGCTGCGCTGGCCGACCTCGGCTTCCCCGTCGAGACGCTTCGGGGCTTCGCCTTGCTCGCACGGACCGCCGGCCTGCTCGGGCACCTGGCCGAGGAGCAGCGTCGCCCAATCGGGCCAGCCGTCTACGACCACGTCGACCGCTCGACCGACTACCAACCCTAGACGCGGAAGAACAGGTTCAGGAACCGCTCGGCGATCGCGCGATCGCCGCGCATCGTCCCGGCATCGCAGCGGCCGAATGCCACGAGTACCAGGCTCGCCGCGTCGAACTCGAGCACGCTGGGCAGGTCGTCGACCGAGCCGGGCTCGTACGTCATCCCGTCCGGCGAGATGCTCACCCGGAAGTCGCCGGCGTTGTGTCCAGTGGTCACCCGGATGCCCAGTTGGAACGGCGAGGTGTCGGCGTCGGCGCGGATCGAGGCCTGCCAGAGCACGAACATGAACGGGATGAGCAGGTCCGCCGCGTCGGCGGACATGGCGTGCGCCTGACCGCTGCCCTCCCGGATGTCCCATGAGTGCACGGCGAAGTCCATGAGCTGTCCGGCTGCGTAGAAGAACGCCGGCACCGGACCCATGTACGGGTGCGTCACGATCAGGCCAGCCCAGTCGTCGGGGCCGACCGAGTCGAGCAACTCCATGACCTTGTCGAAGTCCGTGTGCAGCCGCTCGAGCATCTCTGCCTGTGATGCGTCCCGGAACGCGATGGCCTGGTCGCCGGCCACTTGACTCATCGCGGGCAGGCCATGCGGCTTCGCTGGTTCCGTGCCCGAGTGCACCGCATCGAATGCCGCGAAGTAGCCCTCGATCGTGTCGACAAGGTGGCCGACGACATCGCGTGTTGACCACTTCGCGCACGCCGTCTTGCGGTCCCAGACCTCGGCCGGCTCCACGAGCGCGAACAACTCGTCGGCCTCGCGCCGCACGACCCGCAGGATTGTGTCCTTCCCCTCGTACGTTGTCGCGTCCCACTCGCCCATGCCGCTCACCCCGCGCCGATAGCCGGCGGCGCATCCGTCCGGCCGTCGCGCCGCACCGGTTGACAGTGCAACCACAACACTCCCGCGGCTCGCGCGTGTCAATGCCGCGCGTCGCGGGCGATACGGGTGGTCGACGGTCAGCCCGTCCCGGTCGAGCCGGGCACGACCGGGCGCACCGTGAACCCGCAGCCGTGCGGTACGAGTGGAACCGTCGACGGGGTGCATCGGCAGCCCGGCTCACCGGGACCGGACGGCGGTGGTGAGCGGCAGCGTTCCGGTGGCGTTGGGTGCGAACAGGTTCAGGTCTTTCCTCGGAGCGCGCGACTGCACCGCAGGAGGATGGCTAACGGGGTCCGTTTTATGGCTGGGTGAGTTCGGCCTTGTCCCTCAGCACAGGGCGGGCTTCTGTACCTGGCTGGTTGAAATGCGACAAGCAAAGGCTCAGCGACGACAGAGTTGGGTTCGTGGCTGGAACCCGCTCTCGGCTCCCTTCTTGTGGTGGTCACACTCGTGGGGTTCGGCCCGCTCTCGGCTCCCTTCTTGTGGTGGTCACCCGTCCGGTCGCCTTCCCTTGTGATGGTCACCGGCCGCGCTCGCCTTGGTTTGATCATCTTTGAGAATTGTCTTTTGGGTTAACCGGAAAGTGGGCCGTTTCTGTCAGACCCCGCCGTTAGAATCGAGGCATGAACCAAGCATCGGACTGGGACGACGACCCGGAGGAACTCGAGCCGCAGCCGTACGTGCCGACCGTCTTGGATGCCGACCTGTGTCCGGATGATGTTGCGGCGTGGGCGGCGTCGATCACGCCGGGCTCGGCGGTGGTCACGTCGTTGGTGGCTGTCGATCCGCGGCGGCTGTCGCACGAAGGTCGGATCGACGCGCTGGTGGCGTTGGGGAGGCACCTGTCGATGTTTCACGCGTTGGAGGATCGTCTTCTGGCGGTGCTGGCCGAGGATCCCGCCGTACCCGGCCCGGCCGGCGAGCTGGACAAGGACTGGGTCCGCGAACAGGTGGCCTGCGCGCTGCGGCTCTCGTTCGGGCACGCCGCCAACCGGCTGCAGGTGGCCAAAGAACTGGTCGGCCGGTTGCCGGAGACGCTGGACCGGCAGCAGCGCGGCGAGATCACCACCCACCACTCCCGGTCGCTGGCCGAAGCCACCATGCCCCTGGACGACGTCACCGCGGCCAAGGTCGAGCAGGCGGTGCTGGTCACGGCACCGGACCAGACGCTGGCGGGCTTTCGGCGCAGCCTCAACCGCACCCTGCTCAAACTGGCGCCGCAGACCGCGGAGCAGGCCCACGAGCGGGGCCTGGCCCAACGCCGGGTGGTCCGCACCCCCAGCGCGGCGGGGATGTCCGGGATCTGGATGCTGCTGCCCGACGCCGGCG